>JAXFUC010000115.1:0-3369 GCA_034176395.1 Bacteroides sp. | reverse complement strand
CAATAACATAAACTCCTCGCTTCACCGATGAAGAATCGATAGGCGAGGAGTTTTGTTTTGAAAGTTTGGAATATGGAGGTAGGAGGTAAAGCCATAGCTATGGCCTGCGTTTCATACTGCGGATGCGATTCTTGGTCGCTTTGTCCACGCAGCGCGATTCGATGATTTTCTGTAAAGCTTTGTTGTAGGTGAAAATGTCCAGCCGGCTATGCTCCAAGTAGTCCATGGTCTGGATGGGATATTTCACGAAGCAGCCCGATAGCAACCAAGCCATGCCCATACGAGCGTAGTAGTCTTTGTGGCAGAATGAGTCTGCATAGGCCAATATATGTTCAAGGTAGTCGTCTTGTAAGTAGTGAAACAGCATGACTATGCCAAAGCGTTGCTCGAACGGTTGTGTGGAGTAGAGGTAGGGAGTAAGGAAATTCCACGTTTCGGTAGGGGAGGTTTGCACAAGTCTTTTCAGTTCGCTACAACAGAGGTCGCATACGGCCCAGTTATCGATGAGAGGAATGAAGCGTGTCAAGAGTTGGAAGCGAGCGGAAGAGTCAATGGGGCCTTGGCCAATGAGCAAGGCATGCAGCATCTTTTCTTCATGATATCGAGGTGTTTGTGCCAGAATATCGAACCACTCCTCTTTCTTCATAAGTTCGGTAGCCAGCTTGCGCAGCAGGGGAGTGCGCACTCCCAGGATATGTGTAATGCCCGGTATGAGTTTGGCGGTAAACTCTTTATAGGAGTCATCTGCCAGGCTTCGAAGTCGTTCGACTAAGATGTTTTGTTCCACAAGTGTACTATTCCTCAAAATCGAACTCAAACTCGAAGTCGTCCATGAACTCAGGAGCGGTGAATTCTTCAAGGCTGCGGCGATCTTTCTTGGTGGGGCGTCCCGTTCCTTTGGCTCTGTCTACGAATCCACTGATTCGATTCATTTCGAGCAATTCATATTGATCGGCCGTGGTAACGTTTTCCATAACCTCTGGTACAAGTTTGGCACCCACTCGCTTTTCAATGGCTTGCAGCACTTTGAAAGAGTAGGTGATGGGTGGCTTCTTCACTTGAATAATGTCGCCGGGCTTTATCATTCGAGAAGCTTTGACAAAGCTTCCATTCATGGATACACGTCCTTTCTTGCAGGCTTCGGCAGCGATGGTGCGTGTTTTGAAGATACGAACGGCCCACATCCATTTATCTATTCTGGCTTCGAATCCCATGGCTAAGATTTATTTCTTATTGAATTGATTCATGGTGATGCTGATTCCGGCAAGGCAAAAGCTCTTGATGATGTCGCCGGCCGTCTCCAGCGGAGCTACCAGATTTTTCTGTTCATCTTCTGTGAATTTCCCAAGTACGTAATCGATCTGCCCACCTCGAGGAAAGTTATTGCCGATGCCAAAGCGTAGGCGAGCGTAGTTTTGTGTACCTAGCGTGGCGGCAATGTGTTTCAGACCGTTGTGTCCGGCATCTCCACCTTTCCCTCTTAGTTGCAAACGCCCAAACTCCAAAGCAAGATCGTCAACAATGATGAGTACGTTCTCCAAGGGAATGTTCTCCTTTTGCATCCAATATCGAACGGCGGATCCGCTTAGATTCATGAACGTACTTGGCTTGAGAAGGGTCAAGTGCTTGCCTTTGATGGAATGTTGAGTGACAAATCCATATCTTCCGTCTTGAAAAGGAGGAATGTTGTTCTGTTTAATAAATTGATCCAAGGCCATGAAGCCTATGTTGTGTCGAGTTTCGTGGTATTCGGGCCCGATGTTGCCTAAACCCACGATGAGAAACTTGATCATGCTATTCTTCTTAGAAGGCTTGCGCTGTCCGATAAAAAAATAACCGCAGGCCGACCCCAAACGATGAAGAACTCTTGAGAAGTCTCTCATCGCGTGTCGGCTTGCGGTTATCGTTGAAATACTCTACTTATTTCTTTGCTGCGGCTGCGGCTGCTCCTCTTGCTGCACGTGTCAGCTTAACGGCGCACACAACAGCTTCCTTGGCACTGATAAGTTCCAAACCTTCGAAGCTCAGTTCTCCAACTTTGATTGTCTTACCCAATCCCAAGTGAGACACGTTAACAATCAGTTTCTCGGGGATAGCTTGATAGGGAGCTTTTACTTTGATTTTACGCATTTGCAGCGCAAGCTTACCACCGGCTTTCACACCTTCGGCCAATCCTTCGAGCTGTACGGGAACTTCGATGACGATGGGTTTCACTTCATCGATTTGATAGAAATCTACGTGGAGAATGTTGTCCTTAACAGGGTGGAACTGGATGTCTTTCAAGATGGCCTTTACTTTCTTGCCATCGATGTCCAAATCCACGCTGTAGATGTGGGGGGTGTACACCAAGTTGCGTAGTCCATCATTGGAAACGGTGAAGTGAACCACTTCGCCACCTCCGTAGAGGACGCAAGGAACATTCCCATTTTTACGGATTTCTTTCAATGCTCTGGTTTGTTCCGAAGAACGCTCTGCAATGGTTCTTGCAGTACCTTTTACTTCAATTGATCTCATTGTCTTAAAGTTGTGTTACTCTGAAATTAAGTTGTTTTGCTTAATCTACCATCACACAGTGTGCCTAAGCACACAATGCTGCAAAAAAGCACCGCAAAGGTATCTCTTTGTTATTGAAAAATCAAGAATAAAGATTTAAAAGTCGATTTCTATCTTTATTTCGGGAGCCAAATTCATGCCGTCGCAAGAGTTTTCTGGGGATAATGATTCGGTAGGTATGAGGGCTGGAGGATTGGAGGAACAATCATTCTTGATGAATTGAAAAATGTCTGTCATGGCATCCATGAACTTTTCAAAGTCCTCTTGATAAAGAAAAATTTTGTGTTTCTCGAAACTTGTCTGTGCTTGCTCTCCCTCTCCCGAAACGATCTTCTTGCTCTCGGTGATGGATAGAAGCATCTCGTCCTTGAGATTCCTTTTGATGTCCAAATAGTAAATCCTCTTTCCGGCTTTGATCGTTCTTGAGAATACAATCTCCTGATCTGGCATTCTTTTCTTTGAGTCTTCCATGGTTACATATAAATCGAATAACGTGTGGTCTAAACTTTTCTGAAGTTCAAAAGTCACATTTTTTTAGATACGAACAAAAGGAAACGGTTACAGAAGTTAATAGAGGGGCAAAAAAAGACTATTTTCTTGCAAAAACTCGCCCAAAAGCTCTAATTTTGCAGACCCAGAAAATGATGTTTACAGCGAGAAACTTATGATAAACAGAGCTCTTATCCGTTTGAAGATTGTGCAAATTGTCTACGCCTACTACCAAAATGAGGGAAAAAGCATAGATGTAGCCGAGAAGGAACTATTTTTCAGTCTTTCTAAAGCATACGATCTGTACAATTATTTGTTAATGCTTAT
>JAXFUC010000114.1:0-7049 GCA_034176395.1 Bacteroides sp. | reverse complement strand
AGGGATGGTCAGGCGTAGAAAAGGGTGTTTATGTAGGAAGTTCGGCTGCAAATCGATTTGATCTTATACACATCGCAAACGAGCAATCATCGCTTCGGGATCGGAGGCGGCAAACACAGCGTTTCCTGCCACCAATACGTCTGCACCTGCCTCTACCAATCGAGCACCGGTTTCCAAATTCACGCCCCCATCCACTTCGATGAGTGCTTGCGAACCGCTGCTATCGATCAACTCGCGCAGTTCTCTCACTTTCTCGACCGAATGTTCTATAAACTTTTGCCCCCCGAACCCGGGATTGACGCTCATAATAAGTACCATGTAGACATCCCTAATAATGTCCTTCAACACGCTTACGGGAGTGGCCGGATTGATAGTCACTGCCGGCTGCATACCGGCCTCGCGAATTTGTTGCACCACACGATGCAGATGCGGACAAGCTTCGTAGTGTACATTCATCACATGTGCCCCCAACGCCTTCACCTCGGGAATGAATTTCTCGGGATTCACAATCATGAGATGCACATCAAGGGGCTTATCGGTGAGTTGTGCCACGAACTTCAACACAGGAAAGCCAAACGAGATGTTAGGAACAAAAACACCGTCCATGATGTCAATGTGCACCCAGCCTGCTTCGCTGCGGTTTATCATCTCCATATCCTTGGCCAAATGAGCAAAGTCGGCCGAAAGAATGGAGGGCGAAATAATGGTTTCTTTCATATTAGTATGGTATTCAAAGGATAACTTACGTATGTGCAAACAAAAGTAGTAATTAAATCACAACTCCACTCCTTTTTATTCACCTTCTTTCCCTTGGCATAGGAATTCAACCGTAAGCGAGGCTATGACACTCGAATCGCCATCGCTTACCCAACGATAAGGAGCCATGTTTCGACCATGCTTTACAGCTATTGTTCGAATGGTTCATACTCCTTTTCGGGAATGAAAATTTCTCATGCCTCGGTAGCCTACCCATAGAATATTCTTTTCAAAAAGTTGGATTTCACGCCATCGCTCATTAACAAAAGCAAACACTTTCAATCAAATTTAAATTTCTTATTCACAACCTCATTTTTACACAAAACAAAACCATACAAACGCCTAAAATACATTTTAAACCATTTACAAATCTGAAAAATCATACGTTCCTTTGCTTCTACAAATGTTAATGAGTGTCATCTCTCTTCCATTTACAAATATCTCCGTAACTTTGCGCTATCTGAGCTGGGTATTACATCATCGCATAGATTTACTTTCTACTTGACATACATTTTATAGGTTCTCCTTAAATTCCCTTTCGTGCGTCTATTTCTAACTATTCTTCTCATTGCGAATTCATTTCATTTCCTTTGGGCCCAAAACCCTTGTACTGAAGACACAATATACCTTGAAGTATTCTTCCGACAAGGAGAATCTCGGCTCGATACCGCCTTTGCATCCAACGCGAAGCAATTGGCCACTTTTGTCCAAAAAGTTCGTACATATTCCATCCACAACAATGCGCTTCCACTGAAACTAACTTTGCAAGGCAGTGGCTCACCCGAGGGGTCGTCTGCCATCAATAAACACCTATCTGCCGAGCGAAAATCTCGTGTCCAAGAGTGGTTCTTTGCCCAAGGTTTCCATTCCGAAATGTTTCAAATAACATCCAATTCTGTGGGTGTGGATTGGAACTATCTCTCGGAGCTCGTGACTCGGTCGAACATGAGCCACCGAGAGGAGATACTCGACCTTTTGCAAGGACCCGAATGGATTGTTCGCCAAGGCAAAGTGGTCGATGGGAAGAAACGCAGATTGCAAAACCTATACGGAGGCCGTGTATGGAAAGAGCTGGAAAGCCGTTTCTTTCCACAAATGAGACGTGGGGTGCTGATATTGTATATGCCCACACTCCCGACCTCCGAAACGAAAGTCGAGGATACCGATAGCCTGACCGTTCCCCTCACCGTTTTGTACGAACCCAAAGCCGACCACCCTTCCTCGCCTATCGAAGCAATCACTCATACACATCGCCCTTACTATGTGGCTGTTAAAACAAACCTGGTGCATGACCTCTGCCTGGTGCCCAACATAGGTATAGAAGCCTATCTGGGTCATCAATGGTCGGTGGCAGCCAATTGGTCGTATATGTGGTGGAAGAACGATCGCACACATTATTATTGGCGTATCTACGGTGGTGATCTGGAAGTAAGGCGTTGGCTGGGTAAGAAATCACAAGCCAAACCCTTGACCGGACATCACGTGGGGTTGTATGCCGGCATCGTGTCCTACGATGTGGAACGAGGTGGTCGTGGCTACTTAGGAAATCGTTGGAGTTTCTTCGGCGGACTGTCCTACGGTTATTCGATTCCTCTTGTTCGACGGTTGAACCTGGATCTGGGTATCGGTTTGGGCTATCTTGGCGGTTACTACAAAGAATATCTACCAAAGGACGGGTGTTACGTGTGGCAAGCCACCAAAAACCGTCACTGGGTGGGCCCCACCAAAGTCGAAGCCTCGCTGGTGTGGCTCATCGGACGCGACAACTATAATCGGAAAGGAGGAATACGATGAAATCATTCACTCGTCACCTTAGTCTCCTTGCAATCGTCCTACTGTGGTTGGGCTGCGAACACAAAGATCTCTGCTATCACCATCCGCATGCACCCGAAGTTCGCGTGGAATTTCGCTGGGACTCGACGCAAGTCGTTCCACGAGCCATGCGTGTTTTCTTTTATCCCATCAACGAAGCGGGAGGGCCTCCCTATGTGTTCGACTTTCAAGATTCGAAGGGAGGAGTCGTGAATGTTCCATACGGCAAGTACAACGTGATTTGTTACAACATCGACACCGACAACGTGGTGGAAAACAGTCTGCAACAAATCAAAAGTTTGGAACTGACTTCCTCCACACTGAATCCCATCATTGAACGGCCCGCCGGCATCGTCACCTACGATCAACCGCCCGTCATCGTTTCGGACAAACAAAACAACGTGAGCCTCGAAAGTAAGGGAGAAACGCCCCAAGTGGTTGTACTCACACCTCAAAGTGTTGTCTACACCTATACGTTTGAGATACAAGGCATACAAAACTTGAAGCATGTAGAAGAAATAAAGGCCAGTTTGTCCAACGTATCGGGTTCCTTCTTCCCGGGCAGTCAAACTCTGAGTGCTCAAGGAGGCGAGGTGCTGTTCGAAGGCTCTGTACAAGATGGTATCGTGCGTGGTTCGTTCCGAACCTGGGGAGTTTTGCCCCAAGGGGATTCACACTTCACGCTCTTTGTACGTACCAAGGACAAGAAAATCTACAAATCTTTCGATGTGACTCAACAGGTAAGTCCCTCGGAGAATGACTTCAAACGCGAGATTCACATCGTTATCCGCACCCAATGGGACATTCCCTCTCCCATTGGAAACGGAGAAGGTTTCAAGCCCGAGGTAGAGAGTTGGGAGCCGGCCGTCGAACGAGAAATCGAAATCTGATCCATGCGGCCATCATTCTTGAATTCAACAAATAAAACATAAACTATTATTCACTAACATTCATTTTATCGTAACATGAAACAGTATCTTTGGATGGCTGCCGCAGCAGCATTGACAATGTCCGCTTGTTCCAACGACGAAGTCATCGACGTACAACGAGGGGAAGCAATTGGATTCACTGCACTCTCAAATAATGCAACGCGTGCTACTCCCATCGAATCTACCAACTTAACAAGTACAGACTTCAAGGTTTGGGGATTCCTGAAAGCAGGCAATTCTACTTATGTGAACGGAGTTCGCATTCATTATTCAAACTCCAAATGGGACTATGCTCAAGCCTCGGATGTAGCCTATTGGCCCACCGGTGCACTTGATTTCTATGCAGTAAGTCCATCAACAGCCGAAACTCCAAGCATTACCAACAGCGCAAGAACTATCAACTTCACTGTGGATGCTAACCAAGCTAACCAAAAAGACCTGATGTATGCCTCAAAACTCAATCATGCCAAAACGGATGGTGTAACCGTTCCCTTCGTTTTTAAGCACGCTTTGTCGCAAATAGTCTTCAAAGGACAGAAGGCTTTGGCATCTCTTGAAGTAGAAGTTCAAGGAATCAAGGTGCATAATCTGAAGAATACGGGTGTTTTCACTTTCCCCTCCACACAGACGGCAGCAGGTTCCACTGCCGGTTCATGGAACGTTACCGGTGAAGCGACCAACGACTATACATTGGGAATGGCCACCACTCCCATTATTGTAGCCAGCCACGAATCGGCCACGGATTTGACTGCTGCCAACGGGGCATTGCTGCTCATGCCACAGGCTGTCACCAAATGGACTACAACGCCGACTACTGCTGTAACCATAGCCACAGCAGAGCAAAACAAACACTGTTACTTAGAGATCGATCTCAAGGTGAAACAAGCCGAAACTTATATAGTAGGTAGTGAAAGCTCATTCGGCAAAGCCTATGTTCCTTTCGGTGAGACATGGACTCCGGGTAAAAAGTACATCTACACGTTGAAGTTCGGTGGTGGTTACGATGAGAATGGTAAACCTCAACTTCAACCCATTATGTATAGTGCCACTGTGGAAGACTGGACACCGACAGATAGCGATGTCAATCTAAACGTTTAATACAAACATCAACCTTATCGACTTCAAGTCGGCAGGGTTTACTTCAGGCCGGGTGAGGTTGAATGTCTTCACCCGGCTACTCAAAGAATTCGGTCGCTATACTTTTCTTGGTTATATATCCACCTCTCATGAAGCAATTATCACATCGAATCGTTTGGAGCGTCGCTCCCTGGTTTTTCTGTCTATCGCTCCCCGGCTTGGGTAGCTGTAAGCACGAAGAAGAGACATGGAATGAAGGGGCTTCCATCGGTTTCTTACCCAATGTAGAGATTCACTGGAAGGAAGCGAGCACCCGAAGCAATGCAGACCCGAATTCTTATTCGGAACATGGAAGTCTGCTTGGCGTTGTGCCATTGAAAAGTGAGAGCGGCGACAGTGTCTATTCGCTGCATGTGATCGAAGAAGAATTTGCCTCCCCTTCCCAACTAGTCGAAGTGGGCACACGCGCTGCCGCAGTGACAACGGCAAGTATGTACCCCTCGTTCGGCGTGCTGACCTATGTGTATCCATCGACCGGCACATGGACAGAGAGTTTGACCCCCACCTTTATGTACAACGTGGAAGTAACTCAAGCATCCGGCTACACCACCCAATTCTATTGGCCGGGAGCCGATAAGAAAGTGAGATTCTTTGCTTACAGCCCCTATAACCATACAGGCACTGAGCTTTCATCACAAACCACGGCCGGCACTCCCAAACTAACCTATACTGTGCCCGGAACTGTGTCCGCACAGAAAGATTTGCTGGTTGCTTCGTCGGGAGAATTGCCCGGCAATAAAAAACAACGCGAACCACTGACCTTCAAGCATGCCCTCACCGCTGTGAAGTTGAAAACCGCCGGTATGCTGCCCGGACGTATCACTAAGGTGGAGCTGAGAGGTGTATACGGAAAAGCCGTTTATCCCATAGGCAATACCGCTTGGCAGAATCACTCTACTCTCAAAAACTTTGTACAGGACTTGAATAAGGCTGTTGCCGAGAACACAGAAACCATGATTGTGGACAACGAAGCCACCTTCATGATGATTCCTCAAACCGTTCCGGTAGGTGCGCAACTGGCGGTGACTTATGTCGATAACCTCTCAGGACAATCTCAAGTCCTCACAGCCTCTATTGCCGGCAATTCATGGCCAATGGGGAAAGTAGTGACTTACAAAATGTCCCTCACCAGCCTCCGCATCGAATATGAGTTCAGTTGGGATGCACCCACAACATCATTCGATGAAAAAACGGGATACGCTACCTATACAGTTGTGAGCCGTGCCTCTCTGAAGAATAAGGACGGAGCTACCCTTAGAACCTACAATGTCCCTTGGACAATAAGTTACAACGATGGTACACAAGATTCGTCCACTCCACCTTCTTGGTTTCGATACAATCCGTTGAGTCTGACGAATAATACATACCAATTCCAGGTCATCCTTGAAGCACAAATCGGTAAGACTTACGAAGAAATTTTGCGTGCCAACAAGCCCTTGACCACTACGCGCGATTTGTCTCTCAACAATCCGGGAACAAGTGGGCGCACCACTGCCAATTGTTATTTGGTGAACCAAGCAGGAACATATCGCTTTCCGGTTGTTTATGGTAATGCCATCAAGAATGATGGTTCAAACACACGAGCTTATACCGCAATCGGAACATCTTACACACTAACGACGTTTCTTCGCCATAATAAAAATAAGATCGTCTCCCCCTACTTGGAGGATAACGAAGATATTAGCGGTGCCGGTGTTGAACTCCTATGGCAAGACAAACAAAGCCTGATAACGGGACTGCGCTTGGTAACCGGCGATAATGGCAAACGCTTCGTCGAATTCAAGGTAGAGGAAGCGAATCTGGGTCAAGGCAATGCCGTGATAGCCATAAAAAAAGGAGGAACGGTATATTGGAGCTGGCATATTTGGGTGACTCCTCTGACTGCAGACAAGACCGACGCATTGGGCAATTACAATTTGTTGCGTGCTCCCATTGGATGGGTTAACCGCACCGGTAAGCTTTATCCTGAGCGCAGCATAACCATGACCATCACCCAAAATAGGACGCAGTATGGAACCGGAGTCAACCCTCCATCGGCAGTCATCTCCAAAGTAATTACTCAGCGAGAGAAGGACGAATTCAAGAACTCGGGTTATGCTCTGCACTATAACTTTGGTCGTAAAGATCCTTTTTGCTTTGCAAATCCGGTGTACAATGCAAGTGGAGGAGGGACAAACATTACACGAACTCAAGTCTATTGGCAAAGAGATCGTAAACATATTTCAGATGGTATTCAAAACCCTACCACTTTTTACTACAGCCAATGGTGGAACTGGTCGGCACTTGAAGTGGTCAACTTATGGGATAACGGAAGACAAGGTGTCGGTAACTCTGATGGAAGCTATTCCACGGTAGCTTCGAAAACGGTGTACGATCCTTCCCCGGTAGGCTTCGTAGTATCTCCTCCGGGTATGT
>JAXFUC010000113.1:0-6691 GCA_034176395.1 Bacteroides sp. | reverse complement strand
CGTGGGAGCCAATCTTTCGAATCTATATCACACCTATCAGTATAGCAAGGAAACGATGCGTGGCCCCGGAGAATTGACAGCCAAGGTGAAAAGTACCCAAGATTCGGGCGGTGGATTGGAGAAAGACTACATCACACAGTGGAGTTATGGGGTGGACGAAACCTTGACTTTGCTCATCCCCAACCTCAAGGGAGGAGCCTCCGAGCCTTTGGCCGACAATGAACGAGCCATGAGCAAGGCCGACGGCCGCTTGGCTTCGGCCGGTATCTATGGGCAGTTGACGCAGTATTTCGGCGAACAACCCATGACAGCCGGCCCGGTCTACGTGGGTGCCTTCGTGCTCTTCTTGTTTCTCTTCGGTTGCTTCGTGGTCAAAGGACCTATGAAATGGGCGTTGGTGGCAGCCACTTTGTTCTCGATTGTACTGTCGTGGGGACGCAACTTCATGCCACCCACCGACTTTTTCATTGACTATGTGCCTCTTTACAACAAGTTCCGAGCCGTTTCGTCCATTTTAGTCATTGCCGAGTTCACCATACCTTTCTTGGCCATCCTCGGGCTGAACGAAATCTTGAAACAGCCACGAGGCATCTTGACTGCCGACTATCGGCGTGCGCTGCTTGCTGCGCTCGCTTCCACTGCCGGGGTGGCCTTCTTGGTGGCCTTGGTGCCCGACCTGCTGTCGGATGGCTTTGTGAGCACCCAAGAACGAGCCATGCTGACACAAAGTATTCCCGGCGACTATCTTCCTCTGCTGCTCGGCAACCTTCAAGAGATGCGTGCCGCCTTGGTGACTGCCGATGCTTGGCGCAGCTTCTTCTTGGTGTCGGCAGGCGTACTCTTGCTGCTGATGCATGCCACCGGCCGTTTGAAAGCCGTTTGGACCGTGGCTTTGGTGGGCTTGCTCTGTGTGGTCGATATGTGGGCGGTGAACAAACGCTATCTCAACGACGAGATGTTCGTGTCTGCTTCGCAGCGCACCGATACCTTCCGCAAGACGGCTGCCGACGAGTACATTCTACAAGACACGACCTTGAACTACCGTGTGCTCAACCTGGCAACAAACACTTTCAACGAGAACAACACCTCCTACCACCATAAGAGCGTGGGCGGCTATCACGCAGCTAAGTTGCGCCGCTATCAAGAACTTATCGACTACCGTCTTGCTCCCGAAATGCAAGCGGCCTATCAGGCCATTGTTGCCGCAGGAGGAGTGATGGACAGCGTAAGCCCCCATGCCTTCCGCACCCTGAATATGCTCAATACTTGCTATTTCATCTTCCCGGGTGGAGCAAACGGGCAACAAACCATTCCCGTACGCAATCCCTATGCCTACGGTCATGCTTGGTTTGTCGACACGGTGCAAACGGTGGACAGTGCCGATGAGGAGATGGAGGCCTTGGCACATATCGAGCCTTTGACAACGGCCGTCATCGACCGCACCAAGTTTGCCGATGCACCGCAGTCGGTGAGTCGCGATTCGGCAGCCACCATCCGTTTGGTGAGCTATCGACCCAATCGCTTGGTGTACGAAGCAGCTTCATCGCAGGCCGGCTTGGTGGTGTTTTCGGAAATCTACTATCCCGGCTGGCAAGTCGCCGTGGACGGGAAGCCTGCCGAACTGATGCGAGCCAACTACGTATTGCGAGCCATGAACCTACCCGCAGGGCAGCATCGCATTGAGATGTGGTTCGACCCCATCAGTCTTCACCTCACCGAGGCCATAGGCTACGCTTCGTCCATCTGCTTATTGTTGGGGCTGGTGGTCTTGGTGGTGCGTGCCGTGTGCAGAAAATCGGCGGAAGAAGAATAAAGATAACACACGGTAGATGCAGCATAATGCATCGCATTTAAGTAGTATAGTACCTCCTATATATAAGGATATTCCAACGGCTCGGCTGTTTTTCATCAACGAAAGGCAGCCGAGCGGTTTTTTGTGGATGGGTGTCGGATGGAGCTTGGGTAGGCAATGTGCGCACGATGGTTGGGCAGGACAGACCGAAGAGGTTTGAACTTGGTGGGGTGGGAGTGAATGGGTGGTGGGGTGGGTGCCTTTAATCGGCCAGGCACAAGGTAAGCACACTGATGCGAACTCCTTCTGCTTTCTTCAGTGCTTGGATGCAAGCCATGGCCGTAGCTCCTGTGGTGAGCACATCGTCTATCAACAAAAGGTGTCTGCCCGCTATGGGGGTGGCTTGCTTCAAGGCAAAGCTGCCTTGCATATCGCTTCGACGTTCGTAGGCCGGCTTCTCGGTTTGCGATTCTCCATCTCGTATGCGCACCAAGACATCGGCAGCCACGGGAATGCCGGTGGCTTGGCTCACACCTTGGGCAATGTACATACTTTGATTATAGCCGCGCCTACGTTGTCGGCGGGGGTGCAGAGGGATGGGAATCAAGAGGTCTATGCCTGCGAAGAAATCATCGGCCACCAGCTCGGTTGCACACAGGCGCCCCAATTGGAAAGCTACTTCTTTTCGCCCGTTGTACTTGAACCGATGGATGGGGCGGAGAAAAGGGCTACCCTTGTGATAGAAGAACCAAGCCGTGCTTCGCTCAAGCTTGCACTGTCCCCAGAACAGACGCTCCATGCGGTTGTCGGCCTGGAGATGGAAGTCGGTGCGAGGTAAATCGATGTTGCAGGCCGTACACAACACATCTTCGCCCTCGACAAGCGCCGACTCGCACACCTCACAAAGGCGTGGAAAGAAAAGGTTGTTCAAACGCTGAACACTTGTTTTTAGCATGCTGACGAAAGACATGAAGCCAGTGTTTGAAGCAAAGATAACCATTCGTTTGTATAAATGAAACTGCCGACGGTCGGGCAGTGAATGTCCCGACCATCGGCAGTCGATGAGAGATGAGTAGCGAGTTGCTGCGTTTACTTTATGCCACGGATGCGGTCGTCAAAGGCTGCCAGTGCGGCTTTTGCTCCTTCGCCCATGGAAATGATTATCTGTTTGTAGGGTACGGTCGAAACATCGCCGGCGGCATATAGGCCGGGTACGTTGGTGCGACAATGGGTGTCGATGACAATCTCGCCGATGCGATTGGTTTCTACGACCGATGCAAACGGGCCACTGTTGGCCGATAGGCCGATTTGTACGAACACTCCGTCCAGTGACACCAAACGCTCTTCGTCCGTTTTCCGGTCTTTGATGCGCAGGGCTGTGAGCTTTTCGCCGTTGCCCACCACTTCGGTGGTTTGCGAATGGCAGAACACTTCCACGTTTGGCAGGCTGCGCAAGCGTTCTTGCAACACGCGGTCGGCTTTGAGCTCGTCCATAAATTCAAAGACGGTGACCTTGGCACAGATGCCTGCCAAATCAATGGCAGCTTCGATACCCGAGTTGCCTCCACCGACAACAGCCACGTGTTTGCCTTTGTAGAATGGGCCGTCGCAGTGTGGACAAAAGGCCACTCCCTTGCCCAGGTAGTCGGCTTCGCCCGGTACGTTTAGTTTGCGCCAACTTGCCCCGGTGGCAATGATGACGGCAGGTGCAAGGAGTTGTTCGCCGGCCGATGTGGTGATGGCTTTCGTTTCTTCAAGGATCTCCACGCTCTCCACCCGTCGGTGTTCCAGGCTGTCGATGGGATAGCAACTCAAGTGTGTGCGCAGATTGTCGGCCAAGACTGTTCCTGTCGTCTCGGGCACGGATATCAGGTTTTCGATGCCTACGGTTTCCTTGACCTGGCCACCTATGCGCTCGGCCACCACTGCCACCTTCAAGCCTTTGCGGGCCGAGTAGATAGCGGCCGAACTGCCTGCGGGGCCACCGCCGACCACAATGACGTCGTAGTTCTTTGCTGGCTGTTGGGCTGCCGATTCTTCGATGCCGTATTGCGACTCCAGCTTGGCCAGCAACTCACCGAACTCGCCCCGCCCCACGTGTAACAGTTTGCCATCGGCAAAAACGGCCGGTACTCCTTGGATGTGCAAGGCGTCCACTTCTTCTTGGTACAATGCACCATCGACCATCTCGTGGGTGATTTGTGGGTTGAGTGTGGTCATGGCGTTGAGTGCTTGTACCACGTCGGGGCAGTTGGTGCAGGTCAACGATACATAAGTGGTTAAACGAATGGGGCCTTTCAGGGCTTTCACACGGTGGCAGATGCCTTCATCGGGGAAGTTCTTTCCTTTGCCATCGAGGTTCAAAATGGCCAATAGCAGCGAGGTGAACTCATGACCGTTGGGCACTCCGCGAAAGGAGATACCGGTGGGGTGTCTGTCTTTGAGGATGCTGAATGCCAGTCGCTCGCCTTCGGAGGTTTGGAGGTCGATGCGCTCGGAGGTGCTTGCCACGTCGCCGAGCAGTTCCAACAGCTCGGTGCGGCTTTCGTGCGAGGGGGCTACTTGTATGTGGAACGTATAGGAGGAGTTCAAGGATGCGAAGATGCCCTTGAGCTGTTCTTTCAGTGTGGGTTCTAACATGGGATGAAAATGGTTTGTGCTTGGAGGTGGAAACTAAAAAAGTCGGCTGCTTGCAGCCAAGCACACCGACTTTTTATGTAAGATTGTCAGTAGGTTTCAATCAAACGATTCGGATTAGATCTTGCCTACCAAGTCAATGCTGGGCTTCAAGGTTTCTGCACCTTTCTTCCACTTGGCGGGACATACTTCGCCTGCATGGCTGGCCACGAATTGAGCAGCTTCCACCTTGCGAAGCAGTTCGTCGGCATCGCGGCCCACGCTGTTGTCGTTCAATTCAACGATCTTGATGAAGCCTTCGGGGTTCACTACGAAGGTTCCGCGGTAGGCCATACCTTCCGATTCGATGTACACTCCCAAGGCGCGGCTCAATGCTCCGGTGGGATCGGCCAGCATGGGATATTGGATTTTGCGAATGGTTTCCGAAGCATCGTGCCATGCTTTGTGCACGAAGTGTGTGTCGGTGCTAACCGAGTACACTTCTACTCCCAAGGCCTTGAACTGTTCGTAGCGGTTGGCCAAGTCTTCCAACTCGGTGGGGCATACGAAGGTGAAGTCGGCAGGGTAGAAGAAGAGCACAGACCACTTGCCTTTCAAGTCGGCCGAGGTTACGGTCTTGAAAGAGCCGTTGTGGAAAGCTTGTACGCTGAATTCGGGAAGTTGAGAGTTCAAAATAGGTTCCATAAATAGATAGTGTTTAAGTGTGATTGAATGCTGTCTTTGTTGTAAGCAAAGGTAGCTGCTGCCCGTAGTCAGGGCAAAGAAAATCCTATCGAATCTATCTATTTGTGGATAGACGGCTTCTATATCGGCCGTCCGCTACGCTCTTCCTCGCTCCACCGAGCGAAGGGGTGGCGCATGAGTTGCGAGTTGTAGTAGCGTGCCACACCCGTAACCTCCGTGCCGATGAACGGGGGCAGGTCTACCGCTTCTTGGGCATCCGAGAGTTCCACCTCGGCCATGGTCAGTCCGGCATTCTCGCCCATGAATTCATCGACTTCGAAGCGGTGGCCTCCGTACTCCACCACGTGGCGCACCTTCTCGATGCGTCCGGGCATACTGATCGCCAGCAAGTCTTCGGCCTCGCCCACAGGCAATGCCTGTTCCCATTCAAAGCGACTGATGCCGGAAGCATCCGATGGGCCTTTGATGGTGAGAAAACCCTCTCGGTCGCGTATGCGCACGCGCACCGTTCGCTCGGCATCGGCACATAGGTAGCCCTGACAGATGCGATGGCTTTGGATGGCCCAATGCTTATAGTCGCCACAAACCAAGAATTTGCGTTCGATTTCCTGTGCCATGATGAGTATTCTTAGGAGGTTGCCGTGTGGAGGATGGATGTAAAACAAGGGAGGTGCGTGCACCGGGCGCGCTGCCTCCCTTGGGTTGAGTGATGAGTTTATTCTTCTTGCGAGGAGAACTCCATGAGATAGGCCTTGATGAAGTCCGATATTTTGCCGTCCATCACCCCGTTCACGTCCGAGGTTTGATAGTTGGTACGGTGGTCTTTCACCCGTCGGTCGTCGAACACATAACTACGTATCTGCGAGCCCCATTCGATCTTCTTCTTCCCGGCTTCTACTTTGGCTTGCTCGGCCATGCGGTGCTGAAGTTCTTTGTCGTAAAGGATGGATCGCAATTGGCGCATGGCGTTTTCGCGATTCTTGGGCTGGTCGCGGGTTTCGGTATTCTCAATCAGAATCTCTTCTTCCTCGCCGGTATAGGGATCCTTGAACTGATAGCGCAGTCGCACGCCCGATTCCACCTTGTTCACGTTCTGTCCTCCGGCTCCTCCGCTTCGGAAGGTGTCCCACGAGATGCGGGCCGGTTCGATGTTGACTTCGATGCTATCGTCTACCAAAGGTGTGACAAAGACCGATGCAAACGAGGTCATTCGCTTGCCTTGTGCATTGTAGGGCGACACGCGCACCAGACGGTGAACGCCGTTCTCGCCTTTGAGATAGCCGTAGGCCATATCGCCTTCGATGTTGATGGTACAGGTTTTGATGCCTGCTTCGTCGCCCTCTTGCAGGTTGGCAATGGTGGCTTTGTATCCGTTGGTTTCGGCATATCGCAGGTACATACGCATGAGCATGGATGCCCAGTCCTGACTTTCGGTGCCTCCGGCTCCGGAGTTGATTTTCAGCACACAGTCCATCGAGTCGGCTTCCTCGCGCAGCATATTCTTCAGTTCCAAGGCTTCGAGGGCTTCGAGGGCTTGGGCGTAGGCGGCATCCACCTCTTCTTCGGTCACTAGCTCTT
>JAXFUC010000112.1:0-12224 GCA_034176395.1 Bacteroides sp. | reverse complement strand
AGCAGTGAACAGCGGAGAAATAGCTTATAACGACGTGCACCTCTCTCAGCTGGCTCAAGAACTGCGCTACGGATTCTACGGAAAGATGAACGTGGCCATTATTGAGGCCTGCGAGCTGACTGCCGATGGAAAGATCTATCTCACCGCGGCCGGAGGTATCTCGCCGACCATTTGTCGCCTGGCCGATAAGATCATTGTGGAACTGAACGCCGCACATAGTAAAGCCTGTATGGGACTTCATGATGTGTACGAGCCGCTTGACCCACCCGTGCGCCGAGAGATACCCATTTACAAACCCAGCGATAGGATCGGATTGCCCTATATACAAGTGGATCCCGCTAAAATCATAGGGGTGGTGGAAACCAATTTGCCCGATGAAGCACGCGGATTCTCCGATTCCGATCCCGTGACCGACCGCATTGGGCAGAATGTGGCCGACTTCTTGGTGTCCGATTTGAAGCGAGGCATCATCCCATCTACCTTCTTGCCGCTCCAATCGGGTGTGGGGAACATTGCCAATGCAGTGCTGGGTGCCTTGGGACGTAACCAAACTATCCCTGCGTTCGAAATGTACACCGAAGTGATTCAAAACTCGGTTATCGACTTGATTCGGGAAGGTCGGGTTAAGTTTGGCAGTACCTGTTCGCTCAGTGTGACCAATGATTGCTTGGAAGGCATTTACCGCGACATGGATTTCTTCCGCGACAAACTTGTGATGCGTCCGTCCGAGATTTCCAATCATCCCGAGATTGTGCGCCGATTGGGCTTGATTACCATTAATACGGCCATTGAGGTAGACCTCTACGGCAATGTCAACTCCACCCACATCAGCGGAACCAAGATGATGAACGGCATAGGTGGTTCGGGCGACTTTACCCGCAACTCCTACATATCCATCTTCACTTGTCCTTCGGTGGCCAAAGGCGGAAAGATCAGTGCCATTGTGCCCATGGTGTCGCACCACGACCATAGCGAACACTCGGTCAAGATTGTCATCACCGAACAAGGGGTGGCCGACCTACGAGGCAAAAGCCCCAAGGAGCGTGCGCAAGCCATCATTGAAAACTGTGCACACCCGGATTACAAACAATTACTTTGGGATTACCTCAAGCACACCGGAAACAAGACACAGACGCCTCACTTGATTCAGGCGGCTCTGGCCATGCATACCGAGTTGGGCAAGAGCGGCGATATGCGCAATACCGACTGGGCTACCTATCTATAATAGGCAGCCGGGCGCACTAAAAAGAATCCCCCAACCGCGAATATGACCGTGGTTGGGGGATTTGTTTTCTGCCGATCGTTTACTTTCGGTGGGTGGTTTCCTCCTTGGGTGCGGAGGTATTGACCACCTTGGCTTTGTAGCGGATGCGCTCGAAGCCCTTCAGCAACTTCTCGGGATTGGTCTTGTCGGCATCGTATTGAATGGTGATGGTTTGCTGAGCCAGGTTGGTTTCGATGTTCTTCACACCCTTTTCGAATCGGATGTTTTCCTTGATCTTGCGTTCGCACGAGGCACAATGCATCTGCGGTTCGGTGGTGAAGACGGCTGTCTTAATGTCTTTGGCCATGCCGGTGAGGGCAAAGAGTGCAGCAATGGCTGCCAATGAAATGCGTTTCATAAAAGTTCTTGTTTTTATAGATGTTACTTAGTGAGTTTCAAACGAAAGCCGGCATAGAACATGGCTCCATGCACCGGCCCCCATACCATGGTGGGGTCGAAGCGGTCGCCCCAAGGATTTTCGGCGTCGACCACCAGATTCTTCTGCACGAACCCTGTGAGGTTTTCGGCTCCGGCATAGACAGACCAGTGGCGAAACCAGCGTGTCACCTGTACGTTTAGTTGCTCAAAGCCCTTGAATCGCGCGTCCCAAGCCGGCTGCCCACTTGCATCGAGCCGGGGAGCAGGCAGGCGTCCGCCTCCGTTGAGCTGGAGGGTAGCGTCGAATTGCCAAATGTCCATGGGCGTTTTGTAGGAAGCCGTGAGCAGTCCCTTATAACGGCTCGTGAGCGGGCGTTCCATGAGTTGGCCGCCGTAGGAGGTCTTCACGTCGTTGAGACGGTAGGCTGCTGTTACGTTGAGCCGCTCGATGACGGGGTAGGATAGTTCCAATTGGAAAGTGTTGGAGTAGGACTTGCCATCCAAATTGGTGATTCTGACTTCATCGGTGCGGCTATCCATGTCGACAACGGCCTGACGCAAGAAGTCGGTGCGGAAATACTCGGCATTGATTCTGAGGGGACGTCCGGCAATGGGGAAATGCCAGTCGGCGCTGATGCCATAGTTCCAAGCGGCTTCTTGTTTCAAGGGATCGATGGTCCATGTGCGCCCTGAAGCCATGAGGTAGCTGTATTCTCCCAAGGCGAAGACCGTGCGGTGTCCCTTGCCGACGGATGCTCGCAGGGTGAAGTGCGAAATGGGTACGTACTTGATGTGTACACGTGGCGTGACAAACACCCCGTGCAGATTGCTACGGTCGATGCGGATGCCGCCCATCAGTGTCCAATGCTCGTTGGGTGTATAGGTATATTGAGCGTAGGCTCCGGGGGTAGATTCGACGGTGCGCTGCTGTGTCAAGGGGGTTGAAAGGTCGTGTGTGAAGCGAAAGTGCTCGTTGTAGCGATCGTAGTTCCAGCTGATTCCCGTCGAAATCTCGTGTTGCGGAGTCGGTTTGATTTCGTACATCAGCGAGGCATAGGCCGATTGTTGCGTCACGTCATAGGCTTTGTAGCCATAGCCGGAACTTTGGTCATGAAGCGACCCCGAAACCATCAGAGCCAGGTTGCTACCCTTCTCGGCATCGAAGATAAAAGCATTCTTGGCAAAGAATTCGTAGCGGCGGGTGTCGATGCCGATGCGATAGAGTGGTAGGTTGTTGTTGCCACCGTGGTGTGTCACTTGTCCGCTGTTGCGATTCTCGGACAAAGCCTTGATACCTCCTTGGAAGATATAGCGGTCGCTCACCCATGCCCAACGGTTCATCAAGTTGATTTGCTTTATCTTGGGTTGGTCCATGAAACCGTCTTTATTGGCGTCGTGTCCGCCCCATCTCTGTTCATAGTGAGCTAACAACGAGGTGCTGAGTTTGGAACTCAAGTGGATATTGCCCTCGAAATTGGCCTCGGCTCTGCTTTCGCTATCCACATAGGTATTGAAGTCCAGTTGCTCATCGTCGGCTTGTGGTTTCTTGTACTCGATATTGATTTGTCCCGTGATCGACTCGTATCCATTCTTCACCGAGGCACTGCCTTTGGATATGTGGATACTCTCGAGCCATGTGCCCGGTACATAGCTCAATGCGTAGGGTGAGGCTACACCTCGATAGGACGGAATGTTCTCGCCCAGCATTTGGACATAAGAACCTGAGAGCCCCAAGAGCTTAATTTGACGAGCTCCGGTCACTCCATCCGAATAGTTGACGTCCACCGAGGGGTTGGTGGTGAAACTTTCACCCAGGTTGCAGCACGCAGCACGCATCAGCTCGGTTTGCGACACCAGCAGAGTGTTTGTGGGACCGCTCAAGCGCGACATACCCTTGCGTTCGGCTTTGACCACTACTTCCGACAGCGTGGCCTCCTCTTGTAGAGTTACCGACACTTCGGACGGTTGTTGGGAAATGCGGAGGGTGTCCGACCGATAGCCCACATAGCCCACGGCCAGCAACCCGGTTTTACGATTGGCCGGTAGACTGAACTCCCCCTCGCCGTTGGCTGTTGTGCCGGTGGTGGTACCCACCCAGATAACGGAGGCACCCACGAGCGGTTCGCCCTCTTTATTGATTACTTTGCCTTTCACCTGTGCATGGGCAGCGAGGCTCACAAGTAGCAGAAAGGCAATCCATGAAGATTTGAATTGCATGATTAAATGTTGATTTAGTAGGTTTTTATTCGTTGAATAGTGCGCCCGAGCATCTGGCAAGCCCATCTCTCTCGGTTGGGAAACAGCCGATGGATGGTCGAGCGGTCGATGCACCTTGGGGCATATGTCGAAAGTGGACAAGTAGCTGCTACTTGCCACGCACACACCCTTCCCCAAGCATAGCGTGGGGGAGGCTAACCTACTAAATTTGCAAAACAGTGATGAGGCGCAGATATTGCCGAGATTCGACGGCAGGCGGCGCATGATAGAGATTTCGTACCCATGCCGCACACCTCGACGGCAGGAGCGAGAGGAACAGAGTCGGCAACAAGCCGGCAAACAACAGCACAACCACGGTCGGTACGGTGAGTAACGACTCGTCTGCCTGCTGTGAGGGCGAGAGCTTCTCGGCAACGACCACCATGCACGACCGCTCTTGTGGGTTGCAATGGGTCGTTTCTTCATCGTCGCAAGCCGTGTGATGCGCTCCCCATGCCACATTGCCCGAGTGCAGGCAGTATGTGACCACCACGCCCACACTCAGCGAAACCACCAGTGCAGACAGGGTGAGGACGAACAAGGCCTTTCCGATTTGTTTCATAATCTTTTTCGACAAATGAAGAAGAACGACGGCAAAACTATGACATCCTCGACGAAGAAGCAATTCTTGAACTTGAAAAAAACTTAAATCAGGTTTTGACTTCGTCGAAGCAAACCGCCCTCTGCGACGTGCATGAGGTCGCTTTGTGAGATGGCACGCAAGGTTGGTTGTCGCTGACTATGTGCGAATGAAGGGGACTGTAATTTGCTGTGTACTACTGTTTTGTTTCGTTCCCGTTTGCCACCCGCTTTCGAGCCTTGAAGACTTGCTCACAGCAGCGTTCGTACTCGGCTTGAAAACTGCCCACACTTACCGAATAAAGTGTAGGCACTTACCGAGCAAAGTGTCTGTGGTTGGCAACCGAAGTGTTTATGGTTCATTTGTGACACACTCCATGCCTTCCGACAAAGAGTGTCCATGTTCCTCGTCCAACGTATTTGCCCTTATTCCTCAGACTTTTGCCATTCTCCATCTCAAAGCCTTTATTCCTTGCTCAAGTGTTCCTTACACTCGGTTTTGATTCTTTTAATTTTTGAACCTAACGTTCTTCACTTCGTGTTCAATCTTTTTTCTGCCTTTGTCTTCCATCGCCCTTGTTCTCCGGGTCGAATGTTGAAGACACATTTCCCTCCTTGGGCATTCCTTTTGTGAGACTTGAAGGCTCATGAGGATGATAGGACTCGCCTACCTCCCTTACTCAAGAGCTTTGTTAATAAAGAAAGGTGTGCCCAAATACGGTTTGAGCACACCTTTGAACTGAAAACCGTTGTGGCGGATTAGTACAGATCTTCGGGATATCCGGTATAGGAGTAACCTTCGATCGTTACGGTTGTGTCTTTGGTTGTGTCGGGAGCCACAGAGTCGAACTTCCAAGCAAATTCGGGCACGTTGGGATTCGCCCACTCGCCTTTGGGCTTTTGCACACTCTTGAACGTAACCTTACCACCGAGCAGTGTCAACTTAAGAGTAATGCCATCGGCAATGTTTCCACCCTTGGTGGTCACTGTGCCTCGGGTGATTTTGCCTTCCGTAATGTAGGCACGCACGGCCTCTCGGCTCACGGTAGCCGTTTCCCCTGCTTTGGTGGGGGCTGCTATTTTTTCGGCTGCCGTAGGCAGTGTGATGGCCAATAGATTATCGGTCAGCTGGCCGAAATCCTTTTGGGTGGAAACGAAGGAATCGGGAGAACCATTGAGCGTAAACTTGCTTTTGAGCGGAATGTGATGTCCCTTGTCTTCGATCCAAAGTTCGTTGGCCACATTGTTGACCGTATTGTAAATATAAACTTCGCTGCCGTCATAATCGGTGCTTTCTCCTTGAGCATCGATGAACTTCACCACATATCTACCCGAGTATTCGAGTGTGGCACTGTCCCATATTTCTACGTCCTTTTGACACGAAGTCAAGGCAGCTACCCCCATGCATAGCAAGAGAACTGATAGTATTCTTTGTTTCATAGCGTCTTATTGTTTGTTGAGTACTACTGTAAATGACATTCCGGCATATTGTGCAACCCAATTGATGAGTCCGGTTTCGGGGGTGCAGGTGGCATTATCCAAGGAGCTCAAGCCGTCGCCCCAAGCATTGATGTGACTGGAGAGCAAAACAATGGAATTGTCATTCTTCAGTTGGATATATCCCTTCATTGCCGCAGCTGCGCCATAACCGGCTCGTTGCTCGTAGTAACCGCCCAAAAAGTCGGACACTTCAAAGAAGCCCGGAGCAATTTTGGTAATAGCTACGTTGAAGCCCGGGTAAGGAGTGATCGTGCCTTGACGCAGGCGCTGTGTACCATCTGCTGTTTTATACTTACCCGATATGTCCGTTTTCACATTGGGGTCGGCCACAATAACCGAACGGGTACGAGTGGTTTTGATGCCATCGGAGTTTGTGTAGGTGTAACTTACTGAGTAAAGCCCCACGGTTTTGGCATCCACCTCACCGCTTACTTGCACTTTGCCGCTCACATCCTCGCCCTTATAGGTTACCACAACTCCCGGCTCGTCGTAGGAAGTTCCAAGAGGAACCAAGAGGGTTTGTTCTCCTTTCAACTCAAAATGAAATATGCTTGAAACGCCTTCTGTCTCCTTTTCGCAAGCGACCAGGATAAATAGAAGCAAGCTTATGTATGTCAGTTTTTTCATGTCTGTGAATTATTATTGGTTACAACTAAGTGAGTTGCCGAAGAGCATTATTGCACCACAACTTCGGCCTTTGTGTTCCACCACACCTTCACTCCCAAATTAGGCTTTTGTTCCGGGCTGTTGGGATTACGGTTGACGACCTCATCGGGGTAGATCGGAGCTACGGGCAAGCTGGCATTCAACTTGGCGCGTCCGTTCACGGCAATGGTAAGATGACCGATTACTTTGGGGTCGGCAAAAGCAGCCTTACGGTTCAGTACGATGTCCAGCGGATATAAGGCTGGGTACTTGGTGCGGTTTCTCTCCAAGAAAGACTCTATGTGTTGATAATTGGCATTGGCCACCCAACGTTGCATAGCGATTTGCTCGATGGCAGCATCTTGGGTGTTGGCAGTCCATTGGGCATAGCCACTGAGAATGGCTTCGTCCGAGATTCCGTGTTGTGCCAGTGAAGCGCGCACGCCGGCTTCGTAGAAGGTCTTGGCCGTGGCATAGTCTGCGGCTCGGGCATACACTTCGGCCACATAGAAGTTTACTTCCCAAGTCGACATGAGCATGAGGTCCATATCCGATGCGAAGGTCACCTGGCTGTAAGTCACATCCTTGTCGGCTTTGCTGCCGTCGGAAGCCTCTTTCGAATCAAAATCGCCGAAGATGGCACCGCGGTAGGCTCCGGTCTTCTTGTCCGACATGGTGAAGAGGTTGGCCACACGAGGGTCGGAATTGTTGGCCAGGTAGTCTACGAAGTTCTTGCAAGCAATTACATTGGTGGATAGATAATTGGCCCCTCCTTCTTGGAATTCGCGCATGGGGTGACGTTTTCCTTCCTCACCGTCCGACCAGTTCTTGCCTGAAATCTTGGCTGAGCTGGTAAGTAGGTTGGCACTCTTGACAAAGCTCAGGACAGTTGCATTGTTGTAACCGGATGTTTCGGAGACACGTAGCATGAGTTTTAGCTTCAGAGAGTTTGCGAACTTCATCCATTGCTCCATATCTCCTCCGTAAATGAAGTCGTATTTGCTATCGACGGTAGCTTTGTTGAGGTCTACTTTCAGCAGCTCATCAATACGCTTGTTGAGGTCGGCATAGATGTCTTCACCTTTGTCGAACTTCGGAGCACCGATACCTTCTTCACCTTTCAAGGCTTCGAAGTAGGGAATATCACCCCACACATCGGTAATGGTTTGCCAGGTGAAGATAGACAGTGCTTCGGCGATGAAATAAAGTCCGTTGTCGCCGGCTTTTTGTGCATCGTTCTTGATCTTATAAAGGTCTTTGAGGACACCTGAGGTGAGGCTTCTGTAAGCTGTTTGGAAAGAAGTTTCGTTGTATTCGCACAGAAACTTGAATTGAGAGGCTGTGTGCTTCTGAGTCCAGTACTCTGACCAGAATCCACCGGCGAATCCCATGTCCCAACCCATTAAGTTGTTCCCAATTCCCACCTGTGCTGCCGGAAGGAGTACTTTGCCACTGGGAATCTCGCCCAAGACGTTGGGGTCGTGATTCACATCGAGCCAGTCTTGGCAGCTCGATGCAAAAAGCAACGTACAGGCGGTTAATGCAGATATAAATAGTCTTTTCATAACATTCTTCTTTTTAATGTGGATGTTGGTTAAAAGGCGAGCGTTACGCCGAAAGTGTACAGCTGGTTGCTCGGGTTGGCATTGAATTCACCGAACTTGGCACTTACATCGTTACCGAAAGTGGTTGTTTCCGGGTCGATGTATGGATTCTCGCGGGGAGTCCACAACAGAATGTTGCTGACATTGAACGAGAGACGTGCCGAGGTAAGACGTAGTTTGGAGCAGAAGCTTGTCGGAATCTGATAAGCCACACCGGCGTCTCTCAGCTTGAGATATGAACGGCTGATGACCGAGTTTTGTAGGCCTGTAAGACCTCCGCGGTCGCTATAGAACGTGTGAAGTGCTGTCGGATTGACAGGTATAGTGTTTTCACTATACGTTCCATCTCCATTGTCGATCACGGAGTTGGGAACCATGAATGGTTTACGATCATTCAGCACTGTTTCGGGTGAGCTTCCGGTCCAATGCATGTACTTCTTGGTATTAGAGTAGATATAACCGCCGTGGCGATAGTCCAAGGTTGCGAAAATCGAAAGCCCTTTCCAAGTGAAAGTGTTGGTAAGTCCCATGCGATACTTTTCGTTGATATCCTTGCCAAAGAACTCGGTAGTGGCAGTCGGTTGAGGATTACCGTTACCGTCGACAATGGTATATTCCTTTCCGTCGATGGTGGCTTTCTTGATTCCCGTGAGTTTGAACTGTCCCAATGGTTTGCCTTGTACGGCATAGATACCTGCACCATTAAGTCCTCCCAAGAAAACTTCATCCACATCGAGGCGTTCTACTTTGGAAATGTTCTTCGAGAAGTTCCAAGAGATATTCCAAGAAAAGTCTTTCACGCGCACGGGTACCAGATTCACCGTTAGTTCCACACCTTTGTTTCGTACATCGCCCAAGTTGCTCATCTGAGCGGTGAAACCGCTGGAGGGATCTTTAGGGATAACATCAATGAGGTCTTTCGTATAGCGATTGTAATACGAGAAGTCAAATCCAACACGATTTTCAAAGAAGCGTGCTTCAAGCCCCACCTCGAATTCGCTTGTCAACTCGGGTTTCAGATTGGGGTTACCCAATTGGTTGGATACGGTATAGGCATTGACTCCACTGAGCGGGAATTTCAAGTCGTCGATCTTGGGAAAGCCGGGATTGGTCAGTGTGGCGGCCACGTAGCGGTCGTACACATAGTACATATCGGCGTCGTTACCGGTCATACCGTAAGCCATACGCAGCTTGGCAAAGTTCATCACGCCTGTGTTGATTTTCTTGGTCTTCAAGAAATCGGTGAGCAGGAAGCTGAACGTAGCACCGGGATAAAAGTAAGAGTTGTTTCCTTTGGGCAGAGTAGACGACCAGTCGTTACGTGCAGTCAGCGTCAGATATGCAAAATCTTTGTAACCGAAGTCTGCGTTGACATACAAACCCATGAGCCGACGTTGGCTCTTGTATTGATTGGAGTTGGAGGGCGACAAACTGTTGGTCAAGGCATAGAACTGAGGGATGTCAATGGAGTTAATGTTTCCTCTCAGGTAGTTATATTTACGTTCGTTGGCATTGAATCCCACGATGGCATTGACCGAGAAGTCTGCAAAATTAGTTTTATAAGCAGCCATCAAGTCATGGTTCAACTGGATGCGCTCGCGTCTCATCTCTTCATAGGAACCGGCATTTGCAGTGCTTGAGCCGTCATTCGGGGCACCGGCAGTAAACTTAACGGCCGCGGTATGTGCTTCGGCAGTGGACACTTCGAGGTCTCCACCGAAACGGTAAGTAAGTTTCAAGTCTTTCAGCAGGTCGTAATCGAGCTGGAACTTACCGAAGACTTTGTGTTTGGTTTGGTGCGCGCCGTCTTCGTTGAGCACATAGTAGGGGTTCAATCCGTAGGGAGTGAAGTAGTTGTCCAAGTTGTTGAACTTACTGTGATAGTCTTTCAAATCAACAATGGATATGTCGCTGGCTATCTCGTAGAGAGATCGGTGAAGAGAGGTACCTTGTCCCGAAGGAACAGCCTTGGTCTTTTCTGTGCTAAAGTTCACCGAAGAACTGACTGCCAATTTCCCGGCTTGGTGGGAACCACGGGTAGAAACGGTGTAGCGTTGGTATGAATCCTGATTGGTAGGAACCACGCCATCGGATGAGTTGTGCGAAAGCGAGAAGAAATAATTGGTTTTGGCCGTACCTCCCGAGAGCGAGAGCGAGTTCTTATAGTTTTGACCAAGTTCGTAGAAGTCTCTCACGCGATTCTTCAGAAATACATAAGGTTTTACCAACTGTTCGTTATCGATGATGCGTCCCCACACTCTTTCTTTTCCGTCGTAAGGTGCACCCCAGTTGCCGTTTTCATCCAAGGCACGATCGCCGCTCCATCCTTGACCGAACTGTGATTGCTCTTGGGGCAAACGTCCCACGCGCGAAATCGTGTATCCGCCGTCGTAAACCACTTGCATCTTGCCTTCGGTGTTCTTGCCCGACTTGGTGGTGATCATGATTACACCGTTGGCTGCGCGCGAACCATATAGGGCCGTGGCGGCAGCACCTTTCAGTACAGTCATGTCGGCAATGTCGTCGGGGTTCAGAGCGTTGATACCCGAACCGAAGTCGACCTGCGAATTCAAATTGTCGCCGGAGCGGTTTTGCGAGTTGGTGATGGGCACACCATCCACGATGTAGAGAGGTTGGTTGTTGCCAAACGAGGAGGCACCGCGGATGATCACGTTTTGCGTGGCTCCCGGGCCGGGGGCAGTCGAGATATCGACACCTGCCACTTTACCCTGTAAAGCATTCATGGGGTTGACGGCCTTGGCATTGGCTATCTCATCACCCTTGATGGATGTGGCGGCATATCCCAGTGCTTTCTTTTCGCGGGTCACACCCATGGCGGTCACAACGACTTCTTCCAAGATGGCAGCATCGGGTTTCAGCACCACCTTCATCGTGGGTTTCACAGCCACTTCTTGGGTCTGCATGCCGATGAAAGATACCACCAAAGTCTTGGCAGTACTTGGTACGCTTGGGAGGTTCCTTACCATGTTACCTTCTCCAGCTCTCGAATCAAGGTGACATCCAGCATTTGAGCATAGTGTTGCGTGGTGCGTATGTTGCGATGTCCCAATAGTTTCTGAATGGCCGATAGGCACACACCGCTGTGCAACAACTGAACGGCATTCGTATGACGAGCGGTATGAAAAGAAATCGGCTTATCTATGCTTGCCAGTCGCCCTAGCTTGACAAGCAGCTTGTTAAGGTTGGAGTTATGGGGCAGGGAAAAGAAATCGGCGACATTCTCTTTATACCTATTTAATATAGTAACCGCACGGCCGGAGAACAATAGGTTTAGGGGCAATCTCACGAGTGTTTGAGTTTTGACCGAGCGATAGGTGAGCCACAGCTGCTTACCTTCCAAGGAGAAACAAGCAGGCGTCAGGCTGACAAAGTCCGAATAACGCAAGCCGGTGAAGCAGCAAAACACGAAAGCATCTCGTGCTTGTTTCAGTCTACCTTGTCGGGCGGACAGATGCAGACGTTCCAAACCGACTATCTCATTCATGGTTAAATACTGTCGAAAGGTCTCAAGTGTCTTGATGCGATAACCTATGAACGGATGACTGCTCGACTGCATTTCTCCTCGCTCCATCGCAAGGTTTATGTAGCGTTTCAAGTGTCTGAGGTGTTTGGCCACCGTATTGGGGTGATAACCTTGCAGATCCAGATGCCGGGCAAAGGCTATTACAAAGTTGCGATTCAAAGCCTCGAAGGTCAGCGTGGGGCAATAGGTCTCAAGTTGTTTCAAAGTGCTACGTTGATTGGAACGGGTCGATTCACGAATGGGGGCGCGACGAAGCTCGCGGTCGTAAAAGGTCAAGAAATTCCACGATTCATTTTCACAGTGTGTAGCAATAGTATTCATACCTAACGTTTTTTGAGTTTTGACCCCTCTAAGTTCCACGGTCTACCGAGCAAACTCCAAACCCTTTGCTTGCGAATCGTTCACGTTCTATTGAATAGACAATCACGCTTACCGAGCAAAGTGTAGGTACATA
>JAXFUC010000111.1:0-20621 GCA_034176395.1 Bacteroides sp. | reverse complement strand
CAACGTTGGTTGGGAAGGCTACTTGATGAGCGGAAAACGAGACTCGAACTCGCGACCCTAACCTTGGCAAGGTTATGCTCTACCAACTGAGCTATTTCCGCAAAAGACTTTCAAGACGTGAAGAGGAGGAGACTCGAACTCCCACGACACAATCGTCACTACCCCCTCAAAGTAGCGCGTCTACCAATTCCGCCACCTCTCCATACAAGTAAAGTCTATACTTAGTGTGCCCAGAACAGGACTCGAACCTGCACGCCTTTCGACACACGCACCTGAAACGTGCGCGTCTACCAATTCCGCCACCTGGGCAAATCACTAATTCATCAATCTATCAAAGAGAGAAGAGCGGAAAACGAGACTCGAACTCGCGACCCTAACCTTGGCAAGGTTATGCTCTACCAACTGAGCTATTTCCGCCTTTTGCTATTGCGGTTGCAAAGGTAGACCTTTTTCGGAAAGCTGCAAATGTTTGAACTCTTTTTTTAGCTCATTCTATCACGAAAATCTTCGTAACCGAAGTTTTTATACACCTCAGATCGGCCGTCAGCTGTCCATAAGCCTATGGCAGGATGATGAATGCCGTTGAACATTGTGGTCTTTACCATCGTGTAATGAATCATATCTTCAAAGACAATGCGGTCGCCCACCTTCAGTTCGTGTTCAAAACTCCAAAGCCCCATATAATCGCCACTTAGGCAAGAATTTCCTCCTAATCTGTACACATACTTGCCGCCATCGCCTTGAGATGCTCCCTGCACTTGAGGTTGGTAAGGCATCTCCAAACAATCGGGCATATGACAGGTGAAACTAACGTTCAAAATCGCGGTTCTGATGCCCCGATTCTCCACCACATCCACCACCTGAGAAGCAAGCACACCCGTTTGCCACGTAAAGGCCGAACCCGGCTCCAATATGATATGTAGGTGTGGGTAGCGAGCTTTCAGTCCTTGAAGCAGCGAAATCAAGTGTTCCACATCGTAATCGGCTCGTGTCATCAGGTGGCCTCCGCCCAAATTGAGCCAACGTATTTGGGAAAACCAACGAGCAAACTTCGCTTCCAGATGCTCCAATGTTCTCTCCAACTCATACGAAGACGATTCGCAATGACAATGACAATGGAAGCCTTCAATGCCCGCAGGCAACACCTCGGGCAAGAGATCGGCCGTGACACCGAATCGAGTACCCGGTGCACAAGGATTGTACAACTCGGTTTCCACCTCGGAGTATTCGGGATTTACCCGCAGACCACACGAGATAGCCTCGCTGTGAGTTTGCACCCGAGGGTAGAAACGCTCATACTGCGTCAACGAATTAAAGGTGATATGATTGCTGCAACGCATCAACTCGGAAAAATCGTCCTCCGTATAGGCAGGCGAATAAGTATGCGCCTTGCTCCCAAACTCTTCGTAGGCCAAGCGTGCCTCGTACACAGAGCTAGCTGTGGAATGCCCAATGTACTCACGAAAGATGGGGAACGACTTCCACATGGCAAAGGCCTTGAAGGCAAGAATGATTTCTACATCTGCTCGCCGAGCCACGGAACAAATCAGCTCCAGATTGCTTCTCAGGCGGCTCTCCTCCATGATATAGGCAGGAGAAGGAAAGCGGTTAAAATCAATTGTACTCATGAATCTGCTTGGTTTTATTTGCGACGAGTGGGCAAACTAAATTCTTTCACATCGGCCAATCTTCCTTCTTCATCGGCCAAAGCCACTCGAACAACGGCTTGTCCGTTCTTTAGTTTGCGATTGGCATACAAAGAAGCCGTATAGCGAAAGCCCTCTCCCGGAGCTATGCGCTCAATCATGACCGAAGGCGACACCCCGATATACTTTCCGTTTTCCACAATCTCGACAACGGGAAGTACGTTACGAACCTCGCGGCTGTCCTCATTCATCACTTCAAATAACAGTTTGCAGGTTTCGCCTGCTTCTATGGTCTGATTTCGACTTTCATCGATGAAGCGCAGATTTTTCACCCTCACCATCAAGGGCGATTCTATCATCGGCCGGCGACTGCCGGCGGATTGCTCCATTCGGCGAGCATCCTTGACAACAGGCGCATAGCCTTCTTCATCGCTCCGTCTTTCTCCTGACGAGGTTATGACATGGCCAATCGCAGCCCCGGCAACCGTCCCCACGATGGTACCAATGGCCGATCCACGATAACTGCCATACCAGTCACGCCCTGTTCCTCCCAAAAGACCACCGATGGCTCCACCCAATTCTCCTCCCACAGATGCGCCGATCATCACTCCCGTAAGGGAATTTGGGTTGGTAGTTCCACATCCTCCCAAGGTCAATGCTCCCACAAGACAACCCATTACTATTTTCTTCATATACCTATGTTTTCTTGTTTATACTTCTTCTATTCTACATCAATCGAGCACAGTAAAGCGAGCAAATCGCAGAAGCAACTGCTTCTCTCCCACACTCCGAAAGCGAATGCGAGCTTTTGTATTCTCGTCCTGCCCCTCAATGCTCACTACCTCTCCCTCTCCGAATCGCTCGTGACGAATGCGAGTACCCGGTTTCAGGTCGACAGGGTTCACCTCCTCTCCTCTTATTTTTTGCTCACCGACTGCGGACAGCTCACTCATTCTCCGCAAAATTCCCGAGGTCGGTGCAATAAGTGTCTTGCGATGATTCGTTTCTCGTTCCAATCTCTTACCCCATTCTTGCCGGAATCGGGCTGCCCCCTCATCCACAGAACGGCTTAGAGCCATTTCGGCCGGAAGCCGGAGATAGGCGGCATCAATATCGTTTAAGAAACGACTGGGGCTCCCCATTTCAAGGTTTCCGTAGCGATAACGGCTCTTGGCATAGGAAAGCACACAATGCTGCTCTGCTCGGGTCAAAGCCACATAGAACAATCGCCTTTCCTCTTCCAATGCCCCAACGGCATTTCCCATCATGGACGATGGGAACAAACCCTCCTCCATACCCACTACAAATACGTTGCGAAACTCCAGGCCTTTGGCCGAGTGCACGGTCATCAAGGTGATTTTAGGAGCATCGACTTCCTCTCCCTCGTCTTGATCGGTCAGTAACGACACTTCCGAAAGAAAATCTACCATATGTATATGCGGATTATCTTCTTCTTGTCGAGATACACAGAAGTCCTCCATGCCACGGATAAGTTCCTCAATATTTTCCTTACGACTTTGTCCCTCGGGACTGCTATCCTGATAAATCTCGTGCATGATGCCCGATCCACGCACGATGCCCCTTCCCAGCTCCAATGCCGTATCGGTTTGTGCACGCTCCATGAAGCCTATCATCAGTTCACGAAACGCTTCCAGCTTCGAAGCAGTTCCTTTATTGATGGGTAATGCATACTGAGCCGGATGAGTAACGACCTCCCACAGGCTTACTTCGTGGAGCGTAGCAGCGGCTTGCAACTTCTCCACAGTGGTGTTGCCAATGCCCCGTGCAGGATAGTTGATGATACGCTTGAACGCCTCCTCATCGTGGGGATTCACCACCAGGCGAAAGTAGGCTATTACATCCTTGACCTCTTTGCGCTGATAGAACGACAAACCGCCATAGATGCGATAGGGCATACTTCGCTTACGAAGCGTTTCTTCAAAGATGCGACTTTGCGCATTCGTGCGATAGAGAATTGCAAAATCTCCGTAGCCCGCTCCTTGTTGCCGACGCAGATCGGCTATGCGATTGGCCACCAATGTACCCTCTTCAATGTCGCTGTATGCCTGCAAAACCTCGATGCGTTCTCCTTCATCGTTTTGCGAAAACACCTCCTTTTGAATCTGTCGATGATTCTTGCGGATAAGGCTATTGGCAGCCTGCACGATGTTTTGCGTGGAGCGATAGTTCTGCTCCAGCTTAAACACACGAGCCTCGGGAAAGTCGGTGGTGAAATGCAGTATATTGTCTATGTTCGCTCCCCGAAAAGAGTAGATACTCTGGGCATCGTCGCCCACCACACAGATGTGCCGATGTTGCTCGGTAAGTTGCAAAACAATGCGATGCTGAGCCGAGTTGGTGTCTTGATACTCATCCACCAATACGTAGCGAAAACGAGTTCGATAGGATGCCAACACCTCGGGGTGATCCTGGAAGAGCCGATAGGTATAATACAAAAGATCGTCAAAGTCCATGGCATTGGCCTTGCGACAGCGTTCGGTATATAGGCGATACACCTCGTGGAGCTTGGGCATCCCCATGGAGGCATCGGCCTCTACGGCCTGACGACTTCGTTCATAGTCTGCCGAGTGCACGAGGTGGTTCTTGGCTTGAGAGATGCGACTCTGCACCACTCCGGGCTTATAGGATTTTTCGTCCAGCCCCATATCTCGGAGAATGGAGCGAATCAAACTCTTGGAATCGGCCGTATCGTAAATGCTAAAATGCGAATCGTAACCGATTCGAGAGGCTTCTTGACGCAAGATGCGAAGAAAAAGCGAGTGAAACGTACCCATCCACAACTGTCGAGCCGTGGTTTCACCCACCTGAGCGGCAATGCGTTCTTTCATCTCACGGGCCGCCTTGTTGGTAAAGGTCAAGGCCAAAATCTCCCAAGGACGGTAGTCCTCCTCCAACAGATGGGCTATTTTGTGGGTGAGAACACGCGTCTTACCCGATCCGGCCCCCGCAATGACCAGCGAAGGGCCATCGTTGTACGACACGGCTGCCCGCTGATTCTCATTGAGATCTTTCAAATACTCGGCATTCATAAGGGCAAATGTAGGGATAAAACATTGGACAACACGAAGCGTTAAACGCTATTTAGGATTTTCCTCGCTCAAGCACCTCCACCCCATCTTCATACATCCGTCTTCCACCCCCTCTCATTCAAACAAAGCCTCCTCGCACAGCTCGCAGGTAAAGTGCCCACACTTTGCCGGATGAGTGCCTACACTTTGTCGACTAAGTGCCTACACTTTACCGGCAAAGTGTCTATACTTGGCAAACCGCCGCGCTGCATTGACTACTTCGATGCTTCGAACCCAACAAACCGACCTTTCACAATCATTAAGCAAAAAGGAAGAAGCCAGACTTGAACATTTATCGAAAAGCAGCCGTTAGTATGGCAGAATAAGACAAAAACAACAATTCAATGAGTAGTTTATTAACCACAATTCTAAAAGTAGCTATTATGACTTATCAAATGCCTATCCTCCCCTACGCTCCCAATGGTTTGGAACCCGTTATCAGCCAACAAACCATCGAATACCACTATGGCAAGCACCTGCAAGCCTATGTGACCAATCTCAACAACCTCGTTCCCGGAACGGAGTTTGAGAACAAAACGGTGAAGGAGATTGTACAAACCGCTCCCGACGGCGCCATCTTCAACAACGCCGGCCAAGTGCTCAACCACGAGCTTTACTTCCTACAGTTTGCCCCCAAGCCTACCAAAAACGCTCCCGAAGGTGCCCTCAAAGCAGCTATCGACCGCGACTTCGGTAGTTTCGAAAATTTCAAGAAAGAATTCACCGCCGCATCCTTGGCTGTATTCGGTTCGGGATGGGTGTGGCTATCGGCCGATAAAGACGGTAAACTCCACATCACCAAAGAAGCCAACGCCGGCAATCCCGTGCGTCAGGGTTTGAATCCTCTGCTGGGATTCGATGTGTGGGAACACTCCTACTACCTGGACTACCAAAATCGCCGTGGCGACCACGTAAATGCACTTTGGAATATCATTGAGTGGGACGTAGTGGAAAAACGCTACTAATCAGCCAAGCCACGACGCGACATCACTTATTAGCAACCGACCACGCAAACCACGAGCCGCGCTTCGGGTTTGTGTGGTTTCGTTTTTCTGTCCAAAGGACAAAAGCGTTTTTCCATAAAGCCGAAAGAGAAAAAAGTCGACCAAATGCCAATCGGAAATCTCCTGCATGAAGTTCGTATAGAGTTCCTTGGCTTTAAGGTTGCGCACCTTGCCAAGTTAGCCAAGGAAGAATAAGGCAGTTCGAACGATTTATTCTATCTTTGCCACGTCTGTCACCACGCAGACCGGACGGAAGTAACATCACAAGACACGTTTATGGCAGAAACAACTCACGAAGTAACGGGCGAAAAGAAAAGTCTCAACTTCATTGAACAACTCGTAGAAAAAGATCTCAGAGAAGGTAAAAACGGAAACAAAGTACAAACGCGATTCCCGCCCGAACCGAACGGCTACCTACATATAGGGCATGCCAAAGCCATCTGCTTGGACTTCGGACTTGCAGCCAAATATGGGGGTGTCTGCAATTTGCGCTTCGACGATACGAACCCCACCAAGGAGGACGTGGAATACGTGGAAGCAATCAAGGAAGACATCCAATGGCTGGGCTATCAATGGGGCAATGAGTATTATGCCTCGGATTACTTCCAACAGCTGTGGGATTTTGCCATACGCCTCATCGAGGAAGGAAAGGCCTATATCGACGAACAAAGCTCCGAGGAAATCGCACGCCAAAAAGGAACTCCCACCCAGCCCGGTACGGAAAGCCCCTACCGCAACCGCCCGGTATCAGAAAGTTTGGAGTTGTTTCGCCGCATGAACACCGGAGAAATTCCCGAGGGTGCCATGGTGTTGCGCGCCAAGATAGACATGGCCAATCCCAATATGCACTTCCGCGACCCCATCATCTATCGTGTAGTGATGCACCCGCACCACCGAACCGGTACGACGTGGAAAGCCTATCCCATGTACGACTTTGCCCATGGTCAAAGCGATTATTTCGAAGGAGTGACACACTCGCTCTGCACACTTGAGTTCGTGGTGCACCGTCCTCTGTACGATCTCTTCATAGACTGGCTCAAGGAAGGCAAAGACTTGGACGACAATCGCCCTCGACAAACCGAATTCAATAAGTTGAACTTGAGCTATACCCTCATGAGCAAACGAAACCTGCTCACCTTGGTCAAAGAGGGATTGGTCAACGGATGGGACGACCCACGTATGCCGACACTGAGCGGCTTCAGACGCAGAGGATATTCGCCTCAAGCCATTCATAAGTTCATCGACAAGATTGGCTACACCACCTACGATGCCTTAAACGACATAGCCTTGTTTGAAAGCGCAGCACGTGAAGACCTGAATAGTCGTGCCACACGCTTATCGGCCGTGCTCAATCCCGTGAAACTTATCATCACCAACTATCCCGAAGACAAGGTGGAGCTGATGGAAGCGGTGAACAACCCCGAAGATCCGAACTCGGGTGTCCACACCATCGAGTTCAGTCGCGAACTGTGGATGGAGCAAGACGATTTCATGGAAGATGCGCCCAAGAAATATTTCCGCATGACTCCCGGACAAGAAGTACGCTTGAAGAATGCCTACATCGTGCGCTGCACAGGCTGTAAGAAAGATGAAAACGGACAGGTGGTGGAGGTATATTGCGAATACGACCCCAATACACGCAGCGGAATGCCCGATGCCAACCGCAAAGTAAAGGGCACACTGCACTGGGTTAGCTGTGCACATAGCCTCAAAGCGGAAGTTCGACTCTATGACCGATTGTGGAAAGTGGAAAATCCTCGCGACGAGCTATCAGCCATCTGCGAAGCTCAAGGTTGTAGCACACTCGAAGGAATGAAGCAACTCATCAACCCCGATTCCTTGAATGTGCTGACCAATTGTTATGTTGAAAAATATGCGGCTACCTTGCCCCCCCTCTCTTACCTCCAGTTCCAGCGCATCGGCTACTTCAATATCGACAAGAGTTCTACCGCCGAGAGTTTGGTATTCAACCGTACCGTAGGACTGAAAGACACGTGGAGCAAAATCAATAAATAACACTCACCTCTCTATCCTCCCCTTGTTCTCCATAGAGAACGAGGGGATATATTTCATTTCCAACCGATATGGGAAGACGCGAACAAGCCGCCGAAGAAAAGGCCCTCCAACAACTCTTGACTCAATATGAGGCAAGCAAGTCCGAGGGACGCTCCATCTACTTGGATGGAGATCAGTTGGCAGATATCGCCGGACGGTACACCACCGAGCAGCGATACCAAGAGGCGCAAGAGGTTATCGACTATGGACTGCGTTTACACCCCGAACACCCCTACCTGCTCTTGGAACAAGCCTACCTTTTTCTCGACCTACGATGTCCCCACGACGCCGAAGCGATTGTGAATAGGCTCTACGAACAACAGCTGCCCGAGGTGATACTGCTGAAAGCCGAGTTGCAACTCACCAAAGGGGCCATAGACGAAGCCGAAACTCTGCTCGAAGGATTGGATGGGAAGGAGTTGGATAACATCATAGATGCTACCTATTTGTATGTAGAAATGGGCTATCCCGAACAAGCCAAACAGTGGCTGGATAAGGGTGTGGGACGCTATGACGACCATGAAGCCTATCTGGCTCTATGTGCCGATTATCGGCTGGCTACCGGAGATAGTGTAGCCGCCGTCGATGCATTTGAGAAGTTGATCGACTTGGATCCCTATAACGACAGCTATTGGTTGGGCCGAGCCAGGGCTCTCTACCTGCAACAAAACTTTGAAGAAGCCATTGTAGCCTGCGACTTTGCACTGACAATAAACGAACACAATGGCGAAGCATATACCTATTTGGGACACTCCTTTTTACAGTTGGAGAATGTGGAAGCTGCATTGAAGAATTTCAAATTGGCTTTGCAGCACAGAGCACTCTCACCCGAGATGGGCCAACTGTTCATCGGCACAGCATTGCTGACCGGAGGACGCTGGCAAGAGGCCTACGACACATTTGACCAAGCCATTGCTTTGTATGAGCAAACTCCGAACAAGGCACCTTTCTATCTCACAGATCTATACATCCAGCAAGCCATGGCTTGCGTATATTTGGAACGCTTCGATGAGGCTCACGATTGTTGTGAAAAGGCCCTGGCTGTCAACAGCGATGATATCAACGCTTATGTAACAGAAGGCATGGTTTACCTCAATGAGGGTAAGGCCAGCGAAGCCCTTATCACCTTTCAAATTGCCTTGAAAATAGACCGAAGTATCGAGACACTCTATGCCATTGCATCCTATCTCTTCGACTTTGGGCTGCTGAAAGAAGCCGACCAGTTGTTTCGAGAAGTGTTCGAGAAAGACCGACACTATAAAGATACGGCAGAAAAATTGGCCACTATCAGCCTGCTGCAAGGAGAATCGGATAGCTTTATACATTATAATCATTTTGCATCTCACCCCATTGACCGAGAAACGGTACTCGACTTAATGAAGCATCCACATTATGATGCCACCGAGAATCGGGACGCTTTGCTCAAAGCGTTGACTTATCTTGACTCCTACTATCGTAATCATTAAAAAGTAATTGCATGGAATCTGTCGCTTTCATACAGTGGTGTCTTGACCATCTGAACTATTGGACAATCATGGGACTCATGGTCATTGAGAGTTCATTCATTCCTTTTCCTTCCGAAGTGGTGGTGCCTCCGGCTGCCTACAAGGCGGCAGTGGGCAAAGAGCTGAACGTCTACCTCGTCGTTTTGGCAGCCACCGTGGGTGCTAACATCGGCGCATTGATCAACTACTACTTGGCCAAATGGCTGGGAAGACCGATTGTCTACAAATTTGCCAACAGCCGTTTGGGGCATATATGCCTCATCGACGAAGCCAAAGTGAAGCATGCCGAGGCTTATTTTGAGCGGCATGGTGCATTGTCAACTTTCATCGGTCGCCTTATACCTGCGGTACGTCAACTCATTTCCATTCCCGCCGGATTGGCAAAAATGCGCCTATCTACCTTCCTACTCTACACCACATTGGGAGCCGGAATTTGGAATATCATCCTCGCCGTAATTGGTTACAGCTTGTCGACCGTGGTGAAATCCGAAGAGGAACTCATGGCCAAAGTGACGGAGTACAGCCACGAAATAGGATATGTATTCATCGGTGTCGGTATTCTTGTGCTGGGTTATCTCGTCTATAAAGGAATGAAAAAGGACTAATCGCAACTTTTTGTCGAATGGGGTATTCAATCATCGCAACCAATAACTTGACAAACGGCAAAGAAGTAACCTCCATCGAAGTAGACTGCAAAAAAGCAACTTGCAAGTGGTATAAAACAAAAAGGGCGTAAACTTTAAAGGTTTACGCCCTTTTTGTTGGAGGATTCTCAATTATTTCAATGCGGCCAAAGCCTTATCATAATCGGGTTCTTGTGTAATCTCGGGAACCATCTCGGTGTAAATGACCTTGCCTTCTTCGTTGAGAACAACCACCGCACGAGCCAACAAACCCTTCAACGGGCCATCGGCCATTTCTACTCCATAACGATCGGCAAAGCAGGAACAACGGAAAGCCGAAGCAGGAACAACTCCATCGATACCTTCTGTGGTACAGAAGCGAGCATGTGCGAAAGGAAGGTCTTTGGACACAGCAACCACAACAGTGTTTTCCAAGCCGGCAGCCAATTGGTTGAACTTACGTACCGACGCTGCACACACACCGGTATCCATGCTAGGGAAGATATTAAATACTACGCGCTTGCCTTTTAGATCGGCTAAAGTAAGAGGAGAAAGGTCGGTCTTGACCAACTCAAAATCGGGAGCAAGAGTTCCTACTTGTACGAATGAGCCGTTCAGTTTAACCGGCTGTCCTTTGAAATTTGTTGTTGCCATAAAATCAATTTGTATTTAGTTACTATATGCTTAAACTTATTATAGTAACAAGTCAGCGTCAAGATATGTTCATCGCAGTAACCCCCTTCTTTTTAATCATCCGACATGAAGAGAATGAATTCAAAGTCGTACCTTTGTAAGCGTAAGATTCATTGGTTGTATTCAACCCATATAATAATATGTAAGAGATAAACATATGGCAAAGTTCAAACGCATACTTCTCAAACTTAGTGGGGAAAGCCTCATGGGTGAAAAACAGTACGGCATTGACGAGAAACGGCTGGCCGATTACGCAAGACAAATCAAATCAATCCATGCACAAGGCGTACAAATCGGTATCGTCATAGGTGGAGGAAATATATTTAGAGGTCTTAGCGGAGCCGGAAGAGGATTTGACCGAGTCAAAGGTGATCAAATGGGTATGTTGGCTACTGTCATCAACAGCCTTGCTCTAAGTTCGGCATTGGTAGCTGTCGGAGTAAAAGCACGCGTCCTCACCGCCATTCGCATGGAACCGATCGGAGAACTATACAGCAAATGGAAAGCCATCGAGAGTATGGAGCAAGGTGAAGTAGTCATTATGTCAGCCGGAACGGGCAATCCGTTTTTCACAACCGATACCGGTTCATCGTTGCGCGGTATTGAGATTGAGGCCGATGTTATGCTCAAGGGTACCCGAGTGGATGGCGTGTACACAGCTGACCCGGAAAAAGACCCCACAGCTGTGAAATTTGAGAACATTACTTATGACGAGGTCTTGCAACGGGGTTTGAAAGTGATGGACTTAACAGCAACCTGCATGTGTAAGGAAAACAATCTGCCCATCATCGTGTTTGACATGGATACCGTAGGAAATCTTGAGCGTGTCATTGCCGGAGAATCCATAGGAACATTGGTACACAACGGATAATTGCCGCCACTACCCACAAATGGGAAAGCACCTATTTCTCACCGGAGAAGAGTAGGTGCTTTTCTGATTTATATCTCCTTTACATATTTCTACCCTCACAAGAGTAGATATTCACCGAAGGTTCACTGAAACGCTCTTTGAAGCGTTATCGACAATGAGATTTAAGTCAAAAGCATTATATTTGTAACACTTATTCCGAAGAACAAAGACAATGAACGAAAAACTCATCTTACTCATAGCCTGCTTTTTTACTCTTCTCGTCCCTACACAGGCCACTGAAATGGGGAAGGACGAACGTTTCTATTCTCCCATTAAAACAGATAGCTTGTCGACATCCCTTCAAAAGTACATGATGCTTAAACTCAACACCACGGGGGGAAAAACGAAAATAGACACAGTGTCGTTCTTATATGAAAAATATATCGGGCAGCTTGATTACCTGAACGACCCGCGCGTACCGGCTCGCTACATTGCATCGGATCCGAACTATCACCGTTTGTTCACTCCCTTGGCCTATTATGAGGCGCCAATTGCACAATACTCGGAACTGAAAGTGACTCCGCTCATAGAACAAGTATTCCCCGATCAACGCCCTCATTCCATCCTCTCCTACAACTCATCCGTCTTTTCGACTACGGAACGTGCTAACAGATTAGTCAATGCAGCACTGATGGACATCTATATGAAACAACCTCAACTGGTCAAAACTACGGAAAATCGCATCATGAGTCGCACGTCCTACCGGAGCGATTTGCAGCTGAGCATGTCGTCGAGAACTCGAGTAACCAATCTGTTTCAGCAAGAAGAGATGAACACTGACGTGGGACAGGCCGACGCACTCATTCACCGCCCGAATTGGTGGAGATTTAATGGAAATTTCTCCATACAGCTCAGCCAGAACCACGTTTCGGAAAACTGGTACAAGGGTGGCGAAAGCAACTATTCCGGATTGGCAACTTTGCAACTCAACGCCAACTACAACGACCAAGAGAAGGTGCTGTTCGAAAATCAGTTGGAAGCTCGAGTGGGCATGGGTTCTACCCCTTCGGACAAAGTACATGCTTACCTAATCACCACCGATCAGCTTAGAATCACCAACAAATTGGGCATAAAAGCGGTGAAGCATTGGTACTACACAATTTCATCGGAGTTTCGCACACAGTTTTTCAACGGCTATAAAGCCAATGATGCAACACTGATTTCATCATTGCTCGCACCTGCCGACCTCGTGATAAGCTTGGGTATGGACTATAAGCGCACCCATAAGAAATACACTTTCTCCGTAGTGCTGGCTCCGCTTACCTATAACATGAGATACATCAGTACTCGCAAAGTGGATGAGACTCGTTTTGGATTGACAAAAGGAGAATACATTCTTAAATCTTTCGGCTCGCAAATACAGCCCACGCTACATTGGAAACTCACACGAGCTATCACCCTGGATTCGCGACTAAATGTTCTGACCAATTACGAATGGGTGCGTGCCGATTGGGAAAATACATTTAACTTTGTCTTGAATAGATATTTGTCTACCAAGCTATACGTACATGCTCGTTTCGACGATAGTTCGGCACCGACCATAGGCAACAGCCGCTTTCAACTGAAGGAGTTATTGAGCTTCGGTATCAATTACATGTGGTAAATCGTCGCAAAGTTCAAATTTACACCGAAGTAGATAAATCTCACATAACTGACACAAACAAGCACTCCCCTCTGTCGACACATCACGTAAGACAGAGGGGAGTTTTCTTTGAGTAAATCATATCAGTGCAATTGTTTTCATCGGTATAGAGCTACGCCCAATAAGCTTACGAATTAAAAGTAAAAAGACCGCAAACATCACAAACAACAAGCAAACACTTCTTGTTACAAGAAAGAAGAAACATACTCTAACTATCGGAGAATGGAATAGATAGCTCTTGTTTACCCTTCAAGAAACTTGAAAGAAAAGGGTGGCAAAAAAATGTAAGCCCAATATGGTTTTCTCAAAAATAAAACTACCTTTGTCCTCACAACCTTTAGACAAAACCGATTGATGGAACAAGAAATAGGGCTACTGAAAGATGCCATCGAACGGGGTGAGGTGGATCTCACTATTCAGAAAATAGACGAACTGCTGTCCACTCCGAATATCGAAACAAAAAAAGACTACCTTTATTATTTAAGAGGAAATGCCTATCGCAAGAAAAGCAATTGGAAGGAGGCACTCGATAGTTATCAATGTGCCATTGATCTAAATCCTCAAAGCCCGGCCGTACAAGCTCGACAAGCTGCTCTTGAGATTTTGGAATTCTTTCACAAGGATATGTACAATCAGTAAAATTTCGTCGAACAACAATCAAAACCTTTTTAATACGTAATAAAAACATTCAGAATTATGGCAAAAATGAAAGGAGCAATTGTCGTTGACACCGAACGATGCAAAGGTTGTGGCTTGTGTGCCATTGCCTGCCCACTCGATGTCATCGAGCTCAACAAGGAAGTAAACATGAAGGGCTACAACTATGCCGGCCCTGTCAAAGTTGACACTTGCAACGGATGTACCTCGTGTGCCACAGTGTGCCCCGATGGCTGCATCTCTGTCTACCGTTTAAGATGTGATTAACCTTAAGAACAATTATTATGTCAGAAGAAATAGTATTGATGAAAGGGAATGAAGCCATTGCTCATGCTGCAATCCGCTGCGGTGCAGATGGCTACTTTGGTTACCCTATAACCCCACAATCCGAAGTATTGGAAACATTGGCAGAACTCCGTCCGTGGGAAACAACCGGAATGGTAGTACTGCAAGCAGAAAGTGAAGTTGCTGCAATCAATATGATTTATGGCGGTGCCGGCAGCGGTAAGAAGGTTATCACTTCTTCTTCCAGTCCCGGAGTCAGCCTCAAGCAAGAAGGTATCTCTTACATTGCAGGTGCCGAGCTGCCTTGTGTCATTGTAAACGTTATGCGCGGTGGTCCCGGATTGGGTACAATCCAACCCAGTCAGGCGGACTACTTCCAAGCCGTAAAAGGTGGAGGACATGGCGACTACCGTCTTATCACTCTGGCCCCCTCTTCAGTACAAGAAATGGCAGACTTCGTAGCATTGGGATTTGACCTTGCTTTCAAATACCGCAACCCCGTCATGCTGCTGGCCGATGGTGTGATAGGTCAGATGATGGAAAAGGTGAAACTTCCCGCTCAACAGCCCCGTCGTACAAACGAGGAAATAATAGCCCAATGTCCCTGGGCCACCACCGGTCGTTCAAAAGATCGCAAACCCAACATCATCACTTCGTTAGAGTTGCGTTCTGAGGAAATGGAGCAAAACAATTTGAGATTCCAAGCCAAGTACAAAGTCATCGAACAAAATGAGGTGCGCGTCGAAGAAATCAATTGCGAAGATGCTGAATATCTCTTCATCGCTTTTGGTTCAATGGCTCGTATCGGACAAAAAGCCATGGATTTGGCACGCGAGGCCGGTATAAAAGTCGGTATGATTCGCCCTATCACGTTGTGGCCTTTCCCCACCGAAGTAATCGCATCTTACGCAGATAAAGTGAAAGGTATGCTTGTAACCGAGCTGAATGCCGGACAAATGGTGGAAGATGTTCGTTTGGCGGTGAACGGCCGTGTTAAAGTAGAGCACTTCGGTCGCTTGGGAGGAATTGTTCCAGATCCCGATGAGATTGTGGAAGCACTGAAGCAGAAGTTTGTTCAACCATAAAAGTTAGGAGAGTATTTGCATGAATCCGGATAAGATTAGAGCCGTCCTCAACACTGTGTTTTTGATTTTGGCAGTAGCATCTGTATTGATCTACTTCATTGCCAAGGAAAATTTCAGTCTCTTTATCTACGTCTGTGGTGCAGCCATCTTCGTTAAATTGATGGAATTCTTCATTCGGTTCACAAACCGATGAAGCCTGCTCACCACCTGTGATTCGGCAACATCCAATGTAATTACCCCTCAAAAAACAACACAATGACAGCAGAAGAAATAATCAAAGCAGGAACGTTGGTTTACAAAAAACCGACCCTGATGAATAATACTCCCATGCACTACTGCCCTGGATGCAGCCACGGAGTAATTCACAAACTCATCGCCGAAGTAATCGAAGAGATGGGTATGGAAGAGAAAACCGTGGGAGTTTCTCCCGTAGGTTGTGCCGTATTTGCCTATAACTACCTCGACATTGATTGGCAAGAAGCAGCGCACGGTCGTGCACCTGCCGTAGCGACAGCTATCAAGCGTCTGTGGCCCGAAAGATTGGTATTCACCTATCAAGGTGATGGTGACTTGGCTTGTATCGGTACAGCCGAAACTATTCACGCACTGAATCGCGGAGATAACATTACAATCATCTTTGTGAACAATGCCATTTACGGAATGACCGGAGGACAAATGGCACCCACGACTTTGCTGGGTATGCCTACGGCAACTTGCCCGGGAGGACGCGTTCCCGAAATCCACGGATATCCTCTCAAGATGACCGAAATTGCAGCACAGCTCGAAGGAACAGCTTATGTTACTCGCCAGTCTGTACAAACGGTTGCTGCCATCCGTAAAGCCAAGAAGGCACTGCGGAAGGCGTTCGAAAATTCAATGGCCGGAAAAGGATCTAACCTTGTGGAATTTGTAGCCACTTGTAACTCGGGTTGGAAAATGACACCCGGAAAGGCAAACCAATGGATGGAGGAAAATATGTTCCCCTACTACCAATTGGGCGATCTAAAAGACAAATAAATCAACAAAGAACTCTAAAACACCATGACAGCAGAAATTATAATCGCCGGCTTCGGCGGACAAGGTGTTTTGTCTATGGGCAAAATACTTGCGTACTCAGGACTGATGGAAGGAAAGGAAGTCTCATGGATGCCCGCCTATGGTCCGGAACAAAGAGGAGGAACAGCCAATGTCACTGTAATCGTGAGCGATGAGAGGATTTCCTCGCCCATCCTCAGCCAATTTGATGCGGCTATCATTTTGAACCAACCTTCGCTCGAGAAGTTCGAGAACAAGGTTAAGCCAGGAGGTATCCTCATTTATGATGGATACGGAATTATCCATCCTCCTACAAGAAAGGACATCAAGATCTATCGGATAGATGCAATGGACGCAGCCAACGAAATGAACAATGCCAAAGCTTTCAACATGATTGTTTTGGGAGGACTTTTGAAGTTGCAACCAATGGTTAGTCTCGAAAGCGTAATCAAAGGTTTGAAGAAGACGCTACCCGAACGCCACCACCACCTCATTCCGATGAATGAAGAAGCCATCAAACGAGGCATGGAAATCATACGAGAAATGAAGTAGGCTTTACTATTCTCGTCTTACATAAAGAAAAACATCGTTTTCTAAGGTAAGGAGCTGTGCTCCAAACTTTAGAAAACGATGTTTTTCATTTCGACACCTATGGTTTTTCTCTATCTTTGTCCCCTATGATGAAGCTACGACTACCACTTCTACTCTTAATTTTCACCGCTGTATACACAGTGACCCATGCTCAAGTGGGTGTGCCGTTTCGAACCGAAGACGGCAGTCAAATCGATCCGTCCTCTCGTGCCGAGCGTCTCGATAGTTCCAACGTCGAAGTGAAAAGTTTGCCACCTAAACTTTATATGTGGCGCATTTCAGATCCATTGGGTAGGCGAGAAATAATTCCGGTCGATACGATTCACCATTTGTTTCAGAACACCAATCTCACCGAAGGACTTACCGGGCATTATAACCATTTGGGAAATTTGGGAGCTCCTCGCCTTTCTCGCATATTCTTTCAACGAACTGTTCCCAACCCGACTATCTTCATCGACAATCTTTCGGGCTTTTTCACATCGCCCTATGACTTCAAGTTCACCAACAGTAATGTTCCCTATACCAATTTGACTTACTTCCGTGCAGGAAACAAAGTCAATGGAGAAGAGCGATTCAAAAGTTATTTTTCTGTCAATGCCAATAAACGCTTAGCCTTCGGTTTCTCTATCGACTATCTCTACGGAAGAGGTTTGTACAATCATCAGAACACCGCCTATTTCCATGCCGGCCTTTTTGGCAGCTACATAGGTGAGCGTTATCAGCTTCAAACCATCTTGAACAACAATACACTAAAGACCAATGAAAATGGAGGTATTGCCGATGATCGCTACATCACAGCCCCCGAAGAGATGGCCCAAGGTACTCGACAATTCGAATCCAACAACATCCCCACTATACTCCAAGCAACAACGAATCACAACCAAACCTCCTACCTCTTCCTCAATCATCGCTACAACATAGGCTTTCATCGAACTCTTCCCACTCTCCCGGGGGACACACTGCCTCCCCGGAAAGAATACGTTCCTGTCACCGGATTTATTCATACACTTCATTTAGAACGCTCTCGCCACCGTTTCAATTCAGCCGATCAGGTAGACAACTATTATGCCCAAACCTACTTAAATCCCGACATGGCCGGAGTGAGAGACAGTAGTTTCCACCTGAGCATAAAAAATACGGTGGGCATTAGTCTACTCGAAGGGTTCAATAAGTACGCCAAGGCTGGACTGACCGCTTTTGCTTCCCATAAATTCAGCAAATACTACTTGATGGGAGAGACAGCCGACAAAGAAGACACATTCTCCGAAAACGAAGTTTACATCGGTGGCGAATTGGCCAAACGACAAGGTAAGTGGCTACATTATCGAGCTACAGGTGAATTTGGTGCTTTGGGTCAAGCCATTGGGCAATTCAAGCTCACCGGAGAGGTAAGCCTCAACCTTCCTCTTTGGAAAGATACTATCACCCTTTCAGGACATGGAGATGTGAGCAATCGGTTGGCTCCCTTCCATATGAGGCATTACCACTCCAAACATTTTTGGTGGGATAATGACTTGGAGAAAGAGTTTCGCACACGGATTCGGGGCAAGCTTCTCTCTCCTCGCTGGGGAACACATATTGAAGTGGGTGCGGAGAACATCAAGAACTACACCTACTTCAACAGCACGGCTACTCCCCAGCAATTCGGTAGCAATATACAAGTACTGGCAGCCTCTTGGAAGCAAAACTTGCATCTGGGTGCTTTTCATTTGGATAACGAAGTCGTTTGGCAACGCTCCACGAACACCACTATTCTCCCACTACCTCAACTCTCCCTTTATCATAACTTCTACATTCAAGTAAAATTGGCCAAGAAAGTACTCAGCCTACAGTTAGGGGCCGACGTTCGCTACTTCTCACGCTATGATGCTCCTGCTTATATGCCTGCCATCCAGCAGTTCCACTTACAACCCGAGAATCAGAAAGTAAAAATAGGCGGTTATCCCCTTGTGAACGTTTATGCAAATTTTCATTTGAAACGCACTCGTTTCTTTGTCATGATGTACCACGTCAACCAAGGCAGCGGCAACTCCAATTACTTCTTAGTTCCTCATTACCCCATGAATCCACGATTGATTAAATTCGGACTCTCGTGGAACATGTACGATTAATCCGTTCTATGAAGCTTGTAAACAGACCCATCCGCTATTTGATTCCTATCTTGATAGGAGCATTCATCGCTTTCTTTCTCGCATTAAGAAAGAATCAACCGAACCAAACCATCACCGCTTCTCCCCGTGACTTCCCGGCCATCCGTGCCGAAGGTGTGATACGTGCAGTGACCGAATACAATACCATCGGTTTTTTTGCAGTAGAAGACACTGTTGCCGGGTTTCATCACGACCTACTCCAGGCCTTCGCACGCGACCATGACCTACGAGTAGAGTTCACCCCCATCATGGATTTCCAGCAACGTTTCGAGGGATTGTACAATGGCATCTACGACATCATCGCCTCCTCTCTCCCACTGAGCAGTGAGTTAAAAGACACCATGGCTTTTACTCATCCCGTTTTGTTGGGCAAACAGGTATTAGTTCAGCGTAAAGCCGCACACGACTCTCTGCAAATCAACAGTCTGCTCCAGTTGGCCGGAAAGACGGTCTACGTCCCTAAGCATTCACCGAACATTTTCCGCATTCGGAATCTATCCGAAGAAATCGGCGACAGCATCCATCTGAAGGAGATTGAGAAATATGGCTCGGAGCAACTCATTTCTCTGGTGGCTCACGGACAGATAGACTTCGCCATCTGCGACGAGCAACTGGCATTGGCTGCCGCCGACTCACTCCCACAATTAGCCATCCATCTTCCGGTCAGCTTCACTTTGTTCTACGCATGGGGCATCAACAAACAGTCGCCTCAATTGTTGGATACACTGAATCTATGGCTCGATAAGTTCAAACAAAGCAAAGAGTACCGTCGCATTTACAAGAAATACTTTTAGACTACCGGATATTTCGCATTTGTCGACTTTTGAGGAACAAGACATCCGGCAAATACTCCAAGAACAAATCCTCTTATGACTCCCAAAACCATTAAATGGGGCTTCATCGGCTGTGGAGAAGCCACCAAAACCAAAAGTGGCCCGGCTTTCCAAAAGGTGGAACATTCGGAAGTCGTGGCTGTCATGAGTCGAAACATCGAAAAGGCCAAAGCTTATGCACGCGAGCGTGGCATCAAGCGTTGGTACGACGACCCACAAGAACTCATCGACGATCCCGAGGTCAATGCCGTTTACATCTCCACACCACCCTCATCCCATGCCACCTATGCCATCATGGCCATGAAGGCCGGTAAGCCGGCTTATATCGAAAAGCCAATGGCTCAAACCTATGAAGAATGTACACGTATCAATCGCATTTCGCGCGATACCGGCATACCCTGCTTCGTGGCCTACTACCGCCGCTATTTACCCTATTTCCTGAAGGTAAAGTCCTTGGTGACCGAAGGAACCATTGGCAATGTGATCAATGTACAAATACGCTTCGCACAACCACCTCGCGAATTGGACTACAATCGTAGCAACCTACCTTGGCGCGTGCAAGCTGCCATCTCGGGCGGAGGTTATTTTTACGACTTAGCTCCCCACCAACTGGACCTACTACAAGAAATGTTCGGTTGCATTCTCGAGGCCGCGGGTTATAAGAGCAACCGTGGAGGGCTTTATACAGTGGAAGATACTCTCAGTGCCTGCTTCCGATTCGATGGCGGATTGGTAGGCAGTGGCTCGTGGTGCTTCGTGGCGCATGAATCGGCCAAGGAAGACCGCATCGAAATCATCGGCGACAAAGGTTCACTGCT
>JAXFUC010000110.1:0-55320 GCA_034176395.1 Bacteroides sp. | reverse complement strand
CGGGCCTCGAGAGCATCGTAGGCTTTCACCTCATATTCAACGGTGTAGCTGCTCAATCGCAAACGAGGATAAACATTCTCCAAAAGGTATTTGTACTCGGGAATACGCTTTATCTCGGTTTTCACACGTTCGGTGTCAGGCTGGCGAGCCAGTAATGCCAACACTGCATCACGACCGGGCAGTTCGGGATTCTTTTGCAAGGTGTCGCGCAAACCATCCCAGTTTTCGGTCATACGTCCCACAGTGAACATGCCCCGTCCAAGGTCGGTGCGACCAACGATATAATCGATAATGGAACGAGCACGACCTTCGGCCAAACGCATGTTATTATCGTAAGGACCTTCGGGAGAAGCAAATCCTTCGACACGAATGCTGCGCACAGTGTAATCGGGATTGTTCAAATAGGTATTCAGTTCATGCTCCAAACGCTTCAATTCTTGAGGATTGTTGTGGAGATCGGGTGTGATGTAGGTCTTGTTCAAAATATAAGTGAGGTAGATGGCTGCCGAGTGCGAACGTTGCTTGGGAGCGGTGGTCGTGGGGCGCACAGGATACCAATAATCGAGTCTCAACTCAGGCAAGGGAACAACGGGAGTCACCACCGGTACTTGCGGCACCTCGCGATGTTTACGACCGAATTTGTAGATGAGCGTAGCTCCGTTGGACCAAATGTAGTCATCGTGAGAGATCTTCATGGTGCGTATGCCATCCAACTCTTGTGAGGAAGCCCACACCAAACTGCTATTGATCTCCAAACCCCAATTGTGGGACAAGCGAAAATGCATAGCCAAGTCGCCACCCAAGCCAACAGTGATCGGGGTCTTGATGCGCGGGGCAGCCGCTTCGTCGTTGGCCGTTTTAAAGGCACGCGAGGAGAAACGCTGCAGATAGAAGCCGGGCTTGAGGAAAACGGAGAAGAACTGCTCCCGATCCTTGGGTACATTCATGAACAAACGATTCAGGTTGAATACACCTTGCAAAGACAACTGGGTGTAGTTCGTCTTCACATAGATGTCCGAATAGCGAGTTCCGGTGAGATGGGCGTTGGCACTGTTGGTTTCCCAAAAGCCGAAAAGATCAGGATATTCCGAATATTCGGTACCATCGACCAAGGTGTAGGGATAATAGGTCATACCATTGGTGGCCAAGACGAATTTGCGCGAAAAATCGCGAGCCGTAGTTTTCATTCGGCCATGATACAGTCCCAATTCCAAGCCGAAAATATTGGAGAAACGACGACCGAATTTCAGGTCGATACGCCCTCCAAAGTGATTCTTGGCCTCGGTGAGTGAATAGGTGTCGGCAAACATAAAAGGAACAGAATAGCCGGCACCGACATACCAATAGGGGAATGCCTTCTTCTCGGTAGTAACCGAGGTAGCATCTTGTGCATAGAGAGCTGTTTTCCCTGCAAACAAGCAGAGAAAAAGAATTAGAAACGATTTGCTTTTCATTTTAGAACGTGATGGTTGTTATTTTCGGAATTAATCTATGGGAAGAGGACCCGTAATCACAGAGAACCGCATTGATTCAATGGAGCACAAAGCTTTATAGAGAGCGCATTTCGCGCGGAGGACAAAGATCGATTACACTGGAAGTGCAAACGCCAAACAAATGAGATTTTTCACCTAAACAAAATAAATCCAAGAACCTATTAACCAAATATTTTACACTTTGATTAGGAGAAGCCGAGTCAAAGAACAAGAGAAGCAAAAACAATCTTTATACTTTTATTAGACTTGATTAAAAAAGCGAATTATTACAACTTCTAAATTCGGTGCAATTTTAGATAAAAAATCAAACATCGCAAACAGCAATAAACCTATTTTAACCATCCATAGGGGGGGGGGGGGTAACATTTGTTAACCAAAGAGGTTTATAAACGAAGTCTTTGTAGGAAAAACGCTCAAGGAAGTATCACTTTATCCAAAATACCTGTCAACCACGCCAAAGCCATGCCGTAATTGGTTATGGGTACTTGTTGCTCTTGTGCCAAGGTCAAACGACTAAGTACCAATTTGCGATTGAACATACATGCACCGCAGTGAATAACCAAATCGTAAGGGGTGAGGTCGTCGGGAAAGTCTTTGCCGGCACGGATGTCGATATCCAAGGATTCGCCCAGCTTAGCCCGCAACAAGCGTGGTAGTTTCACACGACCGATGTCTTCATTTTGAGGGGCATGGGTACAAGCCTCGGCAATGAGGATGCGAGCCGTGGGCGAAAGCTGTCCCAACTGTTGAGCTCCTTCACGGAAAACCTGTGCATCGCCTTTGAAAGCTGCAAAAAGAATGGAAAACGAAGTCAGAGGCACGCCTTGCGGCTTGAGGTCATAGACCTGGCGAAACACCTGCGAATCGGTGATGATGAGTGTGGGCGGTTGTTTCAAAGCTTTCAAGGCTGCCTCGAAAGATTCGGGTGTAACCGAAAGGGTGAGGCAATGCTTGTCGAGCAATTCTCGAATGGTTTGTACCTGAGGCAAGATGAGTCGACCCTGCGGAGCCGAAGCGTCTTGGGGCATCACCAGCACCACCACATCGCCGGCCTTGCACAGCCGTCCCGTGATGGTTGGAGCATCGGCATGAGAAGCGGAGACTTCTTGAGCCACACGTGCATACACTCGCTCCACATCGGTCGGGTTCATGGCACAAATGACCAAGGGCTCGCCTCCCGATAGCTCTCGCAACTCGGATATTCGTTCGGGGCTATACTCCACCCTATCGCTTTGTGGCAGGATGGCTACAACCGGAGTGCTCATGGCTCGAAAACGAGCTATCCACTCTCGCTCACGCCCCGACTGCTGCCCACAGAGTACCAAAGCGATATCTACCTCGCCCACGGTTTTGGCAGCCAACCGCTCGCGTTCGCTTCCCAGGTCGGTAAGATCCTCGAACCCGGGTGTGTCGATGAGCAAGGCAGCCCCCACGCCCGGAAACTCCATGAGCTTGCGCACCGGGTCGGTAGTGGTGCCGGGAAGGTCGGAAACCAAAGCCACGGACTGCCCTGCGAGGGCATTCATCAAGGTGGACTTGCCTGCGTTGGTAGCCCCGTAGAGCCCGATGTGCAGTCGCTGCGAACCGGAAGGAGAGGCGGAAGGTGTAGCCATATAGCTGGAACGTATGTCTATTGATAGCGAGTTAGAAACGGGAATAGCAGAGGTCAGAAACGGAAATCTCGCTCGCCTTGCTTTATCTTCTCCAAATTTCGAACGGCAATGTCCTTAATTTTAGGATGGGGAATGAGCTTGAGTTCCTTTCCTATCAAGTCTCGTCCCAGTGCGCGGGTTTCGGGGGAAGCATAGTCCATCAAATACTCTTGCAAGGTGAACAAGGCATTGGGGCCACAACAGTTGGCAATCTGTCCACTCTTGACCAGCTTCATGAAGCGGTCGCCCGTGCGTCCTTCGCGATAACAAGCCGTGCAGAAACTGGGTATATATCCCAAACCAAGCAACCAACGAGTGACATCGTCGAGACTGCGGTGGTCGCTCACGTCGAACTGTGCCGTGCCTTCGGCCTCGGGTGCTTCGGTATATCCGCCCACGGAGGTACGAGAACCACCGCTCAGCTGCGAGATGCCTACCTCCAAGGCCAGCTCGCGCACTCGCTGCGATTCGCGCGTGGACACAATCATCCCGGCATAGGGAGCGGTAACACGCAGGATGGCCACTATCTTGAGAAACATTTCGTCGGATATGGAATTAGGAAAATCGGCCGTATCAATATCGTCGGCCGGACAAATGCGTGGCACGCTGATTGTATGCGGTCCCACGCCAAATCGGGCCTCCAAATGCTCGGCGTGCATAAGCATAGCCACCACATCGTAGCGATACGTATTCAAACCGAAAAGCACTCCGATGCCCACATCGTCTATACCGCCCTCCATGGCTCTGTCCATGGCTTCGGTGTGATAGGCATAATCGCTCTTGGGACCTCGAGGATGCAAGGCTTCGTATACGTCCTTCTTATAGGTTTCTTGGAAAAGTATGTAGGTACCTATCCCCGCTTGAGCCAGCTTGCGGTAATTCTCCACAGTGGTGGCCGCAATGTTGACGTTCACTCGGCGAATGGCTCCGTTCTTATGCTTAATGGAGTAGATTGTTCGAATCGAATCGAGCAGGTAGTCCATGGAGTTGATCGTGGGATGTTCGCCCATCTCCAAAGCCAACCGCTTATGGCCCATATCTTGTAAAGCGATAACCTCCTGCTCAATCTCTGCCTGCGACAGTTTCCGTCGGGGGATAGTCTTGTTCTTGGCATGATAGGGGCAATAGGTGCAACCGTTGATGCAGTAGTTCGACAGATACAGAGGGGCAAACATCACGATGCGGCGGCCATAGAGCTTCTCCTTGATGGATTTTGCCAATGAGAACAAACGCGCCGTGACCTCGGGATCGTCGCTTTCGAGCAAAACTGCAGCCTGTCGGTGGCTCAGTCCATTGCCTTTGGCGGCTTCGTCCAAAATTTCATCGAGCAAAGCCCGGTCGTTTTTGTGCTGTTCTGCGTATGCCAACGAAGCCATTACTTCCTCATCGGCAATAAACTCGGCTGCAACGGCCGAGGTTTTATCGTATGCCATGTGTGTTGAGTATCTTTTATTTTATCTTTATGGGAGTAACGCTTGAGTGCGTGGTATTGTTTCAAGAAAAAAGAGAAGAAAGGGGATTATTGTGACCGGGCATACCATGAAATGACCCAATGCCTGCACTTGACGTGCCAAGTACGAACACTTACCGAGCAAAGTGCAGACACTTTGCGGGCGAAGTGCAGACACTTAGCAAACGAAGTGTTTGCATCTATCGAGCAAAGTTCGGATGGTCGCCACGTTCCAAGCTGATGGCATAGCCGATGGTCTTCAACTGTTCGTTGAGCAACCTCAATCCCTCGGCCGACTCGCTATGAGAGTGTGCCTTGTTGTCGTACAACTCGTAACTGGTTCGATGTTTGGGCGGAGACAGGTTGGGCATGACCACATTGGCTCCGCAAAGGATGCCTTGCAACCTACCTTCCGGACCTCCAAGTGTGGCCAAAGCCGTGGTCGACGGTATCAGACCTTGGGGCAGCATCAGCCGGCAGATGGCCAGCATCCGAAGTGTGGTGTCGGCACTTCCCTTGGCTTCGTTGGCAAAAGGTGTGGCATGGTGGGGCAGAAAAGGACCTATGCCCACCATCTGAGGTGAGAGACGGCGGATGAATTGCAGATCTTTAATCAAATGTTCGATGGTTTGCCCGGGACTGCCCACCATCACCCCGGTACCGGTTTGAAAACCGATGCGTTTGAGCATAGCCAAACATTCCTTGCGGTAAGCTCCACTCATGTCGGCAGGATGCAAACCGGCATAATGCTCTTCGTCGAATGTTTCGTGTCGCAACAAATAACGATTGGCCCCGGCCTCGTAGAGTAAACGATACTCCTCCTCGGTCTTCTCTCCCAGCGAGAGCGTAATGGCGCAATCGGGATAAAGACGCCTCATCTCGGCTATCACATCGACCAGCCACGGCGTGGTTTGTCGAGGATCTTCGCCTCCTTGCATCACGAAAGTACGAATACCCACGCGGTAGCCTTCGGCACAACTCGCCAAGATGTCGTCTTTGGAAAGACGGTAGCGAGGCACTTCGCGATTGCCTCGTCGAATGCCGCAATACAAGCAATTGTTCTTACAGAAATTGGATACCTCAATCAATCCACGAATGAATACCTTCTTACCAAAATTGTTCACAGCCACTTCGCGAGCAGCTGTGAACAATTCTTCTTTAAGGGTTTCGTCGGTAGTGGTAAGCAGTTGACGATAGCCCTCTTCGGGCAAATCGTGTTCACTGCGAAGTTTATCGACCCATGTTGGCATAGGTTTCTTGCACCTTTTCAAGTTCTTTGTTCAATTGACGTTTGGCCGAAACCACGTCATTATATGCGCTTGGTCCGGTGATACAACCGCCCGGACAAGCCATCACTTCGATGAAGTTACCCGGAGCTTTACCGGTCTTGGCATAAGTGCGTAGCAATCCGATGTTCTTCTTATCCAAATTGGTCACTGCAATGCCGCTCACCGGTTTGGCTCTGTCTTCGCCCAAGTAGGAAAGCACAGCCCCCATCACTCCGCTGGCATTGGCAAAACCGTGGGCTTCGCGCACGGAACGGAAGCTCATTGAATAGGTTGGAGCCGTGGCCAATTCGATGTCCATGCCGGCAAAGATGGAACCTACTTCTTCAAAGGTAAGCACATTGTCCACGAATTCGTCACGACGCATTTCCTGACGCTTAGCGATGCACGGACCTACGAACACTATGCGAGCATCGGGATGCTTAGCCTTTGCCGTGCGAGATGCATAGTACATAGGCGAACCTGTATGGCTCACATAGGGCTTCATATCGGGGATATGCTTATTGACTAGCTCAATGTACGACGGACAGCATGAGGTAGTCATAAACGATTGTCCTTCTTCTATCTTCTCAAGCAATTCTTCTCCTTCGTTACTGATGGTGTCCATGGCTCCTTGCGCCACTTCGATTACATCGTAGAAGCCTATTTCCTTGAACGCACCGTAAACTTGGTCGATGGTAGTCTTAAACTGTCCAAGGATGGAGGGGGCGATGATAGCCACCACCTTCTCCCCACGGCGGATGCTCTCCAGCACATCAAAGGCTTGCGAGATTTCAAAGATAGCACCGAAGGGACAAGCATTCATACACTTACCGCAGTAAATACAACGGCTTTCATCGATGTGCTCCACCCCATACTCGTCCTTGTTGATGGCTTTCACCGGGCAAGCTTCCTCGCAAGGAACGGGAATATAAACGATGGCGTGATAGGGACAATTCGAATGACAAAGCCCGCAACTGATACAAGTGTCATGGTCGATATGGGCTTTACTTTGGGCATCGAACGTGATACACTTCTTCGGACAGTTCGAATAGCAACTGCGTGCCACACATCCCTTGCAAAGGTTACTAACTTCGTAGTTTACTTGCACGCAGGAAGAACAAGCCTCATCAATGACGCACATCAGGTTTTCCTTGATTATCTCACGGCGGTCCAACGCTCTGCGGGCGTATGCCGACAACGGATCGAGTTCGTCCTTCTCGTCGTCCATATCGAAGCCCAACAGCGGTAAGCATTTATACTTCCAAACGGCACGTTCCTTGTGCACGCAGCAGCGAGACATGACACGAGCCTTGCGAGGCGTAAGTTCCAAAGGCAAACGGTCTATCTTTTCGACCAGCTGATTCTCTTTCCAGAGTTTTACCAAGTTAGCCAACAGCTTGTGGCGAACTATCATCACATTGTTAGTGTAAGCCATATCATTTAAGTCGTAAGGGTCAATTCGCGGCGCAAAGATAAGTTAAGGAAATGGAAAAACACAACATTTTGTTAGTATCAATTTGAGGTTCTTTTGTACTACTTACAAATTTCCGCTTCCAATAACAAAAGCCGAGTAAATCAACGCATAAAATCTATGATTTGTTTCAAAAACAGTCACCTCTCGACATATCCACCTCCGACATGCCATTATCTGCATTTCACACAAAAAGGGCACGGCCTGCAAGTACCACGGTAAAATCTCTCAAAAAATCCGTGGCTTTGCAACGTCCGTGCCCCGACCTCGTTTTGCAACAGCGATTCTTCTGTCGATCTCGCTATCGCCCTACATCATACTTTCGATTCGATGGAAAGGAAAGCTTGTTCCAACCGTTCCAAGGCCTCTTTCAGCACGGAGCGAGGACAGCCAATGTTCAATCTCATGAATCCCCGTCCCTCGTTTCCGAACATTTCGCCATTGTTCAAAGCCAGTCGAGCTTTGTCCACAAACAGTGCAACCAGCTCTTCTTGGGATAGGTTGTAAGCCCTGCAATCCAACCAAATGAGGAACGAAGCCTCGGGACGCATCATCTTCAAGCGTGGTAGGCGACTACTCAGAAACTCCTCGGTAAAGTCTATATTCGTTTGTATGTAGGCCAACATTTCGTCCAACCATTCGGTGCCATGACTGTAAGCGGCCGCAGCTCCGATGTAAGCGAACATATGTCCGTGTGACAACTCCCCGGCCTCAAGGTAGGAAAAGAAGCGACGACGCAACTCATCGTTCTCGACCACACCGAAAGAACTGGCCAATCCGGCCATGTTGAATGTCTTGCTGGGAGCCATGAATACAATGGAATTGAGGCGTGCAGTCTCGGACACTGTGTTGAAAGTACAATGCTTCCGTGGAGGAAGTGTAAGGTCGGCATGAATCTCGTCCGAAACAACCACCGTTCCGGCAGCCGCACAAAGGTCGGCAATCTTTCTCAGTTCCTCCCTGCTCCACACACGGCCACCGGGATTATGCGGGTTACATAGGATGAAAATCTTACAACCCTGCACGGCTTTCTCAAAGGCATTGAAGTCTATCTCATAGCGATTGTTCACCTCTTGCAGCGGACAAGACACCAGCGTTCGCCCCGTGTTCTGTGTCACAAGACTAAACGGATGGTAAACGGGCGAAGTAATCATCACCTTGTCGCCTCTCGAAGTAAGACAACGAACGGCGGCTGCAAGGCCACGCACAATGCCCGGGATAAAGACCAACTTATCTTCACCGAAGTTCCAATCATAGCGTGTACGACACCAATTTCGCACAGCCCGGCTCCACGATTCACACGACTTCGTATAGCCCAGCACCTCATGTTCCAGCCGTTTCTTCAACGCTTCGATGACGAAGGGCGGCGTGCGAAAGTCCATATCGGCTATCCACATGGGCAGCAGTTCGGCTGTTTGTGTTCCAAACATGGACATTTCGTCCCATTTCAACGAATCTGTTCCTCGCCGATCTATTATTTCATCAAAATTATACTTCATTACTTAGTGGGTTAGTTGCAAATTTTCCACAAAAATAGAAAAAAGAAGCAAGAATCGCAACACCCACACACGAGATTGAAGCCATTGACTCTTCTCATTCCAGGCGCGGATTTTCGGCAAACGAACTAACCGCTCTCGGTGGATAGACTAAGCATGTGCTGTCTGTTGGACATGCCTCTCGACCCAATCTCAAAACGGAACTTCTACCCTCACATCCATTCGCCCAAAATACCGAATCCGCATCCTCGATTTGCAAAATAGGGATAAAAAGCTCGATTCACACCCACAACGAAAAAGGTCTGTGCGAACCGATACGGTTTACACAGACCTTTCTTTTCACTTTGAAGTGGAGCGTATCGGACTCGAACCGATCACCTTAACACTGCCAGTGTTACGCTCTAGCCAGATGAGCTAACGCCCCTACATTTCCGTTTTGCTGGCGCAAAGGTAACGGATTATCTGATATATTTGCTATGTTTGCACAGAAAAAATAGAGGAAAAACAAAAAGATGCTGATTTTCAATACTACATTTCATGTGGAAGATGCCCACAACTCTCACTTCCTTATTTGGATGCAAGAACACTACATTCCTCAAATTCAGCAGCATGGCATACTGAAGAATCCTCGTCTATGCCGTGTGCTTTCGCACCGGGATGAAGGACAAAGCTATGCCATTCATTGGGAGGTAGAAGACAGCAAAGCCTTGCATCGTTGGCACAGCGAGTTGGGACAGCAACTGAACGATGAACTCTCACGGTTGTTTCAAAACCACGTTGTCGGGTTTCCCACCCTTATGGAGGTCGTTGAGTGAAGCCCGCTGTCAAGGAAAAGATTATATTGGGCATCGACCCCGGCACAACCATCATGGGCTACGGTGTGCTGTGCATCACCGGGAACACCCCCCGACTGGTTGCCATGGGTATCGTAGACCTGCGCAAATTCTCCAACCATTACTTGAAACTACGCCACATTCACGAGCGTGTGCTGGGCATCATCGAAAGCTATCTGCCCGATGAACTGGCCATCGAAGCCCCCTTTTTCGGCAAGAACGTACAATCCATGCTCAAGTTGGGACGTGCCCAAGGCGTAGCCATGGCAGCCGCATTGAGTCGTGACATTCCGATCACCGAATATGCTCCTTTGAAAATCAAGATGTCCATCACAGGCAATGGCCAAGCCTCCAAAGAACAAGTAGCAGGCATGTTGCAACGCATCTTGCACATTGCCCCCGAAGAGATGCCCACCTTCATGGATGCCACCGATGGATTGGCAGCAGCCTATTGTCATTTTCTACAAATGGGGCGACCAAGTTTGGAGAAGGGATATAGCGGTTGGAAAGACTTCATTGCCAAGAATCCCGGCCGAGTGCAAGGAGCAGACAAATAAACATTCACCGCACCCCATTTCCTCATCTCCCACCGCAATGATTCGCCCTTCCAACATCCGCTTACCTAATATTCATACTCCGATATTTCAATAATCCACACCTATCAACCCATCATTCGACTATATGAATCAGTCATTTCCCTTTCGTTTTCTTCGTGCACTCGTTCTTGCAATTGCACTCCTCGGCCCTCACCTCACCCCGGCCACAGCACAACACAAAGCCTCATCCCATCCCAAACGCGAATTTCGAGGAGCGTGGATGCAGGTCATCAATGGCCAGTACAACAACCTCGGCACCGAGCAGTTCAAACAAAAGTTGCTCGACCAACTGAACAGTTTGCACCAAGCCGGCATCAATGCCATCATCTTTCAGGTGCGCCCCGAAGCCGATGCTTTGTACGCCTCCCAATACGAGCCTTGGAGTAGATTTCTCACCGGGCGTCAAGGACAAGCTCCCTTTCCGCTTTGGGATCCCATGCAGTTCATGATCGACGAATGCCACAAACGCGGCATGGAGTTTCATGCTTGGATCAACCCCTACCGTGCACAGCTGTCCAAGAACACCGAGTTGGCTCCCAACCATCCCTACCGCCTGCATCCCGAATGGTTTGTGTCCTACGGTAACCAGCTATACTTCGACCCTGCCCTTCCACAGAGCCGCGACTACATTTGTCAAATCGTAAGCGACATCGTGTCGCGTTACGACATTGACGCCATACATATGGACGACTACTTCTATCCCTATCCGGTGGCAGGGCAGGAATTCCCCGACGATCAGAGCTTTGCACGCTATGGAGGAGGATTCAAGGACCGAGGAGATTGGAGGCGAAGCAATGTCAATCTGCTGATCGAAAAGCTGCACAACACCATCCGAACGCTCAAGCCTTGGGTGAAATTCGGCATCAGTCCGTTCGGCATCTATCGCAACAAAAAAAACGATCCGCAAGGCAGCGCCACCGCCGGGCTTCAGAACTACGACGAGCTATATGCCGATGTACTACGCTGGGTGCGCGAGGGTTGGATAGACTACAACGTGCCCCAAATCTATTGGCAAATAGGACACAAGGCTGCCGACTATGCCACCCTGGTGCAATGGTGGGCCAAACACGCTTGGCAGCGTCCGCTCTTCATAGGTCAATCCATTCCAAACACGGTGGAACATCCCGATCCCGAGCACCCAAACATGAACCAATTGCCTCGTAAGATAGCCCTGCAACGTGCCTACCCGGCCGTGGGTGGCAGCTGTCAATGGTATGCTGCCTCGCTGGTGGACAATGTGGGCAATTACCGAGAGGCCTTGATCAAGGAATACCATAAATATCCGGCCCTTGTTCCCACCTTTGACTTCATGGACAAAACTCCTCCGCGCAAGGTGCGAAAGGTTAAACCTGTTTGGACGGCCGACGGCTACACGCTGTTTTGGACGGCTCCCAAAGCCAAGAACGAGATGGATCGTGCCGTGCGCTATGTGGTCTATCGGTTTGCCAAGAACGAAACTCCCGATTTGAACGACCCCACACGCATCGTGGCCATCACCCCACGCACCTTCATTCCGCTTCCCCACGAAGACGGCAAGCAGGCCTATCGCTACGTGGTCACCGCCTTGGACCGTCTGCACAACGAATCGAAACCCGCAACCAAGAAGATAAAACTCTGAGAACAAACCCTCTATAAACCCCTTATAAAATGCCCACACTTCGCCTGCGAAGTGTGGGCACTTTGTTTACAAACCATAGGCACTTTCTCCGCAAAGTGTAGACACTTTGTTCGGCAAATGCCTATGGTTGGCTTTCAGCCTCCTCACCTCCACCCCGCCAAGGCTTCACGATCGAGGATTGGGTCGAGCGGAGATTTATCGTATCTTTGCCACAACCAAGTCGGTCGGCATCCCACAAACGGATGTAGACCGCAGACACACCACAACCCAACAACTTGCAAAACCCACCATCACCTTCCCAACACAGCAATATGAAACGAGCTTTTTTCTTCGACATAGACGGTACATTGGTCAACTTCGGACAAACCAACCCTTCGGCAGCCACCATCGAAGCCCTGACCGAACTGAAACGACAAGGGCACTATGTGTTCATTGCCACAGGACGCCCTCCGGTCATCATGAACAACATCGGCAGGCTGCAAGAGTTGGAACTCATCGATGGCTACGTCACCATGAACGGAGCCTATTGCTATGTGGACGGTCGGGTGATTTACAAAAAGCCCGGAGGCATTGCCTCGGAAGAAGCCGCCCACATCGAAAACCACTGCCGGGCACTGAACCAAACGTGTATCTTCGTGGACGAACGAGACATCTTCATCTGCCGTCCGGGCAAGTTCGTGCAAGAGATCTTCTATGACTTCTTGCACGTAACACCCATTCAAGAAGTGGAATTTGCGGATATACAAGAGCGTGAATTTCTGCAAATATCGCCTTTCATCACCGTCGAAGAGGAGGCTTCGCTCCTGCCCCTCATCGGTGGATGCGAAATCGGGCGTTGGCATCCGGCCTTTGCCGACATCACGCCCAAGGGTTGCAACAAACAGCTGGGTCTTGACGTGATATGCCAACACTTCGGCATCGACCCGAGCCAAACCGTGGCTTTCGGCGACGGAGGCAACGACATTGCCATGCTGCAACACGCTGCCATAGGCATTGCCATGGGACAAGCATCGCCCCAAGTGCAAGCTGCGGCCAACCGAGTGACCCGCTCGGTGAGCGAGGAGGGGGTGTATCATGCACTGCAAGACTTTTTAAAATGAAAACCCGCCGTTGAACATCGTCACGACCCGGACATAGACTCAGCCTTTCCGGGCATCGGTATCATGACACCCATACAATAGCTTCACCACACCGATTCTTCACACTCACTGCCCTCCTTCACCGTGTCTACCGCCCTCTCGCCCTTTGCCAACAATGCCGAAGCAGCCGATGCACTGAACCTCATCAAGTACACTCGCCAATCGGTCTTCCTAACCGGAAAAGCCGGAACGGGTAAGTCTACCTTCCTGCGCCACGTTTGCAAAGAGGTGAAGAAGAAGCACGTGGTGTTGGCACCCACCGGCATTGCCGCCATCAACGCAGGCGGCAGCACGCTGCACAGCTTCTTCAAGCTGCCCTTTCACCCCATGCTTCCCGACGACCCCAACCTAAGTTTGCAACGCGGACGCATACACGAGTTTTTCAAATACTCCAAGGCCCACCGCAAACTCATCGAAGAATTGGAACTCATCATTATTGACGAAGTGTCCATGGTGCGGGCCGACATCATCGACACCATAGACCGCTTGCTGCGTGTGTACTCGCACAACCTGCGTGTGCCCTTCGGTGGCAAGCAGCTGCTCTTGGTGGGCGACCTCTTTCAACTCGAACCGGTAGTGAAGTCCGACGAGCGGGACATTTTGGCCAAAGCCTATCCCAACCACTTCTTCTTTTCGGCCCGTGTGTTTCAAGACATGGAATTAGTGTCCATAGAGCTGCGCAAGGTGTACCGACAAACCGATGCGGTCTTCATCAACATCCTGGACAACATTCGCAACAACACGGCCGGAGCAAGCGATTTGCAACTTCTCAACATGCGGCATCACCCCACTCGGGGCGAGGAGAAAACCGACTCGCTCTCGGTGACCTTGGCCACTCGGCGCGACACGGTGGATGCCATCAACGAGAAACACCTGGCCGAGCTGCCCGGCGAGGCCGTCAGTCTGCCGGGAATCGTCAGTGGTGACTTCCCCGAAAACAGCCGCCCCACGTCCACCGAACTTAATTTGAAACAGGGAGCACAAATCATTTTCGTGAAAAACGACCCCGAACGCCGATGGGTCAACGGCACCATAGGAACCGTAGTGGGCATAGACAGTGAAGAAGACACCCTTTATGTGCTGACCGACGACGGACAAGAACACGAGGTTCGCCGAGAATCTTGGAACAACATACGCTATACCTACAACGAGAAGCGCAAAGAGATAGAAGAGGAGGTCTTGGGGTCGTTCACCCAATTTCCCCTTCGCCTGGCATGGGCCATTACCATTCACAAAAGTCAGGGACTGACCTTCGCACGTGTAGTCATCGACCTCACGGGAGGAGTCTTTGCCGGTGGGCAGACCTATGTAGCTTTGAGCCGCTGCACTTCGCTCGAGGGCATCACCCTACGCAAACCCATCCACCCCACCGACATTTTTGTTCAACCCGAAGTGGTACGCTTTGCCACCGGATTCAACAACCGTCGCTCCATCGACAAAGCCCTGAAGCAAGCACAGGCCGATATGGAATATGCCGCAGCAGCCAAGGCCTACGACCAAGGCGATATGGAAACCTGCTTGGCTCATTTCTTCAAGGCCATCCATGCCCGATACGACATTGAACAACCGGCAGCCAAGCGACTGATTCGTAGAAAGCTGAACACGGTGAACGAACTGAGGCGAAAGAACAAACAACTGATGGAACAAATGGACGAGCAACGCAAAAGGTTGGCACGGCTGGCTTTGGAGTTCGTAAGCTTGGGCAATGTCTCCATCACGCAAGCACACAACCTACCGGCGGCATTGGCCAATTACGACAAAGCCATTGAGCTGGATGCTACCTGCTTCGAAGCCTGGCTTCGCAAGGGAGTGACCCTCATGGACGACAAACAGTGGTTTGAAGCAGAAGTCTGCCTCAATGCTGCTGCGGGCATACGCCCCAACGATTTCAAGGCGTTCTACAACCGCGGAAAACTGCGACTGCAAACCAACGACGTTACAGGAGCGGTGGCCGACCTCGACAAAGCCACCACCCACAAACCCGAACACGCCGGGGCTCACGAGCTGTTTGGCGACGCCCTGATTCGAGCCGGCAAAGAAATCGAAGCCGAAAAGCAATGGCGCATCGCCGAACAACTTCGCAAACGGCGAAGCGAGTGAGCTTCAAAGACTTCTTATTTGACAATTGCCGGCAAAGTTTGTATGTTTGCAACGGAAACGATTCAACCACACTTTTGCTACACACATGATTAAAGTAGGAATCTTAGGAGGGACATCTCCCTTGGCAGGTGAACTCATCCGATTGCTCAAGAACCATCCCGACGTACATCTACAATTTGTGCACAGCACGCACCGAGCAGGCTGCTGCCCGGCCGAATGCCATCCCGATCTATACGGAGAGGAGCTGCCGCTCTTCACCGACAGCCTATCTATGGACGGAATAGATGTGTTGTTCGACTGCGAAGCGTCCGAAGAGACAAGAGCCATCCTACCGAATTTGCCCACCGAGATCAAAATCATCGACTGCACAGCATTCGGTCATGGTGCATCCACTGTCTCCGATTCTATTTATGGGCTACCCGAATTAAATCGCCGAGCCACTTGTCGAGCCACTCGAGTGACCAATCCCGGCGAAGTGGCCACTTGCGTCTTACTGGGCTTATTGCCATTGGCCAAGAACCTGATGCTGAACGATTCCGTCGCCATCCACCTTTGGGGTGACAACCACGACCGGCACACCACGGGCTGCGATGGAGAGATACATCACGCATTTGCCCATCCTCAGCTTACCGAAATCAAAGATGCACTGCGCCAACTGCAAAACAGCTTTGCCGCCGAATTAAACATCATCACCTATCGGAGCTTGTGTCGACATGCCATGCAAGCGGTCATCACGCTCTCGACCAAGGTGTCTGTGGAGGAAATCACTCGTATGTTCGAAGAGTATTACGAACGCGACTCGTTTGTACACCTTGTGCCCACACGCGTAGCCCCGCAAGCGGTGGCTCATAGCAATAAATGCTTCGTACACTTGGAAAAGGTGGGCGAGAAGCTACTCATTACCTCTTGCATCGACCCACTCCTGAAGGGAGGGGTCGGACAGGCTGTGCACAACATGAATTTGCTATTCAATCTCGAAGAGACTGTCGGTCTCCGACTCAAAGGGAATGGATAATGAGGCAACCGAAACACAGCGAGCAAGCAACCTAAGTACAAAACACAAGAAGCGGATGTTACCACCGGTGGTAATATCCGCTTCTTGCGTTGTGCTCGTGCAAATAGTCTACGAACGCAGGATGGACAAAAGCTCATCGACATCGACCAAGCGTTGCTCGCCGCTATCCATCTGTTTCAACGTCATTTTCTGTTGGCGCAACTCTTCTTCACCAATGATGGCCACGTAGGGAATGGCTTTGGCATTGGCATAGCTCATCTGTTTCTTCATCTTCGAACTATCCGGATAGATCTCGGCACGAACGCCTGCTTGGCGCACACGCTGCAGAAGCTTCAAAGCCAAAGCAGCCTCATCTGCCCCGAAGTTGACGAACAATAGCTCCGTTCCGTCCACAGCCTCCTTGGGGTAGAGCTCCAAGGTGTTGAGTACATCGAAGATGCGATCGGCACCAAAGGATATACCCACACCGGACACACCGCTCATACCGAAGACACCGGTGAGGTTGTCGTAGCGTCCTCCGCCCGTGATGCTACCGATCTGAACATCCAAGGCTTTGACCTCGAATATAGCTCCGGTGTAATAGTTCAGCCCACGCGCCAGCGTCAAATCCAACTCAATTTCGTTCTTTATGCCCAGCGATTCAATGGCTCGGAGGATATACTCACATTCCTCGACACCTTTAATTCCCACCTCATTGCCGGCCAAGAAAGAGCGTAGGAAAGCCAATTTCTCGCCGTTAGTGCCCTTGAACAGAATCAGGGGCTGAAGTCTTTCCACGGCTTGGTCCTGCACCCCTTTTGCTCGCAATTCGGCATTCACAGCCTCAAGACCTATCTTGTCGAGCTTATCCATGGCCACGGTGATGTCTACGATACGCTCGGCCTCGCCGATAGTTTCTGCAATTCCCGTGAGAATCTTCCGATTGTTGATTTTGATGCACACACGAATACCAAACCGAGTGAAAACAGTATCGACGATTTGCATCAGTTCCACCTCGTTGAGTAAGGAATCACTGCCCACTACATCCGCATCGCACTGGTAGAATTCTCGATAGCGTCCCTTCTGAGGACGGTCTGCTCGCCACACGGGCTGTATTTGGTAACGTTTGAAAGGAAAAGTGATTTCGTCGCGGTGCATCACCACATAGCGTGCAAAAGGCACGGTGAGATCGTAGCGCAGACCTTTCTCACAGAACTTAGATGCCAACTTAGCGGCATTGCGGATCAGGAGTTCTTCGTCGGTAATGCCCGAGAAATAGTCGCCCGAGTTTTGTATTTTGAACAGCAACTTATCGCCCTCTTCGCCATACTTGCCCATGAGTGTCGAGAGGTTCTCCATGGCCGGAGTTTCGATGGGTTGGAAGCCATAAAGGTGATACACCTCACGGATGGTGTTGAATATATAGTTGCGCTTTGCCATCTCAACGGGCGAAAAGTCTCGAGTGCCCTTGGGGATGCCGGTTTTTGTTGCCATAGAGTTTCCGATTTATTTATTCTTGATTTTGAAAGGCAAAGGTATAAAAAAAACGTGAGCCTAAGACTCACGTTCTTTTGTTTGAGAGAGGGAACGCGGGAGAGCTACATCCACCCCGTCGTTTCCTTATACTTAGATTGTGTTTGCTTCGCACTCGGCATCATTCAACCACCGTGTTCCAGCCGTGCACATCCGGCTCTTCTCCGTGTTGAATGGCTCGCAGCTTATTGTACAACATGGTACAAACCGGGCCGGGCTTACCATCTTTGGCAATGACATAGGACTTTCCGCGTTCCACATCGTCGATGCGGGCAATCGGACTGATAACCGCTGCCGTGCCGCATGCACCTGCTTCTTCGAATGTTTCCAGCTCTTCCTCGGGGATGGGACGGCGTTCCACCTTCAGACCCAAGTCTTCGGCCAACTGCATGAGGCTGCGATTGGTAATCGAAGGCAGGATGGACGATGAGGCAGGAGTAATGTATGTATTATCTTTGATTCCGAAGAAATTGGCTGCACCACATTCGTCTATGTACTTCTTCTCCTTGGCATCGAGATAGAACTCGCTGGTATAGCCCAGGTCGTGTGCCTTCTTATTGGCCTGAAGACTGGCCGCATAGTTTCCTCCCACTTTGTAGCGGCCTGTTCCGAACGGAGCGGCACGGTCGTACTCACGAATGATCACGTAAGGATTGGCAGAGAATCCACCTTTGAAGTATGGGCCTACCGGACTCACAAAAACCACAAACAGATATTCGTTGGCGGGCTTCACACCCACTTGCGCACCGGTACCGATAATCATAGGACGGATGTAGAGCGACGCACCGGTACCGTAAGGGGGAATGAATCGTTCGTTGAGCTTAACCGCTTTGACCACAGCTTCCCTGAAAAGTTCGGTTGGCAACTGCGCCATCAGCACTCCTTCGCAGCTTGACTGCAAACGAGCAGCATTCTCTTCAAGGCGGAAGATGCGGACTTTCCCGTCTACTCCTCTGAAAGCTTTTAAGCCTTCGAATGCTTCTTGTCCGTAGTGTAGGCAGGTAGCGGCCATGTGAATGGGGATGTATTCACTGCTACTCACCTCCAAGGCTCCCCATTCACCGTTGCGGAAGTAAGTTCTCACGTTGTAATCAGTTTGCATATAGCCGAATGACAAACTGCTCCAATCAATTTCTTTCATACTAATTCGATTTGTTGTTTCAAGTTAACAGGTTCACAAAGGTAGGCTTTATTCTTCACTCCCGTCCTTTTCTTCCTTTATTTTTTCGGTTGCCTTCTCGGCCTGAGTCAGTTTGCTCGAACAGAGGGCTATAAGTTCATTGGCTTCTTTGATCGTTTCACCCAATCGATCAATGTCCAATTCATTGCTGTCGATGAGCCTCACGATGGATTCCAAGCGTTCGATGGCTTGTCGATAGGTGTTTATCTTCCGTGACTTCATATACATATATTATTAAGATTGCTGCGAGGACTTCGGTTTCGGTCGTTCGGTCGCTTGCGTACGCTCCTTTTGCTTTCTACCCGCCAAACGAGAAAGCTCATCGAATGGATTGTTCGTGGGTTCGATGCCATCCACGCTCGAATGTACCACGCCCGTAGGCAACAAAGTGACCAAGCGGTCGCCTGCTTGCAACCCATCGACTTGCATCAGCGGTCGTCCTTCCTTGAGTGTGAGGCTATATCCTCGTTGCAACAGCCGAATCGGAGAGGCAGCAGTGAGTTGTTGATTCAAAAGCTCGAGGCGATGCCGCTCGCGAGTTAGTCGGGTCGAGAGTCGGTGTTGCAGCTCTCGGTGCAAGGAGTCGAGGTGGTGACGTCGGTCTACCAAGGTGCGCTGCACGGTGGGCAACAATCCCAGCTCCAGCGTTCGTAGGCGGTATCGCTCTCGGTTCAGCAAAAGAGCCACCCCGTTCTGCCACCGCCTCACGACTTCGTTCAATCGATGAACAGCCCGACTCATCTGCTCAAGCAAGAACTCGGCAGCCGCTGTGGGCGTTTTCATACGTGTGTGGGCCACGGCATCGAGCAAGGTATCGTCTCGTTCATGGCCTATACCTGTAAGAATGGGCAGTGGGAAGCACGCGCAGGCGGCAGCCAATTCGTAGGTGTCGAAGGTGGCCAAATCGGCCATAGCACCTCCTCCACGAATGATGACCACCACGTCAAAGTCGGCCTTTCGCTTCTCGATCCTATGCAAAGCCTTCAGTATAGACCCTTGCGCCCCATCGCCTTGCATAAGGGCCGGAAACAGTTGCACAAAGCACACAAAGCCTCGGCTCCCGTTCTCAAGTTGGTGGACAAAGTCGTCGTAGCCGGCAGCTGTGGCCGATGACACCACTGCCACCCGCTGAGGCAAAACGGGAAAGGGAAGTTCTTTGTTGCGAGTGAGGATGCCTTCGGCCGCCAATCGTTGCAAGATGCGTTGTCGGTTCAAAGCCATATCGCCCAACGTATAAGAAGGATCGATGTCGATGATGGACAAACTGTATCCGTAGAGCGTGTGAAACGTAAGCTTGACACATACTTGCACCTTGATACCCGAGGCAAACGGTTGCCCCGTGGCCAACTCGAAAGCCGGTTTCAACAGCCGATAAGCCTGCGACCACACCATGGCCCGTGCCTTGGCCAGCAGTTGCCCGGTGTCTGAGGATTTCTCGATAAGCTCCAAATAGCAGTGTCCCGTGGCATTGGTGCGCACGTCGCTCAACTCGGCACGCACCCAATACGTATCGGGGAAACACTGCTCCACGGCCCTCCCTACCAAGCCATTGAGCGCACTCAGCGTGAGTACCGTTTCGGCAGCTCCCATTATTGTTCCAGCACTCGCAGGTAGGCTTCCCACAGATTGGGGATGCCATATCCGTAGATGTTATCGGGATAGTTCACCCGGTCGCCTGCCCGACGAATCACTTCAAGTAGCTCGGCCGCAGTAAGGTGGGGCAATGCCTGCCACAAGCAAGCAGCCATACCGGCCATCAAGGGGGTGGAGAACGACGTACCGTTGGCCACTCCGGGCTGTCCGTCGGGTTGCATCAAGGCGGTGCGCTCGCCCACTGCCATGACGTCGGGTTTGATGCGCCCATCGGCAGTATTTCCCACCGAAGAGAAAGCGGCCACCTCTCCGTCTCGTCGCACCGCACCTACCGTAAGCACGCCTTCGGCATCGGCGGGGGGAGTGATTTTCTTCCAGCTTCCTCTACCCGAATTGCCGGCACTGCACACAAGAAGCATTCCCTTGCCGAGCATATGAGATGCTTGTCGAGAGATAAGGGAGTGACGACCGTCCAGGTGGCGCAACTCATAGTCTTCCTCGGCATCGTCGAATTTATTATAGCCCAGCGAAGTGTTCACTATGTCCACTCCCACGCTGTCGGCAAACTCCACAGCGGCCGCCCAGTAGTCTTGCTCCACCAAGTGCTCGGTGGGCGCGTATTCGCTGCGCAGCAGCCAGTAGGTTGCTTCGGGTGCGGAGCCAACGAGCACACCGGGGGCGTTCATGGCCATGCACGACAACACTTGCAAACCGTGAGTGCCCTCGGCATAGATGTCGGCACCCGGATAAACGAAGTCGGCCGTGCCTGCAATGCGAATATTTTGCATGGAGGGGATGATGTCCACATTGTGATAGCCCTCGTCGATCACAGCTACACTGATGCCTTGTCCTTTGAATCCAGCATTGTGCAATAAATGAGCCGAGTTGAGATGTATCTGCTCGTGGGCATCGCCATAGTAAAGGCTGTCGGTTCGAGGCAAGGCAGCAACCAGCTCCACCCGCTTATCCGCCTTTACCAGGCTTCCTCTGCTCACACGCTTTACTTGACTCACGAAGGGCAAGGCCCGAAGTTCTGCCACCCGACTGCTGTCGTTGCACGACACGGTGACAAAGTTCTCCCACTTGCCGCGCACTTGCGCACGAAAGCCCAGTGCTTGTATCTGTTTTACATAAGCCTCGCACACAGGAAGGTCGGTGGAGTCGACCACCAGTTTCTGCTTAGCGCGTCGCTCCAATGCCTTAGGAGATAGAAACTCCTCGGGGCGGTCGATTGAATAGGTGGTGGCTGCCTTATCGCGTAGGCTTACACGGAAGCGCAAGCTGTCGCTCGGCACAAATTGGGCCATGGCTGCGGTTCCTCCCAGCAGCATCGCCAAGGAAATACAAAGAAGTCGTTTCATCATCGGACATTATTATATTTATGTATTGCCACAAAGATAGACAAATGTGGCGAATCAAGTACCGATTCATGCCGCATTAACGCCCCACACTTGTCTCGGAAAGTGACTACACTTCGGCTGGAAAGTGCCCACACTTTGGTCAGAAAGTGCCCACACTTTGGTCGGAAAGCGCCCACACTTTGGTCGGGAAGTGCCTACACTTTGGTCGACGAGTGTTTGCACCCGATTCATGCCTTGTCTACGCTTCATCCGATAGACACCCGAAAGACATCCGAAAACGTTAAAAATCATCAATGCCGAACACGTGTTTTCACCGAACTTTTCCCTCACGAAAGTCCTTTTTCAATCCAAACGCCCATCCAATGAGCACAGAGAAAAACGACAATGGACAAAGAAAAGGAGGGGCATAGATTACAAAATATCGTAGCATGGGTGTAAAATGTTCCTTTCTTGTCTTTTTAATCCAAGTAAACTTTCACAGAAGAAAACTATTGCTACATTTGCGCAGTTTTTGCACTTATAACCACTTTTTCAAAAACAAAACAACGGCAGAGTACCAGATTTGACTTTCTCAATACAACACCAATCATTTACCCTCACTTTTATTTAGCAACAATCCTATTTATGAGAAAACAGCACGCTACAAGGCTGTGGGCTCGTCAACGAGCCGCTGCCCTTCTGCTTGTCGCCCTCGTTGGAGGAAATCTACCGACAGCAACCTCCTTATGGGCATCCTCCACGCAAGGTGTCCTACAACAGGACAAACGCACCACTGTTGTCGGACAGGTAAAGGATGTCGACGGCAACCCCATACCGGGAGCCAACATCCGTTTGAAGGGAACCGACCGAGGCACCATCACCGACATCGACGGTAAGTTTTCATTGCCTTCTGTCCCCGAAAACGGAACGCTCGTAGCCTCCTTCATCGGTATGCAAACCGAGGAAGTGCCCCTGAATGGACGAAGCGTCTTCGTCATCGTTCTCAAAGATGATAGCCGCCAGCTGAACGAAGTGGTGGTTACAGGTTACCAAGAAATCAAGCGCGAACGCATGACGGGTGCCAGTTCTACCATCAAGGCTTCGGACATCAAGGGTCTGAGCTACACCTCTATGGACCAAATTCTCAAAGGTCGCATAGCCGGGGTTGCCACCACAACCACGGGACGTCCGGGCGAGGATGCTTCGATTCGCATTCGTGGAGCGAACTCACTCACCGGCAATATGGAACCTATTTGGGTTATCGACGGCATGCCCATGCAAGGCGAACCTCCCGTAGTGGGTAGCCAAGGTAGCTTGGAAGCCATGCTGTTTCAAACAGGTATCGGTAACATTCCGCCCGAAAACATCGAGTCGATCACGGTGCTCAAAGACGCTGCGGCCACAGCCATCTACGGCGCACGGGCTGCCAACGGTGTTATCGTCGTTACCACTAAGAAAGGTACCGAAGGAAGAACAAGCGTCAATGTAAGTGCACAATTCACCTTGACCGACCGCCCTCATAAGAACGTTCGCATGATGAACTCGGCCGAAAAGATAAGATTCGAGCGCGAAATCTATGCGGACTACGCGCCTACCAACGGCGGACGAGTGGCCGATTTGCTCAATCGTGTGAGCCGAGGCGTACTTTCTTCGGAAGAAGCCGAAGCACAAATCAAGCAGTTGCAAGCCATCAACACCGATTGGTTCAAGGAAATGTACCGCATGGCCTTCAGTAAACAAATCAGCGCAAGTGTATCGGGCGGTAGCAGTCAAACCCAACACTTCACAACGGCCAACTATTTGGATCAGCAAGGAACCGAGTACAACAACCGTTTCCGTCGTTTCACCTTGAGCACCAAACTGAACCACACGTTCAACAAAAATCTCAAGTTTGAAACCAATCTCTCCGGAGTGTACCGAGCCAACCAAAGCACGGCTGCCTCCATAAACTCTTTCAACTACGCTCTGTATGCCAATCCCTACGAAAGCCCCGACGGTTATGATCGCAGCTGGGACATGGCTTACTCGCGCGTGCAAGAAGGATTGGAATGGAACAAACTGAATGCAAAACAGGAAATACTCAACAACACCGCCTACTCTCGCTACATTGAAGCCATGGTCAACTCCAAGTTGGAATGGACCACTCCTCTTCCCGGATTGACAGCCACACTGCAGGGAACTCTTGCGGCATCGGCCAGCAACAACCGCGAGGAGATCAAAGAAAACACGTACACCAGCTTCAAGAATAACTGGATAGGCTACTGGGCCTATGCCAATATGTCGCCGAACTTTGCCCGCGGTTCACTCAACGAAGGCAGCTATACCTCCAACAGCTACACCTTGCGTGGTTTGCTATCCTATCGCAATCACTTTGCCGATAAGCACTTCGTAGAGGTCATGGCCGGTAGCGAGGGTACGAAGCGACTGATGTACAATTCCTCCACCTACTTCCCCACCTTCGACTCTCAGCACCGCGTGGTGGGTTATCCCGAATTGGTGGAAGGTACAGACTTGCGCAACATTCCCTTCCAACGTCTCGGTAGCACCGGTAGACACGAAAGTCGTTTGCTTTCATACTTCCTCACAGGAAGCTATTCGTACGACGATCGCTATACACTCAGCGGTTCTATTCGTTACGACGGTAGCGACATCATTGGCAACAACAACCAGTTCACTCCTCTGTGGAATATGTCGGCACGTTGGAATCTCCACAACGAGGCCTTCCTCAAAGATGGTTTCTTCAGCCTGCTCTCACTGCGTGCCGGATACGGATATACCGGAAGCATTGACAAAACAGCACTTCCGTTTGTGGTGATGACCATAACCAGCAATCAGCTCTATGACGGCTTGCTCGTTCCTCAATCGTTCAACTATGCCAACCCCAACGTGAAGTGGCAAACCAAACGCGACTTCAACATCGGCCTTGAAACGGAAATGCTCAACAGACGTCTACAACTCAATGTAAACTACTATCACAACTATGTCTTTGACCTTTTGGACACTCGCCAACGCCCCTTGTCATCGGGTGTAGAAAGCATCACACAGAATGTGGCCAGTCTGGTCAACCGAGGTTGGGAAATCGACGTTCGTGGCGACCTGATCAGCACACCTCGATTCTCTTGGAATGCCGGAGTAAACGTAGCCTTCAATACCAATAAGGTTGTGAAGACCTATTACAAAGGCACCGATGCGCTGCCCAAATCCTTCAGTGGAAGAGAAACGGTCTTCGTGGAAGGCTACTCCTCCGGAGCTTGGTTTGGCTTCAAATTTGCGGGCATCGACCCCTCTACCGGCAATGTATTGGTTTACCAAAAGGATGGAACCACCTTCGACATGGACCAACTCCAAAATGCGACTCTCGAATTGAGTGTTCCCGAACCTTCTTTCCTCGGTCACCGCAATCCCCCCATCACGGGCGGTATCACCACCTCGCTGCGTTACGACAATTGGACACTGAACAGCGGAATGGAGTTTGTTGCAGGCCATCACATCTTGTCATTCAATGAGTATGGTTCTTTGGGCTCACGCAACAGATACATAACCGATATGCGCCGTTGGCGTACAGCCGGCGATGTAACCGACCGTCCTTCCATCAATGGAGTAAGCCGTGCACCCTACAGCTATCGGTACGATACCAACTTGGAAAAAGGTGACTACCTGCGTTGCAGTTATGTAAGTCTGAGCTATCAAGTTCCTCCCACCCTCGTCAAGAAACTGCAATTGCAGAGCCTGAGCGTATCCTTGACAGCCAACAACCTCTTCACCCTCACACGATATAAGGGCATCGACCCTGCGTTGATGGGAAGCATCAGCTATCCGAACACTCGCTCGTACATGGTAGCTTTGAACTTAGGTCTTTAATCATATAGAAGAATTGCAAATGAAACACCTAACATATCTACTCTCAACATGGGCACTGGCTGCTCTGTTGGTATTCAGTTCCTGCTCGGACTTCCTCGAGGTGGAACCCACAAACCGGTTGGCTGTGAAAACCTATGAGGACGTTCGCAAACTCATGGCCGGTCATCTATTGGCCTATAAGCAAGACAATGACAGGGTAGCCCTCTCGGGAGTATCACGCTTCATGCTGGACGATCAGGAGTGGCTGCTAGCCCACTTGTACTCGGACGACTACGACTTCGGACGCTATCTGAATAACTATGCCGCCCGTAACTTTCAAGGTTTCTACCTTCGTTCGGCCGACTGGCAAAACGTAGAGACCGTGGAACAAGTATGGAGAAAGTACTATACGAACATCGGATTCTTTAATATGATTTTGACAGAGCTTGACAAACATCCCTCGACCGACCAAGCATTGAACGAGCAGGTCAGCGGTGAAGCGCGTGTATTGCGTGCATGGCAGTTCTTCAGACTGATGCAGTACTTCTCACCCTACAAAGAAAACGCATACGGATTGCCCTTGAACACCGACCCCGATGCAGTGGCTACCTACGAGAGCAAACGTTATACGCAAGAAGAAAACTATAAGTTCATCATCGACGAGTTGGAAGCTGTCTTGGCCTATACCTCCACTCCGTCCGATGGCTACAATATTTTCTTCGACAAACGCATTGTACATGGTTTGCTGGCACAGGTGTACCACTACAAGGGAGGCTCGGGCGCAGGCAAGAGCAGCGACTACGAAAAGGCCATTGAGCACGCACGTGCCTTGCTGAGCATGGGCATCAGCTACGAGAGCTTCGTAACCTTGCCCGATGCTTCCATGGGATTCGACGCCTTCGGCATTCGCAAAAACAAGTCGTACACTCCGCTGTCTGTACTCAATAACAATACAAGCATCGGGCCGGCCATCTATGGTGACTCTTTCTATGGTACGCCTCAAGACGCTTCGGCCGAGCTGTAGAGTCTCTTCAGTGATGCCGAGAAGCGCACGCGGGCTTTCTTAGACAGCGACCGATCCATTAAGAAATTCAACGCAAGTTTCCGTTACGACTACATCCAGATCGAATTCTTCACGGGTGCAGAGATGCAACTCATCATTGCTGAGAGCTTGGCTCGCCTCAATAAAGAGGCCGATGCACTGACCGAGCTGAATGCTTTCACCGCCACACGCTACTGGTGGTACCAACGTCCCGCGAGCGAAACGGTGCTTCAGAGCATACTCAACGAACGTCGACGCGAGTTCTGTTTCGAATACTGTATGCGTTGGATGGACTTGACTCGCCTACAAACCGGATTCTCGCGTACTCACGTTCAAGACGACCAAAAGGAAAGAACGTACACGATTGCCGATGGCGATTATCGCTTCTGCTACCCCATTCCTCCCAAGGGTGAACGCTCTCAAAGCAACGTTCCCCAAAATCCCGGTTGGGGAGATCTGTAAGATGATTTTTGAAGAACAAAAGTCTATTGTTTAATCATTCCTTTCATGCAACAACAATGAAACACAATTTATATTCCAACTTCCTGCGCAGCCTTTGGCAACTGGCTATTCCTGCCACGCTGCTACTTACTGCCTGCGATCGCTCGGAGGCCATCATTGAGCCTACCGTAGTGGGTATGGATCGAGTTGACAGCCTTGAAATATCGCCCAATGGCCCTGTACTTATCGCCAACGGTGAAAATCAATTGCAGTTTGCCCTCGAGTGCTTTTACACAGCCGATGCAGAGAAAAAGTTCAAGCGATCTTTGTTGAGCGATCGCATAGATGCCTCACTCGTCACCATCACCGCCTCGGATGGACAAACGTTCAAAGCCGACCAACCCTACTCCACCAAGGCTACTACCGACTCGGTTCACTTCACTGCGTCCTACAACGGTGTTACCTCGGGTAAGGTATCCGTTGCACTTCGTCAGCCCTCGACCGAGACATTGAAACGTCTGCGCATTCCCATCGTTTTCACTGCGGTGTATAGCAGCTACTCATCCACCTATATTGCGAACTTCAACGAAGAATTGTTGCAAGCCACCGTGGACCGTGCCAATAAGGTATTTGCAGGTACTCTGTCCAAGACTCCCAACAGAATAGACAGTCGCATCGAATTCTACATCAAGGAAGTGCGTACTCGTCTGGTAACAGCTGCCGAAGACGAAGATTTGCTTAACTTTATGAAAACCACCTATATGTCGGACGTTGACCAAGCGTTGCACGTATGGATACTGGACAAATCGGAGTTAAGCGGCTTGCGAGCCAAGAACGTGAAGCCTCGCTACACACTGGGGAATCCATCCGATATACCCGGACTGAGCTTGCGACAAGTAACTTCTGCCCCCGCCTTGACAAGTGTCAGCCCCGAGAATGCCGTGCTCATCATCAGCTTTGCCGACCTATATCGCAACTCGAGTGGCCTGGCCGGCTATCGGTTTGAAACGATGTTGGGACGCTACTACGGCCTGCTTTTGGCGGGAGAAGTGTTCGACTACTTCCCCTACAACGGCGAAGATGTAGACTACTGTCCCGACACTTACAGCTACAACGCCCGTGGCTCGGCACCCGATAAATACACACTGGCCAAGACCGGTCAACGTTCCTACATCTACGCCAGCTATAACCTCATGGAAGAGAACAGTGCTTGCAACAGCATCAGCGAGGATCAAGTGAAGCGCATTCGTCAAGTCATCAAGGACTGCCCCTTCCGTCAACATGCCGAAGAGGTGAGCAACTAAATCCGCGAGCACCTCTCGTTGCTACGAGAACCAACTAAAAAAGCTCCCTGCATCCGGATGATGCAGGGAGCTTTTTCTTTACAGTAATCATCCGTACCAAATGTTCTCGCCCTACCGAGCAGAAAGTCGTCCTTTCCTTATGATACATCCATGAGCCGTCCACGGCATACGGTTACGATCGCAACCACCCATGGCAAGGACGCCTCGTTGCCACAGCCTCATCTCGAGGCAAAGCCAAGGCTTCGGTTCAGTCTTTGCGTTCAATCAGCACCGTGGCGTAGGCCGAGATGCCTTCCTCCCGCCCCGTGAAGCCCAGTCGTTCGGTGGTTGTAGCTTTAATGGATATGTCTTCGGGGTCGATGTCCATGACCTCGGCCAAAACCTTTTGCATTTGGGGAATGTGGGGTTTGAGCTTAGGGTGCTCGGCACAAACGGTTGCGTCGATATTGCCCACTCGATAGCCTTTGGAAGCTATAAGCCCCACCACCTTGCGCAGAAGAATTTTGCTGTCGATGTCCTTATACTCGCCGGCCGTATCGGGGAAGTGATAGCCGATGTCGCGCATATTGGCAGCCCCCAACAAGGCGTCGCAGATGGTGTGCACCAAAACGTCGGCATCCGAATGCCCCAACAATCCTTTCTCGTGGGGCAGCAAAACACCACCCAACCACAACTCACGGCCTTCGACCAAGCGGTGCACGTCGAAACCGAAACCTACACGTATCTTCATCTTTTCTCTATATGTAATATGTATTGTCTTCGAACCCTGCGTAGCAAGCCCGAATTGCCACCGCAGTCGTTGAGAGGAGTTCTCAACGGATGTAAAAATCGAGCAGTTTCTCGCCTTCCAAATATCCCTGCAAATGCTGCCCCACTTTGACCGGGCCTACGCCTGCGGGAGTGCCCGTAAACAGCAGATCGCCTATCTTGAGTGTAACGAATCGGCTCACGTAGGCAATTGTTTCATCGATGCCCACCAGCATATCTCGCGTATTGGCTCTTTGAACCTCCACTTCGTCGACGGTGAGGTGGAAGTTCAGCCGCTGCACATCCTCAAACCGCTCCGCAGGCACAAACCGCCCCACGGCAGCCGAGCTGTCGAATCCTTTACTCAACTCCCACGGCAACCCCAAACTGCGGTAGCGATTTTGCAGATCGCGTGCTGTGAAGTCTATACCCACAGTCAGTGCGTCGTAGTACCGATGTGCAAACCGTGGGGCAATGTTCTTGCCCACCCGAGAAATGCGCACCACCAATTCGGTTTCATAATGAATCTCCCGGGAAAAATCGGGAATAAAAAAGGGTTTCCCATCCTTCAACAAAGCCGAGTCGGGCTTCATAAAAATCACCGGTTCGGCGGTTTCGGCGGCAGTGTGTCCCAGTTCGTTGTTGTGCAAGGCATAGTTCATGCCCACGGCAATAATCTTCATCCCGCGATTGAGTTTAGGTTCAGACGGTTGAACATAACGGCCAAGTGAGCATAAAGGGAGGTATTCTGCACCACGATGCCCTCGGGGACACGGATGCGAAAGGGCGTAAAGTTCCAAACCGCCCGTATGCCGCCTGCCACCATCGTATCGGTCACCGCCTGAGCAATGTTGATGGGAACGGTGAGCACTCCTATCTGTACGCCATACTCTTGCATACGCTGTTCGAACTCTTCGGTGTGATAGATGGGAACACCGTTGACCTCCGTGCCCACCAAGCGTGGATCGACGTCGAAAGCCGCAACAATGCTTAGTCCGAAGTGGTGCAAGCCCGTGTCGTGCAACAAGGCTCCGCCCAAGCTACCCACCCCAAACAAAAAGGCCTTGTGGGTGCGCGTAAAACCAAGGAAAGACTCTAAGACTTCGATCAACGTATCGATCTCGTATCCCACGCGCGTACGTCCCGAGATGTTTACATAGGATAGGTCTTTGGCTATTTGGGAGGCATCGATGTTTATCTCCTTGGATATGCGCGTGGAAGACACGAATTGCTCTCCTCGCTCTTTCATCAGCTTGAGGTTGGACAAGTACCACGGCAACCTGCGTAAGGTAGGTTCGGGCACTCGCACACCAAGCTCAGAAAAGGGATTTCTACTTGTCGACATTTTACTGATTCTACGTTGAATATCTCACAAAGGTAAAATTTTCTCGTCACAACCCGGAACGAGCTTGCCAAAGATTCGCATTTTTTATGCTGACGAGCCATTACTTGCAGAGAGGATGCAGGGCTTTTCGGAGTGGAGGGCAAGCGTGTAGATGGGAGGCCCCGTACATTTGTTTTGCCAACCACCTACACTTTACTCGGTAAGTGCCTACACTTGGCGACCAAAGTGCCTACACCTACCGGCCGAAGTGTTTACACTTAGGCTGACCATCGTAGCCACCCGCTGACGCGGGTGCAAACAATCGATAAACACCCCCTCAAAACCTCCACCGAGACCCTTCTTCTATCTCCTGTCCATCGCCCTCGACCGAGCTGAATCAACAAAAAGCGAGTGCACACAGGGCCTCGGTAAAGAGGCCGAGCTGTGTGCACTCGCAACAAATCGGTCGTTCGCAAAACGCTGCCGAAACTCGGCTACATCAGTCTATCAACGACTGCAACAAGGCTTTGGCCTTGGGATCGGACGGACGAGGTGCGTTGGCGTCGACGATATTGAAATCGGCACCGATCACCACGAAACGAGGAATATGGGTCACTCCCCAACCCTCGCGCAAGGCGGGATCAACGGTATTATACTGTGCCAACTTCTTCTTTCCACCTTTCAAGAAGCGTTCCCACGTGCTCCGATTGGTGTCGGTGGAGATGGGTAGAAACACAATGTCCTTGCCGGCAAACTCCTTGGCCAAGGCTTCGAAATGGGGTGCTTCCTGCAAACAGGGGCCACACCAAGTGGCCCAAAAATCCACATACAGCACCTTACCCTTGAAATCGCTCAGACGCTTCTTTTCTCCACCGAGGGTGGTCAGCTCCAGGTCTATGGCCGTGCTCTTCAGCAGTCGCTCGACTTGCGCAACCTTAGCCTCCAACTCAACACTGAGATCGGTCTGTGTCATCCGCGCCAGCAAAGCATGAGCCTCGCTCAAGGTTTCGGCCGTGGTGGTTTGGCGCATCTTGCCCAACATATAGGCCGCATCGGCCAATTCTTGGAGCCGGGGCGTGAAAACCACTCCTTCGTTCCATCCTGCGTAATAGGCTCCGTTTCTGTTCATGTCCACCAATAGCGAACGAACCACTTCCACATCGAGCAATTCGTCCTTGCAAAGTGCTTGCAAAGAGGGGCGAATCTCCTCGGCCAAGTTTGCATAATAGGCCTTCATATCGGGCACTTGCAAGCCTGGACGCTTCCACTGTGCAGCATAGAGATTGGAATAGGTGGGGTAATACTTAAGGCTGTTGATCACGTCGGCCAGGATGCGAGCTTCCTCCAAGTCCTTAAATACCTGGCTCACACCCTGCAAAGCGTGCAGCTCCTGCCTACGTGCTTGAGCGGCACTGTCTATGTAGGCCTTGGTGGTAGCAAAGTCGTTGCGCAGTCCGCCGCCACCCTCCAGGTAGGAACCGGCATGAGGGAACAAACGACCTTTCAAATATTGGTTTGCCTGCTCCCCTTGACCACTGAAGCGGGCTTCTGACTGATCGGACGTAAGAAAAACAGTTAGGTCATCGCCCGGACTTAGGTAGAGTGTGTTACGCGAGATGCGGTAGTATCCCGGCTCTTTGATGGCCAAAGTGGTATCAATGTTTCCCTTTGCGTCGGGCAAAAGGATGATGTCCCGACTATCTCCCAAATAAGAAGAGGCACCGTTGTATTCCAACCGCACCTGAGCCGTTCCCAACTCTACGATTTGACCTCTAAGGCGCACACCATCGGCAGCTTCTGCCTTGGCACCGCCCATCCACAAGGCGAGTATCGCCCATAAACCAAACTGAATTTTCATACTTTTTCTCCTTTCATTAATTGTATGTAAAATAAATGACGGCTACGGAGTCGAGAACATCAAATGAAACACACTTGAGTAATCTTTCCGAAGCCCTTATAGACTTGAGTCGAGGGGTGTTTCTTGTCTTCATCCACCTTACCGGCCGTGTTGAGCTGGAGCACCACCACTTCGCCCTTGCCATCGGCCGTGTTCACACCCACGCCCAAACAGCGAGAGTAAGGATGTCCGTAGGTTCCACTGCCACCGAACTTAATTTTGTCTTCCACATAACCATCGACAGCCATCTTCAACGATACCACTTGGGCATCGGCAGCTTCGTGGGTGTAGATGACCGAAGAAACACCGGTGGAGAAGTCCAGTCGATACACCTTATTGCCGTGTGCATAGAAGAGGATGTTGTTGTAGTCGGGGCTTGTTGTCATCGGTGTACTCTCGGTCAAACCGGCCGGGGTGTTGAAGGTATAACGACCGGGCAAGGAAGGACCTGCAGCGGGGGCAGCATTGGAAGCTCCGTAGTAATGGAGCACATAGACGTGGGACTTACCGCCCGGAGCCAGTGCATAGGCATAGACCGCATACTTGTAGTTGGGGCTGGGATTGGCGGTGCTATAACGATAACCGTTCAGCATACGGATGATGTGATGGTCGGCAGGTATATTGCCCGGATCAACCGCATTCTCGGCCTTATTGGGCACAGTGGAAATGGTGCCGGCATTGCGCACGGTGGTGATGTTAGTACCATACCATTTTTGGAAACCGTAATTGAGTCCAACAAACCGATGACCTATGCTGTCGTAGCCAAGGCTAAAGACATTAAAATTGTTGATTACATGGCTAATGGCGTAGGGTTCGGTAAATCCTGAGCCGGGATTCATGCGATACATCACCGGACTTGTAGCGCTGTTGCGGAACACCTTGCCTTGAGAGCAAATCAACAAACCTTCATCGGCTCCTGCAGAACGCATCTTGGTAAAGTCAATTTCTGCGGCTTGGTCGGGATGCACCAATTTGTTCCAAGGCGACATCAGCTTGAAACGATTGGATTGGTCCATCAACCCCGACTCTGCAAGCTCTGTCGTGGTGACAAAGACCTGCGAAACCGTGCTTACCCCCCATTGTGTGGGTTCCACCGCATTCTTGGCTACGGTGAGGTTCACGGGCTTTCCTGTCAGCGAAGTTCCTTGTTCATCGGTATAGGCACGAGGGGTCACCTTGGTTTCTTCGGTGAGATACTCCACTGTACCCAACTCGGCATGTCCGTTGTCTTCGTGCAGCACAAGCCAAGCATAGGAATAGGGTTTGATAAGCTCCACGCGTGTGGGCGCCATGGTCACACCCTTAGTACGGGTATCGGTCACATAAAAGCGGAGATTGTAACGCTCTGCAAAATCGGGCGATTGAGGGTCGATTTCCAGGGTGGCTGTTTCTTCCACACTAAGCGTGTCCATCACACCGCTGGGCTTCAGCCACAACCAAAGGTATTCCAGCTTCGATTTGTCACCATCGACGGTTGTCACCTCGGGCGTGAGCGTATAACTCATCTTCTCGTGCTTCTTATGCACCTCATGAAGTCCCTTAAGTTTCACACTGATGTCGTGAATATCGGTGCGGTATTCGTAGTTTCCCTTGTCTTCATAACAGCTCGCAAGCAAGCCGGCACCCAATGCCAAACAAAGTAGGCTTTTATAGTTGCTCATAGAAATGATGCGTGATTTGAGGTTAGAAATTAAACTTCACCGGCGTTCCGTCGCTCTCGCTAAGGAGCTTGCCGTTGGTCGTTGCATACTGACCCAAGAAATGATTGAGGATGGCCTTCTGCATAAAACCGTTGAAACCGTTGCCTTGTCGGGTGGCAGCATACTCCTGTCCGATTCCTTCGTAGCTGTACTGATAGCCCGGATAGCCCAGTTTGCCGAACGTAACCATAATGAAACGTGCCTTCATAGGCCCGTAATTGCCCAGCAACTTGGCGTAGTTCTTGTTCCATTCTTCCTCATCGGATACGTTCATCAGCTTCCAATCGGATGCATCGGACAAAGTAATGAGATACTCTTGGCGTTCCTTGGTGCCGGCAACCAAGCCCGAAGCGGCATAGTCGAACACAAGGCGAGCTTTGTATTCACGGTCAAATACGGCGGGTTTCTTACACACTACATGGATGAACCCTCGGCTTTCCTTCGGTGCAATCACACACTTATCGGGCAGAGTGACCTCGGGCATGTCGTAACCTTCCACAGGAAGAAGTTTGCATTTGACCTCAATCGGCTCGCTACTGAAACGCCCTTCGAGCTGTATGCCCACGGCAAACACGTGCTCGGTGGCTGTCCATCCCTTATCGGTCACGTAGGAACGAAAGAAGTTGTACGTTTCCTCAAGGTTCGCATAATCGTCTTTATATTCCTTGTACAGAGTGTCATACTTCACGAAGTTCACACCTCTGTCAGCCGAGAAGGGGGCAACTTCTTCCTGCCGGCAAGATACTGCGAGCAGGAAGAGGCTACACAAAAAAGCGGTTATATAGGTATTCGTTGTTCTCATATCGTGTATTTTATCAGTGAATGTTACCCAAAACGATTTCGTCGTCGGGGATGTTGAAACGGTAGTTGGCTTCTTTCATATTGCTCAGTGGGCAATACAAGAAAGTCTCGTAGCCCAATCGCTTGTAGAAATACCACAGCTGTCCCTCGCCGTAGAACTCCTTTCGGTATTCTTTCTCCAAATGATTCATTTTCTCGGCTTGGTCGCTGAATGTCACAGTTTCAATGCCTCGTGCGGTGCGCACAAGCGATAGCTCCCGTGCCGATTCGGTCAGGTTGTCCAAACATTCGGCCACAATGTAGTGCATTTCCGAGAGACGAATCATAGGTACAAGATTCTTTAACGCGGGCGATTTGAGATCGACTTGGCTGTACTTCAAGGTTACCGCACCCGAAGCACTCAGTTCGAAGCCTACACCTTCTTTGATACGCATATCGTTCAAGCCATCCACCGACGTATCGAAGATGCGATGGAACTTCTCGACGTTCATAATCACGCAGTAGTTCCAAGAGGTCAGCTTGAAATCGTTCTGTACTTGCTCAGGGAAGGTTTCAGGATCGGCATGCAAAGCAAAAATCAATTCGGTGGAACCCAGCTTATCTCGGGAATTTTCCGTTACGAGGTTGAAGAGTTTATTGCTGCCACGCTTGCCATCAATCACTTCTCTTGCCTTGGCAAGTGCATTGACTTTATCTCCTTTCCACAAGTAGACACGAGCCAGCAAAGCCTTAGCCGCAAAGCGATTCATACGATTGAAGCGATTGCTAAGGAAACCGTTCTCGGCCGAGTTGGCCGGAAATGCTATCTGCATCGGGTCGTTTTCCAACAGGAGTTCGGCTTGTTGAAGATCGGCGATCAGCTTGTCCACCAGCTCCGAGGCCGGCATCAACTTCTTATCCTCTCGGTTGAAAGCCGTCCGGTAGGGGATGGCAGGCGAGTCGGCATTGGTACCGTAAATGGGACCGAACAAGCGCAATAAATCGAAGTATAGATAAGAACGAAGCGCCAACGCTTCACCTTGGATGATATTCCTATATCCCGGGGTCTTGATTACTTCGCCATTGGTTTCGATATTGCTTAACAGATTGTTCAGGTTGGCTATGAGGGTATAGCTGTTTCTCCAAAAGGTTTCGATATAGCCCTCGGTGCGTGTAGACGGGTAGGTGTACCACATAGCGGCATCATTGTAGCGAGCGTTCGGGTTTTGCCCATTGTCGTAGCGTTGTGCCAATATGTCTATGAATCCGTAGGTGAACTCCTTTCCGTAGAGAGCCGGCCGTGCCAACTCGATGTAGACACCCGTCAGAGCTTCCTTGAACCCTTGTTCGTTCTTGAAAAGATCCTTTTCATCAATGTTTGTCTTAGGCTTCACATCGAGCCAATCGTTGCAGCTGCACAAGCCCACTGCAAGAAGACAAGCTGTTATCAGTATTTTGTTCATGTGATAGAAATCTTAGAAGGTGAGATTAAGTGACATGGAAATCTGTCGCGACATCGGATAGTCGATGCCTCGTTCTTGCTTGATGGTGGAGAGATGGAACAAATCTTCCAAGTACAACCCTACGGTGGCACTGCTCAAACCATACTTGCGCAAGAAGGTTTCGCGCCGTTGTTCGAATCTATATTGCAAAGAAACGGTGTTGAGCACCAATTCATTTTGCTTCATCAAGAACCGTGTACTGGCCTTGGTTTGCGAACCGTTCACACTCGGAGTCACCGCTTTGAAACGAGCCTCATCGCCCACTTGCTGCCAGCGATCCGTATAGGCACGACGGTCTACATTGTATATAAGGTTTGCGTTTTCCACCTTATCGACAAGCGTTTTGTTGTAGTACTGCCCGCCCACACGGTAGCGCGCAGCTATGTTCACACTAAGTCCACGCCAGTTGAAGTTTGTACCCAGCGTACCGATGAGCTTAGGTTCGGTATCGCCCACGGGAACCAAGTCGGCTGCATTCCATTCGCCCACACGCTCGCCCTTGCGGTTCAAGAACACCTCTCGCCCGCTCATGGGGTCGATACCCAAGGAGCGCACCGCCCAAATCATGGATTGCGAGTAGCCTTCCTCATAACGTGGCAACGGCCGCGACAAAGCGTTGGGACGATCGGCTTGCTCTTTCAGTATCTCTTGGTTGCGTATGCGCATTGCATTTGATATCTTCTTGATGGTGTTCTTGTTGTGACTTCCGTTGACAACAAAGCTCCAATTCATTTGCTTTTGCACGTTGTTATAGGGCATCACACGAAGAGTAAATTCGTAACCCTCGTTGCTGATGTTTCCCAAGTTCTCCTTGATACTGCCAAAGCCCACCGAAGGTGCCAACGAATAGTCGAGCACAGTGTTGTGGGTCAGTTTGTGGTAGTACTCCAATCGACCGCTCAACACCCTGCGAAGCATATTGAAGTTCAAACCCAAGTTAAAGGTATTGGTGGTTTGCCACTTTAGATTGGGGTTGCCCATACCATAAAGCATCGTGCCCACCACGTCCGAACCTTGGTAGATGCGCATCGTATTCTTGTAGGTGTACATTTGGAGAGCTTGGTAGGGAGAGAAGCCTTGTGTTCCGGTAACACCGTAGGTAGCACGGAGCACCAATTCGTCGAACAGTTTCCAACGCTTAACAAACGATTCCTTATCGGCATTCCATCGGACACCGCCCGACCAGAAGGGAGCGTAGCGATTGTTGCGTCCGAACTGTGAAGAAGCATCCATTCGGATGTTGGCATCCGCAGCATAACGCTGGTCATAAGTGTAGCTCAGCGTGGCCACTCCCCCGAAAGACCGGCTGGTGCTTTCGCTACCCGGAACCCGGGCCACCTTAGCTCCTAAGAAAACTTCGTCCATATTGTCGTTGGGGAATCCGGTGACAAAAGCTCCGGCACTGTGGCTTCGGTTCTCGCTGATGCTATATCGACCGAAAGCCGACAAAACGTGTTTCTGCCCCATCACCTTATTGTAGCTGGCTGTGAAAGCCAATTCGTATCCTTGACTCGAAGTGTTACGCCACGAATACGAGCCTCTGCGGTTGAGATCGGTCACGTTAATGAAGTCGGTGTGCCCGGCCGGCTTGAATTGATCCAGGTCGGCCACCTGCTTGTTCACGGTGAAGTCCATCGACAAACGCAGGCTGTTCCAAGCCAAGTATTCGGCCTTAAAGGCGTTGCGCACCTCGAACGAAACGTTTCGGTCCAAAAGGTTGAACTGCGTATTGTACATGGGATTGCCAACAGTCATCCCTGCCGACTCGGTGTCGGTCACAACGGCACGTTCCAAGTATTGAAGAATTTGCCCGTCGGCGCCGGTGATTCGATAATAGGGGTTCAGCTGTGTGTAAGTATGGAAACTTCCGTAGGGTGAAGTACGATCGGACTTGGTGTGGTCCACGTAGGCAACGTTACTGATCAGCAAGTTGTTGTAACGATAGCGAATATCCAGCTTCACGCTCTTGCCATACACGCCCGTGCCTTTCATGATACCCGGTGCTTGATTGATGCCGGCATACAGATTGTAACGCAGCGATTCGTTTCCACCTTCCAAGTTCAAGCCGTGACGATGCACAAAAGCCGTTCTTAGCGGCTGAGAGAGCCAATAGCTATTTACGCCTCTTTCGACCTCAAGCAGCTTGTACCTATAATTATTGTAGCGATTCACAATGGTTTGGTCGGCACCGAAGGGATCGTAGAAACCTGCCCGCCTTTCCAATTCGAGTTTCTCGGCTGCATTCAGCAAATCATAGTCGGTCAGGTCGGGATATTGCACTTTATAGTTGCCGTTGTAGGTCACTCGCAATCGTCCGGCCTCGGGGGCTTTGGTTTCCACCACCACCACACCGTTGGAAGCCTTGGAACCGTAGATCGACATGGCAGCCGCATCTTTCAACAGCGTGATGCTTTCGATCTGAGCAGGGTCGAGGTCCATGATTTTGGAAACGCCCACATCGATGATACCATCCAATACAAAAAGAGGTTGGTTGGGACGTGTATCTATGTCGCCTCTCATGATTACGGTTTCATCGGTCGAATAGTCGCCCATCCCCGACTGGCCACGCATGCTGAAGTCGGGTACCGAGTTAGGATTGGAACCGGCAATTCGGTTGTCGCCCATGCGGAAACCCGGGTCGAGCATCTGAATGGCACCCAATACGTTTCCGGACGTCAGTTTACGCACATCGTCGCCGCTCATGCGATTGGCCGAACCCGTAAAACCTTCCTTTTTACGTTGAAAGATACCGGTCACCACCACTTCGCCCACCGCATGCGTATCATAGTCCATGGTCACCACCATGTTCTTGCCCGAGTATGGCAGTTCCAAAGTCTTCATTCCTATATAAGAAAATTTCAACTTTTTCACAGTCTTGCCTCGCGGAACTACTATTGAAAATTTACCATCCAAATCGGTTGTGCCCACGATGCTTTTATCATCACCTTGGATGTGTACTCCCATTAAAGGTTCTCCCGAAGTGTCTTTCACCACTCCTCGAACGTTGTTCTCCGATTGCTGTTGTTGCCACACTTCTCCCGATGCCTGCATGGCAAACAAAGGAGAAATGCCCAACGACACGAATAGCACAGCTCGGAGCAATGAAGCGTTCTTCCCTCTCAGATTGCGTTTCATACGTTTTAGTTTGATTGTTATTCTTAGTTGATTTTTAAGGATTTTCTAATTGTGAATCTGCGTTTTTCATCCATTCCCGTCGCCCGATCGCTCGCTTTCGCTTTCTGCCGGCGGAAACCTCTTTCGGAGAACTCCGAAACCGAGAACGGAACGCAAAAATAAGTCATGAATTCGAGTCTTACAAACGACTTTAGAGCATCGGCCGCACGCTGTCAACTATTTACACTCCACGAATGCCGAGTACAAGGCCTCAAGGAATCAATCAAATCCAACAAAACAGATGGGTAAGCGTACACATCAGACCGGTTGCCTACACTTATCGAGCAAAGTGCCCACACTTTGCAATCGAACTGCCTGCACTTACCGAGCAAAGTGCCCACACTTTGCAGCCGAACAGCCCACACTTACCGAGCGAAGTTCCTACACACGAAAATTCACCTGCCAAACAGCTCTGCCATACATGCTTCGTCCTTCGTGCAACATAACCCTGCACATCCTCGGCAGCACACAAAGTCATTGCATCTTTGGAAGCTAAATCGTACTTTTGACCACCGAAAACTCACGCCCCATGAAGAAAAACGATTGGAAGGACCGACTCAACGTGGTCTACTCCACCAACCCCGACTTCGGTTACGAACGGCAGCAAGACACCGAGGAAGAAACCCTACCCAAGACCGCACAGAAACTACGTGTGGCCATCGATCGCAAACACCGAGGCGGCAAAGTGGCTACACTCGTGACCGGATTCGTAGGTAGCGAGACCGATTTGAAAGAACTGGCCAAATGGCTAAAAAGTAGGTGCGGCGTGGGAGGCTCGGCCAAAGACGGCGAAATCATTGTGCAAGGAGATTTCAAACAAAAGATCATCGACCTGCTTTTGGCCGAGGGATACCAACAAACCAAAGGCGTGGGTGGATAACAAGACTGGTCATCCACCCTATTCATTGTCCATCGTCTATGAATCGCATACGAACCGCCCTCATCGGAACGGGCTATCGGGGGTGCCAGCTCATCGGACTTCTAAGTCGCATGCCGGCCTTCCGCCTCGTGGCCGTGGCCGATCCTCGACCGCTCGAAGGCGAACTGCCCATCGGTGGCTTGCGAATGTACAATGCCGGAGATGAAGACTATCGGCGCATGCTCTCGGAAGAGCAACCGCAATTGGTGTTTGTGGCTTCGCCCTGGCATGTCCAAGTGAAGCAAGCCACAGCCTGCATTCGGGCCGGCAGCCATGTGGCATTGGAAATCAAAGGCGGGTTGTGCATTGGCGAATATGAGCATCTGCAGCGCGTGGCACACGAACAACAGCGAAAGGTTTTCCCGTTGGAAAACACCGTGTTCATGCGCGAAATCATGGCGGTACAACGCATGATTGAAAACGGAGTCTTCGGCGAATTGATACACCTCAAGGGAGGCTATCGTCATGACCTTAGACAATTGCTCACCTCACCGTCGGGACAATGGAGGCAAACGTTCTACTGTCGAACCAATGCCGACCTATACCCCACCCACGGATTGGCCCCGCTCTGCCTATTTGCCGGCCTGGGACACCGCGACCGCCTCGTAAGACTCACCGCCCGCGCTTCCAAAGCCCGAGGGTTGGCCACCTACTGCGAGCAACACGGCATAGCCTTGCCACCGACCGACATCCTGACGGGCGACATCGTGACCACCCAACTGGAAACCGCCGGCGGCCTACTCATCACCCTCACACACGACACCACACTGCCCCGACCACGAAGTCTCGACTTTGAAGTGCAAGGCACTCGAGGCATTTGGCAAGGCGACACCCGACGCATTTATTTGGAAGGTATCAGCCCACACGAAGCCTGGGAAGACGATGCGTCCTATTTGGCGACTTACGAACATCCGCTTTGGAACAGATGGGGCAAGGAGGCTCTGCAAGCAGACCCTCATCACAGAGGAATGGACTATCTCATGCTTCGCAGCCTGCAAGCCCATTTGGAGGGCGAGAGCATCTACCCCACCGCGCTCGAAGATTTGGCACAATGGTGTTCCATCACCCCCTATTCGGAAATCTCCATCCGCGAGCATCGAAGCGTAGATCTGCCGTGAGGAAACACAAATCTTTGTTCAAAAACGATAGGACAACCGTAGAAACAAACTCCGCTCCAATTGTTTCTTAGGATAGAAAGAATTGAACGACACGCCATTGAAAGCCATTGCCCGGCGCGGAGCGTAAATATCGAAATCGGAAAGACCGCAACCCAGCATGATAATGGCATCGTCTATCCGCAGTTTGGCCGCAACCTTCACACCCCAACTGCACCATTGTTCGGTTCTACCCGTAACTCGAGAGTCGGTGATTCTTCCATTGGGATCGTCGAATTTGGCGGAAAGCATCACAGCCACATCCAAAGGAATGAACAATCGCAGGCTTGGCTCCACTTGCAACGAGAGGTCGGCCTCTTTGCGTATCCTTAGAGACGGAGTTTCCAACGAAATGGAGGGTTGAACGTAAACATTGGAGATTTTCTCGTAAGCATCATCCATCCACCACCGTACCCCTTGCGCATTCTGTCCCGAAGGGCTGTTCTCGACATACCATTGACGGCAAAGCCCCACCGATCCTCCAAAGCCTACAAATGGGAAGAGTTTGTAGTGATATACAAAAGCAAAGTCATACACATAGCCGGAGGCCAAACCTGCGGAGAATCCGGCTTCATGCCTCTTGCGCGGTGAGTCGGCACATAGATGGCTCGTCAAACATAGAAAGAACAAGATGAACAAACATTTGTTTCTCATATATCCCATGGTATAAAAATCGTTCGTGGAAACAAAGGTAAGTAGAAAAGCACAAATCCCTGCACACTTTCAAACCAAATGCGCATCAACAAGCTGACAAACAGAAAACTAAATCAAAAATCAATCGTATTTTCATCTTATATTTAGTCAATAAACCAAAAAGAAACATTAGCTTTGTGGCCTTAAAATGGGCACCGAAACGTTATGAACGAAAACGATCATAAACCCTTCTTAATAGACATAGACCACATACTTCGCGAGAAAGCTCCGAAGCACTACCGATACATCCCCAAATTCCTGGTAGCTTACCTCAAGCGCATCGTACACCAAGAGGAGATAAACAAATTCCTGACCGAATCCAAAGACCAAGTCGGGGTCGACTTCTTGGAGGCCACACTGAAGTTTCTCGACGTGCGATTGGACGTCAAAGGACTTGAGAATCTTCCACAAGACGGACGCCTCTGCACCTTTGTTTCCAACCACCCATTGGGCGGTCAAGACGGTGTGTCACTGGGCTATATTTTGGGAAAGCACTACAACGGACGTGTGAAGTATTTAGTCAACGACCTCTTGATGAACCTGCACGGCTTGGCTCCTCTCTGCATTCCCATCAACAAAACAGGCAAGCAAAGCCGGGATTTTCCTAAGATGGTCGAGGCAGGTTTTCGCTCGGACAATCAGCTCATCATGTTCCCCGCCGGCTTATGCTCTCGCAAACAGCAGGGAGTGATTCGCGATTTGGAATGGAAAAAGACTTTCATAGTCAAGAGCGTGGAAACGCATCGCGACGTGGTGCCGGTGCACTTCGGCGGACAGAACTCGAACTTCTTTTACAACTTGGCCAACGTTTGCAAGGCATTGGGCATCAAGTTCAACATTGCCATGCTGTACCTGGCCGACGAAATGTTCAAGAATCGCCACAAAACATTTACCGTTACCTTCGGTAAGCCCATTCCCTGGCAACACTTCGACGCCTCCAAAAGCACGGCAGAATGGGCCGCCTTTGTCAAGGACGAAGTGTACAAACTGGCCCGATAGCCAATGCCTCGGTAGACAACGCATAAAATTTGGATTGAGAACGACACGAGATACATGGAAGAAATCATTGCACCCATCAGCAAAGACATACTAAAACAGGAACTGACCGAAGAACGTCGACTGCGCATGACCAATAAGAGTAACAACCAAATATACATCATTACTCATCAAAATGCGCCCAACGTCATGCGCGAAATAGGCCGACTGCGCGAGATAGCCTTTCGTGCCGCTGGCGGCGGAACCGGACTCTCGGTGGACATCGACGAGTATGACACGATGGAAAATCCCTACAAACAGCTCATCGTATGGAATCCCGAAGCGGAAGAAATATTGGGCGGTTATCGGTATTTACCGGGCAATGAGGTTGCATTTGATGAAGACGGAGCACCCAAATTGGCAACATCTCATATGTTCCACTTCTCCAATCGGTTCATCCGGCACTACCTTCCACAAACCATCGAGTTGGGGCGTTCGTTCGTCACCCTGGAATATCAGTCCACGCGAGCAGGCAGCAAGGCACTCTTTGCCTTGGACAATCTTTGGGACGGCCTGGGCGCACTGACCGTCATCATGCCCGAGGTGAAATACTTTTTCGGGAAGGTCACCATGTATCCCAGCTACCACCGCCGAGGCAGGGACATGATTCTCTACTTTCTACGCAAGCACTTCGGCGACCGAGACAACCTGATTTCGCCCATCACTCCCCTACAAAACGAAACACCCGAGGCCGAACTTTCCGCCCTCTTCTCCCAAACATCGTTCAAGGAAGATTATAAGATTCTCAACCAAGAGATTCGCAAATTGGGCTATAACATCCCACCCTTGGTCAACGCATACATGGGACTTAGCCCCACCATGCGCATGTTTGGAACCGCTGTCAACGAAGAGTTCGGAAACGTGGAAGAAACAGGCATCCTCATAGCCGTGGACGAGATCCTGGAAGACAAGCGGATGCGACACATCCAATCCTTTATCGAAAGCAACCCCGAAGCCTTGAATGCCTATGTGAAGGAAGAGGCCTTCACGCCCAAAGTGGTCAGACAGCAGGAAGGCTGTTCCCATTAATCTTGCGGTAGAGGTCGAGCGCAAAGACGTCGGTCATGCCCGAAACATAATCCAACACGGCTTGAATACGTTCGTTCAAGTGAGGCGATCGGATGTGATATTGGGGCGAAACACGATCGATGAGCAGGCGCGCATAGGCCGTGTCGGGGTGGGTCACCGCCTCGACCATTAGTTCCAGCAGCGTACTGATGATGCGAAAGCCCGCCAACTCCACATCGAGTACATCGCGTGAGCGGTAGATTCGCTCCACCGCCAACTGCGAACAGTTTGCATAGGCTTGTAACGGACGAGGTGAAATGTGCTTGATCAAGCTGCCCACAAACCGCCCCGAGAGAATGGACTCTTCGTTCTCCACAAACACCTGTACGCACTCACGAATCAAAGTACCTATGGCCACCGAGCGGAGGTAGGCTATCTGCTCGTTTACATCGCTGACAATCTGAAGGGTGGTTCGGATGCGTTGCTTCCGTTCTTCCTTGACAAAGCTCATCAAGAGTTCGATGGTTTCGGCCGTGGTGAGTAGTTTCAGTTTGTGAGCATCTTCTATATCCATCAGTTGGTAGCAAATGTCATCGGCTGCTTCCACCAAGTAAACCAACGGATGACGAGCGCAGTGAAGCGGCGAGTCGCTGAGCTTGAGCAACCCCAACTCGTCGGCTATGCGACGATAGGAAGCCTCCTCGGAACGGAAGAAACCGAACTTGGATTTCCCACCCGAAAGAGTCGACACATAAGGATACTTCACGATGGAAGCCAAGGTGGTATAAGTCAGCACGAAACCACCCTCACGTCGGCCTTCGAAACGATGCGTCAACAAGCGGAAGGCATTGGCGTTGCCCTCGAAACGAATCAAGTCTTCCCACTCGTGAGTGGTCAGTTGTTGCTCCAAAAACCGGCCTTTCCCTTCGGAGAAGAAGGTAGATATGGCCCGTTCGCCCGAGTGTCCGAAAGGAGGATTGCCCAAGTCATGAGCCAAACAAGCAGCCGACACCACCGCACCGATCTCGGGCAAAAACGTCGAGTGCAAGTGAGGATGCCGCTGCAACAACAGGCCGGCCACATCGTTGCCCAACGAACGCCCCACGCACGACACTTCCAAGCTATGTGTCAGTCGGTTGTGCACGAACACACTGCCGGGCAGCGGAAACACTTGGGTTTTGTTCTGCAAACGACGGAAGGGGGCAGAAAAGATGAGACGATCGTAGTCGCGCTGAAACTCCGAGCGGTTCTCGGCACGGTCGGAATGAAATTCTTCCATGCCGAAACGCTTGGCCGAGAGTAGTTGGTTCCAATTCATACGGGCAGTTTGTTGGGTTGTTTCTGCAAAAGTAAGCGATTTACGGTTTCGCACAACTTCTCCGTTTCCAAGTCGGCTCCGAAAAGCCTTCGAGCAAAGTGTAGACACTTGCCGAGCAAAGTGCAAACACTTATCGAACAAAGTGCAAACACTTATCGTACAAAGTGCAGACAATGCCCCAATAAGGTGCAAAACACCCACAAAGGGTTAATTCTTGTTCACTTGCTTGTATGTACCTGCAAGCCAAACTATCTTTGCGCTATTGTCACGTTTGGCTCGAATGCTTTCGACCCCAAAACACTTAATCTCGTATGGACATTCAACTCATCAACCGATCCAAACATCCGCTCCCCGCATACGCCACTCCCCTTTCGGCCGGCATGGATCTACGTGCAAACCTGACCCAACCCATCTTGCTACAACCCATGCAACGTTGCCTGGTGCCCACAGGGATTTATGTGGCCTTGCCGACAGGCTATGAAATGCAAGTCAGACCCAGAAGCGGACTGGCCTTGAAGCATGGCATCACCGTACTCAACTCCCCCGGAACGATAGATGCCGATTATCGGGGAGAAATCGGGGTTGTGCTCATCAACCTCTCTGAACAGGCATTTCTCATCGAAGATGGGGAACGCATCGCACAAATCGTCCTTGCCAAGCACGAGCAAATAAAGTGGAATGTGGTCGAAACCTTGGACACCACCGAAAGAGGTGCGGGCGGATTCGGTCACACCGGCAAAGAATAACGCAATCAGCCCCACCTCGACAATGTACAAACACCTCATACAACACAGCCTTTGGGCGGGCTTCTGTGCCATCGGCCTCTTACTCACGGCTTGTGGAAGCTCCAAGCCTGCGGTGCGCCCCATTCGCCCCGTTGCAGCTAATCCCGTTCTCACCACTGCCTCCACACAAACGGAACGCCACTTTGATTACTACTACCTCGAGGCTTTGCGCCTGAGACTGAAGGGTGAACACGATGCAGCTTTCGCCCTCTTCGACCACTGCCTGAACATCAACCCCAACGCTCCGGAAGTGTTGTACGAAGTGGCACAATATCATTTCTATCTCAAACAAAACGCAGAAGGCCTTGCCGCACTTGAGAAAGCCGTGGCACTAGCACCCGACAATTATTGGTATAGTCAAGCGTTGGCTACGGTTTACCGGCAACAAAACGATACCGAAAAAGCCATCGACCTGCTGCAAGCAATGGCCCTGCGGTTTCCCACCAAACGAGATATTCAATTCAACCTACTCGAAATGCACGCTCGGCGCAATGAATATCCGCAGATGATAACCCTACTGAATCAGTTGGAGAGCTACACCGGACGCAGCGAGCAGCTGACTCTCGAGAAGTTTCGCATCTACACACAAATGAACAAGCCCGAAAAAGCCTTGCACGAAATGGAAGCCTTGGCCAAAGACTACCCCGCCGACCTGCGGTTTCAAGTCCTGTTGGGCGATGTTCACCTGCAACAAAAGCATTACGAAGAGGCCCACCGCCTTTATCGAGGGGTGCTGGATGCAGAACCCGACAATCCGCAAGCCATGCTGTCCATGGCCTCGTACTACGAGCTTACCGACCAAGAGGCCTTGTATCGACAACTGATCGACAGTCTTTTGCTGAACAAACGCATCGACGGAAGCACCAAAGCCTCCATTATGCGACAACTCATCGGCGAAAGCGAGGAAAACCGAATGGATAGCACCGCCATCATAGATCGCTTTGACCGCATCCTGGCTCTCGAATCGGACGAGGTGCAGGTGCCCATGCTCTATGCCCAATACCTGCTTTCCAAGCATATGGAGTCGGCCTCGATACCGGTCTTGGAGAAAGTTATTGCCTTGGATCCTACCAATACAACGGCCCGTATGATGCTCATCGCATCGGCCGTGAGGCGGGAAGATGCCGACCAAATCATTCGCATCTGCGAACCCGGCATCGAAGCCAGTCCTGCCACACCCGAGCTATACTACTACCTGGCCGTGGCCTACAATCAAAAGGAACTTCCCGACAGCGTAATCTCGGTATGCACACGCGCCTTGCAACAAGAAGCCACTCGCGGCAACAAAGCCCTTACTTCGGACTTCTTTGCCATGCTGGGCGATTGCCAGCATAGTAAGGATAAGTTGCCCGAAGCCTATGCCGCCTATGACTCGGCTTTGGTATACAACCCCGAAAACATTGCAGTTCTCAACAACTACGCCTATTATCTGTCGCTGGAGAAACGTGATTTGGAACGTGCCGAAGAAATGAGCTATCGCACCGTCAAGGCCGAACCCAACAACCCCACCTATGCCGATACCTATGCATGGATACTCTTTGAACGGGGCGACTACACACGTGCTCGCATACATATAGACAATGCACTCAAGAACGGAGGCGACGAAAGCGACGTGGTGTTGGAACATTGCGGCGACATCTATGCCATGCTGGGACTTACGGACGAAGCAGTGGATTACTGGAAACGGGCGCAAAGCATGGGAAGCACCTCCAAAACACTTAAGAAGAAAATAGCACAACGCAAATACTTGGCTCCATGAAAGCATCGTTATCCATCGTACTCACCCTCCTATTCGTCCTGCTGTTGGCAGGTTGCAAAAGCCAAAAGCAAACCGTGCGGCAGCGCCCCATCGTGTCGGTGCCCTCGACCGAAGAAGCTGCCCGTCAAGACCTATCGTCCCATCTGCTGCTGACACTGCCACTCAAGGACGGAGAAGAACTCCCTATCAAAGGACTCCTAAGACTGAAAGCCTACGAACGGCTTCAAGTATCCCTCCTCATGCCCCTGCTGCGCAGCGAAGTGGCACGCATCGACCTCACCCCCGATGAAGTGCTGGTTGTGGATCGCATGAATCGTCGCTACGCACGTGCCACACGTGAAGAACTAAGACAGCGGTTGGGATACGACCTGCGATTCGACGTATTGGAAAAACGTTTGCGACAAGCAGCACAAAAAGGCACCCCATTCTCCATCAGTGGCAAGGAGCTTGGCCTCCCGACCTTGGAGAAAGCCACACTGCAACTGCACGACTTCTCATTCGATACCTTCCACCTCTCGCCCACGGAAGTCGGCAGCCGATATACCTCGGTCAGCTTGGACGAGGTGGCCATCTTGCTTCAGTCTTTTCTATGAAACGTACGCTTCTGTCCCTCCTTCTGCTCGGTGGTCTCACGCTCGCAGCTTCGGCACAGTCCAACCGCCTCATCAAACAGCTTCAAGCCAAGCGCGGTGAGCTTCAAAAAGGTATAGCCGAAACCGAAGCTCTCCTCTCGCAAACACGAAAAGACGTGACGGGACAGCTCAGCAGTTTGCAAGCCCTGACCGGACAAATTGAAGAGCGGAAGCGTTTCATTACGGGGCTGAACAACGATGTGGACTTCGTAAGCAAGGAATTGGAAAGTCTGAATCGCAGGCTGGCCGAATTGCAACAACAGCTCGCCGAAAAGAAACGCAACTATGCTTCGTCCGTTCAGTTTCTGCACAAGAATCGATCCATCGAGGAGAAACTCCTCTTCATTCTCTCGGCCGAAAAGCTGGAGCAAACCTATCGCCGTCTGAGATACGTACAAGAATATGCCACTTATCAGCGCCTTCAAGGACTGGAGGTAAAGCAAAAGCAAGCCGAAATCAAACAAAAACAAGCCGAACTGCAAGAGGTCAAGACGGCCAAGGAGGAACTTCTCAAGCAAAGAGAGGAAGAAAAGCACAAGCTTGAGCAACAAGAGCAGGAGAAACGACAGCTGGTGGCCCAACTGAATAAAAAGCAAAAGAACCTACAAACCGAAGTGGCTCGCAAGAAGCGCGAAGCCTCGCAACTCAACAATCGGATAGAACGACTCGTGGCCGAGGAAATAGAACGGGCACGCAAGCAAGCCGAAGAAGAGGCTCGACGGGAAGCCGAGCGCGCACGCAAGGCTGCCAAGAAAACTGCCGAAACGCCCTCACCACGACCGGGCACCGAAGTTCGCAAGGAAAAACCCATGGACTCGTTCACGATGAGCAAGGCCGACCGCAGCCTATCCAAAGACTTCACCGCCAATCGCGGTCGACTGCCCATGCCCATCACAGGAGCCTACCTCATCACCGGACGCTACGGCGAATACGGAGTGGAGGGATTGCGCAACGTGAGATTGGACAATAAGGGCATCGACATCCAAGGCCGTCCCGGTGCGCAGGCGCGCAGCATCTTCCAAGGAAAGGTGGCTGCAGTGTTCCAGCTCAATGGGTTGTTCAATATCCTCGTAAGACACGGAAACTACATATCGGTGTATTGCAACCTATCCTCGACCACCGTCAAAGTGGGCGACGAAGTAAACACTGCCCAGACCCTGGGAACCATATTCTCGGACCCTGCCGACGGCGGACGAACCACCCTGCACTTCCAACTCAGGCGCGAAAAAGAAAAGCTCAATCCGGAGCCATGGCTCAATCGATGAGAGGGGAAATACCGATAGTTTCAAATAAAACCAATACCTTTGCCTCCGACTAATTAAACTTAAATGCAGCACATGGCTTATCATCACCCCGCAGTATTGGTACATCGTCAAGCCGAGAAATACGGAACGCGCACAGCCCTGAAGTATCGCAACTACAAAACCTCCCAATGGATTCCCATTTCATGGAACGAGTTCTCGCACAACGTTTACCAAGCGGCCAATGCGCTGGTGGATTTGGAAGTCGAGGAGTTTGAAAACATAGGCATCTTCTCCCAAAACAAACCCGAGTGGTTTTACGTAGACTTCGCCGCCTTTGCCAATCGGGCCGTCACAGTGCCCCTCTACGCCACCAGTTCACAGTCGCAGGTGGAATACATTGTGAACGATGCCGAGATACGCTACCTATTCGTGGGCGAGCAGTACCAATACGAAACCGCTCTGCCCTTGCTTTCGGCTTGTCCATCCCTGAAACAACTCATTATCTTCGACTCATCGGTGATCAAATCGCCCATAGACAATACGTCAGTCTACTTCGATGAATTTATGAAGCGAGGCGAGAACCTGCCCCACCGGACTGTGGTGACCGAACGAACCGCCCGTTGCGAAGACACCGACTTGGCCAACATACTCTACACATCGGGAACAACGGGTGAACCCAAAGGAGTGATGTTGCACCATTCCTGCTATATCCAACAATTCAAGGCACACGACCAGCGGTTGACAACAATGAGCGATCGGGACATTTCCATCAGCTTCCTACCGCTCACACACGTATTTGAAAAGGCCTGGTGCTACCTTTGTTTGCACAAAGGCGTCCAAATCTGTATCAACCTACGTCCCACGGAGATCCAAACAACCATCAAGGAAATACGTCCCACGCTCATGTGCAGCGTTCCTCGATTCTGGGAAAAAGTCTATGCAGGTGTTCAAGAAAAGATAGCTGAAACCAAAGGCTTAAAAAAGCTACTCATGCTCGATGCCTTGCAAGTGGGCCGTGCACACAACATCGACCACCTGCGGCTAGGCAAGCGTCCACCTTTATTGTTGCGCCTACGCTATAAGTTTTACGAACGAACCGTTTACTCACTGCTCAAGAAAACCATCGGCATCGAGAATGGAAACTTTTTCCCCACCGCCGGAGCAGCCGTGCCCGATGAAATCAGCACTTTTGTGCGATCGGTAGGCATCAATATGATTGTGGGCTATGGCCTTACCGAATCGACCGCTACGGTGGCGTGTACACTGCCCACGGGCTATGCCATCGGCGCAGTGGGTGTGGTCATGCCCGGGTTGGAGGTCAAGATCGGCGAGAACAACGAAGTGCTGCTACGCGGCCCCATCGTTACCAAGGGATATTATAAGAAACCGCAAGCCACGGCCGAAGCGTTCGATGCCGACGGATGGTTTCGCACCGGCGACGCCGGCTACTTCAAAGACGGACAACTCTTCCTGACCGATCGCATTAAAGACCTCTTTAAGACTTCAAACGGTAAGTACATAGCCCCACAAGCCTTGGAAACCCAATTGGTGGTGGATCGCTACATAGACCAAATAGCCATCATAGCCGACCAACGCAAATTCGTATCGGCACTCATCGTGCCCGTCTACGAACTCTTGGAGGCCTACGCACAGGAGCAACACATCGCATACACCTCGCGTGAACAACTGTTGACCCATCCGCAAATCATCTCCATGCTGCAAACTCGCATCGACAAACTTCAAGCTTCGTTTGCCCACTACGAACACATCAAACGCTTCACTCTGTTGCCCCGTCCCTTCAGTATGGACAGAGGAGAACTCACCAATACGTTGAAACTGAAGCGCAATGCAGTGAATAGCAACTTTGCCGAAGAGATTGAACGTATGTATCAAGAATAGGCAGTTTGGCAAACATCGGCCAGCAAGACACCCTTGACCGATAGTTTGCATCGAAACTCCCGACCTCCATCGGCTCGCCGCCAGCGACTCTACATTCGTTGGCGGCGAGTTTTTTTACATAGAAACAGTTTCCAAAACATGAAAATCCAACTTTCTCATACACAGACCAATCGTTCAAAGACTACAAGAACCCTACATTTGGAGATCAAAGTACCCACACTCAGCAACCAAAGTGTCCACACTTAGCGACCAAAGTGTCCACACTTAGCCACCGAAGTGTTTACACTTAGCCACCGAAGTGTTTACACTTACTCGGCCCGGTGTTCATACTTGGCAAATGAAGCAAGGATATGTCTCCCACAAAGCTCCTGACAATCACGCATCGAAACTTTATGGTCAAAAGCACGGACACCCAACGGTAGCAAAAGAACCATTTTCACTTCAAAAGGGAGGGATAAGCACCAAAAAAACACTAAAAAAGGCATAAACCCACAATTTATTTTGAAAAAAAAAGCACGACAAAGAACAACGTATGTAGAAAGCACATAACTTTGCAGCGATTTAATCAAGTACATCAATTGTATTACATTCCTAAAAAGCGAACAAAATGAAAAAAATGGTATTTGTGGCAGCCGCTTTCGTAGCATTGTCACTTGCTTCTTGCGGTGGTAAGAAGGCTGATGCAGCAAGCTCACTCATGGACTCTGCAAAGGCAGTTGTTGAGAACACAGCTGAAACTGCCACTGAAAAGGTAGACGCTGCTGCTCAAACTGCAACTGAAACTATCGACTCAGTAGCCGGTAAGGTTCAAGAAGTTGTAGAGAAAGTAGCTCAGTAAGCTTCGAAACTCACAAGCAAAAGAAAAAGAGAAGGGGCGCTTCCGGTAGGGAGCGCCCCTCTTGTTTGTTACCGGTCACAGCCGATTTGTAACCGCACATCTCCACCTCAAGACGAGAAGCAGCCTTTTTCCGACCGGAGAGATTGGGCATTTTTCAGAAGAAAAATTATCTTTGTAAAGTTGCTCAACCTTTGATTCATGAATAATTCGTTCAACTTTGACATTCGCCTCATCTTTGCCATCCTCAACGGCAAGGTGTCGGCAGCCATCAACCGCAAACTACATCACAATTTCAAAGCAAGCGGATTGGACATCACCCCCGAACAGTGGGCGGTGCTCATCTTTCTGTGGGAAAAAGACGGAGTAAACCAACAGGAACTCTGCAACGCGACCTTCAAAGACAAACCCAGCATGACCCGCCTGCTTGACAATATGGAACGACAACATTTGGTGGTGCGCATAGCCGACAAAAACGACCGTCGCATCAACCTCATACACCTCACCAAAACAGCTAAAGACATGAGGGAAAAAGCCGGAGTGGTGGCCGGCCGTACGCTAAAAGAAGCATTGAAGGATTTGACAATCGAGGAAATCACCATTGGGCAAGAGGTGTTGAGGAAGATATTCACCAACATCAAAGATTGAATAAAAAAACGTGGCACAGCCTATAAAAAGACTGTGCCACATATGGGAATGGTTCTATACCTCCTTCTATCAGAACTTACGATTTACGCCTGCGCTAAGCAGAGAACCCGAAAATTTGGAGGCCACTTGATGACAGAACTCCACCTTGGCACTCCATTGTTTATCAAGCTTCACGTCAAAACCTCCACCCACGTTCAGCCCCAACTTACCGGACTCGAGATAGCTTCCGTTCCAGTAGGCCAAACCTGCCAAAGGATAGACTTTGAATATATGCCCAATGGGCAAGGTATAATGGGCATTTGCGTTCGCATTCCAAAAACTTCCGCCTTTGGGAAAGAATAGGTTGAAGGCAGCCTCGCCACGAATCGTTTTAGTAAAACCTATACGAAGATTGGTACCCAAGCCCAAAGAACTTGTATTACCCGTGTGGTTGACATGAAATCCGATGGAACTGTCATTGCGCTGCGCAGAAGCAGCCAAGGTAGACACTGCCATAGCGACTACCAAAAGAAACTTTTTCATCTTATATACCTTTTATTACTCGGCAGCACCGACCGAAGAGAACTAATACATTGTACAAAGAAACAGGATGCTGCATTACAGACACTATCAAAAGAAGCGTTCGTAGCCCGTTCGCTGCAAGAGAAATGCCTACTCGCCGTTTCCCTTTTGTTTATCATTTTCGCGCGGGCAAAGATAGACAAAGTTTTTAAGCTTTTGAGAATCGACTTTAGAAATAATCCTTATCTTTGTCCGTGCCTTTGCTTACTGGCGAACAATCAATAAACTAAAAATATAGACACAATGAAAGGCTTATTAAAGAACCTCGGATTGATACTCATCCTGATCGGAGTCCTGATTCTCTTGGTATGTGCATTTACCGGAAATGTGAACAACAATGCACTCTTGGGTACTTCTGTTTTCATCATCGTTGCAGGGCTGATCTCTTACATTGTAATCAACAAGCGATTGGCTGACTAAAACGGTAGAACACACCAACCGACAGAAGATATATAACAAAAAACTCCCGCTACTCATCAAAGTAGCGGGAGTTTTTTATTCGGACACTTAACGTTCGGGATCGGGGGTAATGAGTTTGTAACCCTTTCCGTGAATGTTGATGATCTCAATCGATTCGTCTTCTTTCAAATGCTTACGCAGTTTGGTTATATATACATCCATGCTGCGAGCATTGAAATAGTTGTCGTCGATCCAAATGGTTTTCAGGGCAAAATCGCGCTGCAAGATTTCGTTGGCGTGGGCACACAGCAAGCTAAGCAGCTCCGACTCCTTAGTAGTGAGTTTGGTACTCTTCTCGGCAGTGGCCAAGATTTGCTTCTGAGTATCGAAAGTAAACTTTCCGATCTTATAAACGCTGCTTTCCTTGCTACGCTTGCCGCGAACGCGACGCAAAATGGCTTCGATTCTAAATGTCAGCTCTTCCATGCTGAAGGGCTTTGTCAAATAGTCGTCAGCTCCAATTTTGAAACCTTCCAAAATATCTTCTTTCAACGTCTTGGCCGTAAGGAAAATGATGGGTATCTCTGCGTTGGCTGCACGTACATCGGCCGCTAAACTGAAACCATCTTTCTTAGGCATCATCACATCAAACACGCACAAATCGTACTTATTCTTTAAGAAAGCCTTGTAACCGGCTTCTCCGTCCGGTTGAAGATCGGCCGAATAGCCTTTTGCTTGCAAATACTCTCTCAACAACATGCCGAGGTTCTCGTCGTCTTCGCATAATAAAATTCTCAGATTCTCTTCCATATCAGTCAGTATTTAATAATGGTAATGTTATGATAAATTTGGTTCCAACACCCGGTTCGCTTTCGGCTCGAATGCTACCACGGTGGTCGGTGATTATCTTTTTCACGTAGGCAA
>JAXFUC010000109.1:0-8394 GCA_034176395.1 Bacteroides sp. | reverse complement strand
TTCGGCCCTGAGTGCGGAAGAAATGTATGCAGTGGCCGTTGACTATGGTATCAACACCGAGCAGGGACAAAAGGCCATCGGTATTCTCAACCGTCACTACCCTCAATCAGACATTGCTTTGACCTATCAAGGCATTCGTTTGCTCGAATCCGGCAAGCATGTCGAGGCTGCTTCCGTTCTTGAGAAAGTGGCCGACAAGAATGCTACCGTGCTCAATGCCTTGGCTGTGGCCTATGCTTATCAGAAAGACTATGAGCGTGCACAGCGCATCCTTGAGGAAGTGTCATTCAGTAGTGGCGATGCTCGTCGCAACCTACAAACTTTGAAACGCTTTGTGGATGTGGTGAAGAGATAGGGCCTGTGCTCAACGAAAACAATACAGATTGTAGATAAATAACAAGAGAATCATATGAAAACAAAACAGATTAGAGCTTATCTGCTCTCCTGCTTGGCCACCGCATTGTTGCTTTCCGGTTGCTACAAAGAGGACACCAACGTGCTGTATAGCCGTCAGGTGGTGATAGCTGCCTCGCTCAAAGACTTGAATGATAAAATCAAAGTCATCAATGGAGATATTGTTGAGCTAAAGAATCTTTACAATATCCTTAATAACAAACCTGTGGCAACAAACTTGACCTATGTCACCAACGAAGCCGGCGACACCATCGGAGTCAACGTTACCATATCAGAAACTGAGTTTTACATTCCATACGGTACCAAAGGAAAAGATGGCAAAGATGGTAAGGACGGTGTTGATGGGAAAGATGGAGCTGCCGGCAAAGATGGTAAGGACGGCATCGATGGCAAAGACGGCAAGGATGGTGTCAATCCTACTATCTCCATCAGCAATGATGGCTATTGGGTTATCAATGGCGAGAAAACCACACATAAGGCTATTGGCCAAGATGGTAAGGATGGCGTTGACGGAAAAGACGGAGCCGCCGGTAAGGATGGTAAGGATGGCAAAGATGGCGGTGTGCCCATTATCAGCGCTAAGCAAGACCCCTCCAATCCCAATGACCAACACCTTTATTGGACGATCAAATATCCCGGTGAAACCTCCGACTCGTTCCTGTTGGTAGATGGGAAAAAGGTTAGAGCCACTCCCAACGACGGCGTGGATGGTAAGGATGGAGCTGCCGGTCCGCAAGGACCTGCCGGCCCGCAAGGTCCGCAAGGTGAACCGGGAGTGGAGAGCTTTGTGACCAATATCGAGCAAGATGGCGACCAAATTACCATCACCACCATCAACGGCGATACATTTGTGGTGCCTCTGCGCGAAATCGCCTTCAAACTCAAGACCGAAGGGAAAGTTGATGCCAACGGCGTTCTTCAATTCACGATGCACGATGAGGTGATTACTGTTCCTTATACGAGTTCGGACAATTTGGCCAGCATTCGTTCCACGCTCCCCACAGGGTGGACAGCCGAACCGGTTATTTCTGCCAATCCAGCGGAACGTGTGATTCATATTCGTGCTCCTAAATTGATTGATCTGGACCGTGCCTCGTTCGAAGGCGATGTAGTTTTCTATGGTTTGGATGAAAAGGGTATGGTTATCACCCAATTTACAAAGGTGAAACTTCAAAAGCTTCTATATCTGAGCTATTTCTACAATGAATTGGATGCGGTGGAATTGAGTCGCCCCACCAGTCCCTTCAATGAATTGAAATTGCCCGCCGGAAAAGTAAGGATGGAACAAGCGTTTTACGAATTGCAAGGTACAGCCTATAATCGAGTGAAGCTTGAGGAGTATGGAACCGGTACTGCTAAGGACAATTTACCGACCTCCTTGTATCAATATCCTTCTTATTGGTTCCCCAAGAGTGATGCTGATGCCGATAAGAATTACAAGCTAATTACGGGAATTTACAATCCCGATAGCTTGGAACGGAAAGATATTTCGAGTCTAATTGGAAAACCCGAAGGCTATTCCTTTTGGGCTAAGAAGTACGAAAATACAGAAATCTATCGCCCACTTCCTTATGACACGTATATGGTTCAGTATTCCTATACACTGAACAACGGAAGTAATGTAGAGCTGATTCGTATGAAGCGTGCCGCAGCTCAGGCCAACATCTATGTGAAGTACTATACATCCTTCATGGGTATTGATTCTACAGCATTCGATATCAAGAAAGTCAAGATTCACATGACTCAGACGGTAGGAGTTTTGAACTCTTCTTACAGCACTTATAACCCTGGAATCACCGAGGTTACTGGAGAAACAGACCACGTGAAATACGATGCAACTACGGGATTGTTGACTGCTCGTTTTGGTATTCTTGGAACACAAAATGGTTCTTGGGTGGTTGAGCTTTGGTATGACGGAGTGAAGAAGAGAACATGGGAGTACGGAGGTGCAACTCCTTACTTGATTGAACCGGATAACATTATGTCTGCCTATATCAACTTCAATCAAAAACCTTTCCCGGCATCCAGAGTGATGCAAAACTATATGGGACTGACACGTAATAATGTGGGCAGAACATGGTACACTCCCGGAAGTGTGACTAAGCATTGATAAAACGATTGCTACGATCTATCATAAAGCCGAGCTGCTTTCGAGCAACTCGGCTTTGTTTTATCCTCGACCGCCGACTGCCGCTTCACTGCGAACGGAGAATAAGGAGACTGTTGTGTGGACAAAGGAGAACTGTGTGCGGCAAAGAGACGGATTGAAATCAGCATGCACCTATTGACGGACCGCCATACGAGGCAAGAGGTTGAAGAAAAGGTGGGAGAGTTTTTTGGAGAAGCTTGAGGTAAATTTCGTCGGTCGCCTTGCCATCCATAATTCAAGATTGGAGCGGTATGATTCGCCTTTTGGTCGGTAGCGTTCAAGGCATGAATGCTATAAACCGAGACATGAATCATGGTGCACGACCCGGCTGAACCTCTTTTTGCAGCTGCGTGAAGGCCGTCGGTCGAGCAAACAGACCTTGTTCTTGTTTTGTTCGTGAAGTGGAGCATGAGTGAAGGTGAGTTACTTCTTATCCCGATGAACCGAGTACCGATCGGTACATTTTCGGGGTGAGGATGGCAATCGAGGACGCCTCTGCTTGATGTGGCTCGCAGTTTGGCCTTGCCCGAACCGAATCTATTTTAAGCAGTCGGCAAGGTAGCAAGAAGAAGTAAAAACTTTATATTTGCAACGGTCATCGGCCACTAACCTCTTAAATCGAAGACAACACCATGATTACACCTCAGTTACTGTCCCCACAAAGCATCGTCGTGGTGGGAGCATCCAACCAAGTTCAAAAGCCCGGAGGCGCCATTCTGCGAAACCTCATTCGCGGAGGCTTTGCCGGTAGGCTCACAGCCGTTAATCCCAAGGAATCCACGGTTCAAGGCATCGAATCCTATGCCGATGTGTCGGCCATTCCACCCACGGACTTGGCCATCTTGGCCATCCCTGCACAGCTATGTCCCGATGCCGTGGAAACGCTGGCGCGCGACAAAGGTGTGCGGGCTTTCATCATACTCTCGGCCGGCTTTGGCGAAGAGACCCACGAGGGGGCGTTGCTGGAGGACCGAATCTTGGAAACCGTAAACCGCTACGAAGCCTCTTTGATCGGGCCCAACTGCATCGGACTGATGACCACCTGCCACCGCAGTGTTTTCAGCCAACCCGTGCCCGAACTCGACCCCAAGGGAGCCGACCTCATTTCCAGCTCGGGGGCAACGGCCGTGTTCATCTTGGAGAGTGCCGTGGCCAAGGGCTTGCGTTTCAACTCCGTTTGGTCGGTGGGCAACGCCAAGCAGATAGGCGTGGAAGATGTGCTTCAACACATGGACGAGACCTACGACCCTGCACTTCATTCGCCCATCAAACTGCTCTATATCGAGAGCATCAAAGATCCTGTACGCCTGCTCAAGCATGCGGCTTCGCTCATTGCCAAGGGCTGCCGCATTGCAGCCATCAAGGCCGGTAGTTCGGAAAGCGGAAGTAGGGCGGCATCTTCGCATACAGGAGCCATTGCCAACTCGGATTCGGCTGTGGAAGCCTTGTTTCGCAAGGCAGGCATCGTGCGCTGCCACTCGCGCGAGGAGTTGGCCACGGTGGGCTGCATCTTCACGCTTCCGCCGCTCAAGGGCAAGAATGTGGCCATCATCACCCATGCCGGAGGGCCGGGAGTGATGCTGACCGACGCTTTGAGTAAGGGCGGATTGTCCGTTCCCAAGATAGAGGGACCGGCCGCCGATGAGCTGAAGAGCCTGCTTTTTCCCGGTGCTTCGGTGGGCAACCCCATCGACATCCTGGCCACGGGCACACCCGAACACCTGCGCCACTGCATAGACTTCTGCGAGCAACGCTTCGAGGGTATCGACGCCATCATGGCCATCTTCGGCACGCCGGGACTGGTGCCCATGTTCGATATGTACGAGGTGCTCGACGAGAAGATGCGCACTTGTCGCAAGCCCATTTATCCCATCTTGCCTTCGGTGCAAACAGCCGCCGCCGAGGTGGCCGAGTTCTTGGGCAAGGGACGTGTGAACTTTGCCGATGAAGTGACTTTGGGCAATGCCCTGGCACGCATAGCCTCCACACCCGCACCGGCAGCATCGGCCGCACCCATTGCCTCCGAAGCACGAGCCAAGGTGCGCCAAATCATTGACGACGTGCAAACCGATGGCTATCTGGAACCGTGCAAGGTGCAAGCCTTGCTCAAGGCCGTGGGCATCCCGGTGGCCGAGGAGTTGGCATCGAGCAACCCGTCCGAGCTGGTGGCCTTTGCCCACCGATGTGGCTATCCCGTGGTGGCCAAGGTGGTGGGGCCGGTGCACAAGAGCGATGTGGGCGGTGTGCAGCTGAACATTGCCACCGACGATGAGTTGCTGGCAGCCTTTGACCGCATGATGCAGATTGCCGATGCCACGGCCGTATTGGTGCAACCCATGCTCAGTGGAACCGAAATCTTTGTGGGCGCGAAGTACGAACCCAAGTTCGGGCATACGGTGCTTTGCGGACTGGGTGGCATCTTTGTCGAGGTGTTGAAAGACGTGGCTTCGGGCTTGGCACCCTTGACCGAGGACGAAGCCACCGAGATGATACGTTCGTTGCGCGCCTATAAAATCATTCAAGGCACTCGTGGCAAGCAAGGAGTGAACCAAGCCGCCTTTGCCCAAGTCATTGTGCGCTTGTCGCAACTCCTTAGTGCGGCCCCCGAAATCAAGGAACTCGACATCAATCCGCTTTTGGGCAATCCGCAGCAAGTGGTGGCTGTCGATGCCCGTATCTTGGTGGAAAAAGAAGCCCGATAAGGCTCGGACATAGAAGCAGAAACCCACCTTTCGAAACGAGTATCGGCCGTTTCGGAAGGTGGGTTTTTACATCCAAAAAGATAGGATAGGTCTCCAAGGGCCGAAGATTTTACCTACTTTTGCGCCCGAAATTCATTTAATACCGCCTTTGAATCCATGAATCCGGTACTCATCACCTTTGTGGCCTATCTGTTGGCACTGCTCCTCATTGGCCGATGGCTGGGTGGACGGCATACAGACAATAAAGCTTTCTATCTGGCCGGCGGTGCCGTGCCTTGGTGGGTGGTGGCTGTGGGTATGCTGGGCGACTCCATTTCGGGAGTCACCTTTGTGTCGGTACCCGGCATGGTGCGGGCACAGCAGATGACCTACCTCCAACTCTGCTTCGGTTTCTTCTTGGGCTATCTGTTGGTGGCCTATGTGCTTTTGCCGCTCTACTACCGCTTGCGGCTGGTGAGCATTTACCAATACCTCGGTGCGCGCTTCGGCCCACGAGCCTATCGCACCGGTGCCGGCTTCTTTGTCCTCTCCAAAATCTTCGGTGCGGCCGCTAAGTTGTATTTGGTGACACTTATTCTTCAAACGCTGGTCTTTGAGGCTTTGGGGGTGCCCTATCCTTGTACGGTGGCCGGCATCGTGGCGGTGGTGTGGCTCTACACCCGCAGTGGAGGCATGAATACCATTGTGTGGACGGATGTGTTGCAAACCCTCTGTTTGCTCGTGGCCTTGGTGCTCATCATTGGGCAAGTGGGCGGTGCATTGAACCTGAGTGTGAGCGAGATGGTGAACTTCGTCTGCCAAAGTCCGCACAGCCGTGTTTGGGTGTGGGATGATTGGGCATCGCCCACACACGCCCTCAAGCAATTGGTGGGTGGAGCTTTTATTGTGGTGGTCATGACGGGGCTGGATCAGAACATGATGCAGAAGAATTTGACCTGTCGCACCTTGGGCGAAGCTCGCAAGAATATGTTGGTCTATGGCTTCGGCTTCATTCCTTTGAACTTTCTCTTTTTGGCCTTGGGCATCTTGTTGCTGGCCTATGCCGAGGCGATGGGCATTGCTTTGCCTGCCAAGGGCGACGAGATACTGCCCTTGCTGGCTGCTCATCACTTGGGAACGGTGGCCTTGGTGTGCTTCAGTCTCGGTGTGACGGCGGCTGCATTCTCCAATGCCGACTCGGCACTGACCTCGCTCACCACTTCTATCTGTGTGGACTTGCTGGGGCTGTCGCCCGATGCCGAGGGCCGATCGGCCTTGCGTCTGCGCCATGGGGTGCACGCTTTGGTTTGTGTGTTGTTTGCCATCGTCATCCTGCTCATAGCTCATTGGCAAGAAGGATCGGTGTTGATGCTGATCTACAAAGCTGTGTCCTACACCTACGGACCCTTGTTGGGACTCTATGCCTTCGGACTGTTTTCGTCGTGGGCGGTAAAGGATAGGGCCATACCTTGGGTGTGTTTGTCGGCCCCGCTTTTGACTTATGCCGCGGAGTGGCTGCTGCTGGAATGCGGAGGCTACCGAGCGGGTTACGAAATATTGCTTCTGAACGGAGCAATCACCGCCTTGGGACTGTGGTTCGCGCGCGAACGCAGCAACCGAGGGGTTTATGTTTAACTTAATCAATTTATGTTCGCAATGAAACAAGAACATTGGAAACAAAACCGAGCGAGCGTGTTCAGGCGATTCGTTCGGAAAGGGTATGGGGCGTTCAACTCCCTACACCGAGTGGTAAACATTGGCGTGTTGGCCGGTGCAGCCTTGGGCTTGGCCTATGCCGAAACGGCTGTGGCTCAGCAAGTGGTGGTGAGCCAAGCGCAAACCGAGGGCGAAGCCGACGATGAGCAACTGCTCGAAGAGGTGATGGTGACCGCCTCCAAGGTGGCAACTCCCTTGTCGCAGGCTGCCAAGCAGCTGACCGTAGTCAGTCAGAAAGAGATTGCCAAAGCGCCGATACGAAGTATTCAAGACCTATTGGTCTATATGGCCGGCGTCGATGTCACCCAGCGGGGTGCGCACGGAGTGCAGGCCGACATCTCGATTCGGGGTGGTTCATTCGATCAGAACATTGTGCTACTGAACGGAGTAAATCTCTCGAGCGCACAAAGTGGCCACCTCACCTACGACATCCCCCTAAACATCTCGGACATCGAACGTATCGAAATCGTTCACGGACCGGCCGCTTTGATTCATGGAGCCGGAGCATTCTCGGGGGCAATTAATATCATTACCAAGAAAGAAGTAGCCGATCGCATCTTTGCACAGGTCACTGCCGGTGCTCATGGCCTATGGAGTGTGGAGGGACGAGCCGCAGCCGATTGGGGAAAGACCACACACAGCATCTCGGTGAGCCGCAAATCGTCCGATGGTTACAGAGAAAACACCGATTACCGCTTATACAATGCCCTGTGGCAGTCGCGTCTCAAGCTGGGAAGCACAGACCGTTTGGACTTTCAGCTGGGCTACAACAATAAGGCCTTCGGGGCAAACGCATTCTACTCGCCCAAAGGCCCCAAGCAATATGAAAAGACCAACCACCTGTTTACCGCACTCAAAGGAGAGTTCGGTAAAACGCTTCGGGTGGTGCCCATCCTATATTGGAGCCGTGCGCATGACGAATACCACTGGCAACGCGGTACGGCCATGAACAACAATCGGGCCGACAACCTCGGAGCCAACCTCGTGGGAGTTTATACCTCCCAATGGGGAACAACCTCGCTGGGAGGAGAATGGAGACGAGAAAGCCTGCTCAGCACCAATCTGGGTTCGCTCATGGACGAGCCGGTGGGGAGATATACCAAATCGGCCGTGCGCACCAACCTCGGTGTGAGCTTGGAACACACCGTCACGCTGGGGCGTTTCTCCGTTTCGGCAGGGGCGTTGCTCAACCATAACACCCAACGGCAAGGAAAGCTCAACTTCTTGCCTTCGGTCAACGCCACCTATCGTCCCAATACACATTGGGCATTTTCGGCTTCGTGGGGCAAAGCCGTTCGCATACCCACCTTTACCGATTTGTATTACAACGGTCCCAAACAAGTGGGTCACAACGACCTGCGCCCCGAACGAAGCGAGTCGTTGGAGCTGTCGGCCAAGCTGCGTCAAGGAGCCTGGCAGGCCTACGTCACCACT
>JAXFUC010000108.1:0-9177 GCA_034176395.1 Bacteroides sp. | reverse complement strand
TCCGGCCTCCACCCGCTTCACCAGGCTGTCTATTTGCAAATCGCTCGGCCCCACTCCATCCATGGGCGAGATAACCCCTCCCAGCACGTGATACAATCCTCTGAATTGCTGGGTGGCTTCCACTGCCATCACATCGCGCACATTCTCCACCACACAAATCGTTGAGCCATCGCGCTGCGGATTGCTGCAAATGCGACATAAATCGGTATCGGAAATGTTGTGACAACAGCGACAATACTTCACCTCTTGTTTGAGGGTGATTATCGCTTGCCCAAAGGATTCTACCGTCTTCGTCTCCTGCCGTAAGAGGTGCAGCACCAGCCTCATAGCCGTCTTCCGACCGATGCCGGGCAGCTTGGCAAACTCGTCGACGGCTTTTTCCAACAAAACCGAGGGATAGGGTTGATTCATCTTGAAAAGGCTAATAAACTTTAAGTTTTCCGCCGTAAAGATAGAGATATGTTTCAAAACACTCTACCTTTGGCTACTCAAGAGAAACAAACGGTAGGCACGAAGCCATCCCTTCGTCCACCGAATCAGCGTAGATGACAATGGATATAAGAACAGCCGAATTTGTGGTGAGCAACACCGACGTGAGCAAATGCCCGGCGGGAAACCTGCCCGAATATGCATTCATCGGCCGCTCCAACGTGGGTAAATCGAGTCTCATCAACCTGCTGACAGCTCGCAAAGGACTGGCCATGACCTCGGCCACACCCGGAAAAACGATGCTCATCAATCACTTCCTAATCAACAAGAATTGGTACATCGTGGACTTGCCGGGGTACGGATATGCCAAGCGCGGACAAAAAGGGCAAGAGCAGATTCGCACCGTGATTGCCAACTACATCCTGCGCCGAGAGCAAATGACCAATCTGTTTGTACTCATCGACTGTCGCCACGAACCTCAACCCATCGACTTGGACTTCATGGCATGGCTGGGTCAGCACGGCATTCCCTTCTCCATCGTCTTTACCAAGGCCGACAAACTCACCTCGGGCAAGCTCGACAAACAAGTAAAAGCCTACCTTGCCCGACTAAGTCAAGAGTGGGAGGAGCTGCCCCCTCACTTCGTTTCTTCGGCCGACAAGGGGCTAGGACGCACCGAGATACTGCAGTACATCGAAATCATCAACCAAGAACTCAATAAAAGAACTCAATGAAAAGACTATTCATCGCCGGATGTTGTCTGGCCATCTTTTCCCTTTGGGGAATCAACGACCTGAAGGCACAATCGGTCAAAGACTTGTTTTCCAAGAAAAACATAGGCAAGGTCATCGACAACGTCATACAAGGCAGTCACGAAGCTCCCAACATCATCGGCACATGGACCTATAAAGAGCCTGCCGTGGAATTTCAATCGGACGATCTTCTCCTGAAGGCCGGCGGCCCCATCGCCTCCAAAACGGTGGAGAAAAAACTGGCAACACAGCTCAAGAAAGTGGGCATCGCTCCGGGAACGATGACATTTGTCTTCAACCAAGACAATAGCTTTACCGTCAGTGTCGGCAACAAACCGTTCAAAGGAAGCTATACCTACGACAAGCAAAACCGCAAGTTGAGTTTGAAATTCCTGAGCCTCATCGGTTTTCCGGCCACGGTGGGCGGATCGCAAAAGGCGTGTAGCCTGCTATTCGAGGCCGATACATTGCTCAAAGTCATGGCCTTTCTCGGCAGTCAGTCAGACGATTTCGCCATCAGCACCTTCAGTTCACTGGCAAAAAAATATGACGGGATGCAAGTGGGATTTGGCCTTGTCCAATAAAACCTTTTGCATCTTTCGGTGTCAAACTTAAAAAATCAGACAATTATGAAGAAACTTCTATTCACTCTCTCGCTCTTGGTTGCCGGACTGACCACGGTTTTGGGGCAAACCAAAGCCGAAATCACATTCGACAAAACCACCCACAACTTCGGCAAATTTTCCGAAGACAACCCCGTGATGGAATGCGTGTTCACCTATACCAATACCGGAACCACTCCCTTGGTCATTCATCAAGCCAGTGCTTCGTGCGGATGCACCGTTCCTCAATTCACTAAAGAGCCCGTGATGCCCGGGAAGCAAGGCACCATCAAGATTACTTATAACGGAGCCGGAAAGCAGCCGGGACGTTTCAAAAAATCCATTACCCTGCTCACCAACGCCAAAACAGAAACCATGCGCATTTACATCGAAGGCGACATGACACCGAAAACAAAGTAAGCGCATCGTTCAAGCGAGGGTCAGCCCGCTCCAACGCTTTACGGCAATGCCCTCGAAATCGACCCTATTGGCATCGGCACACCGCATTCGCAAGATCGGTGTGCCGATGTTGTATTCATCCGCACATCAAACACTCACACCTTACACAAGACGGCTTCACCGGCCGCTTTCATCCTTTCCCCCCAAAGCGTCGCTCCACGTCGATATGCAAGAACCACAAAAATAAGCCCCGCACTTCGTCGGCAAAGTGTAGGCACTTGGCGAGCGAAGTGCATACACTTAGGTTTCAAAGAGCGTACACTTTGCCACCGAACCACAAGCACCGGGTCTGTTGCACCCAAACACCATATCTCCCGAATCTCCACATGCACCCGGCAAAACCCACAGATTGCACCGCTGCCCACCACCTTTCTCCTTCACTCCGACGCCTCGCCCAAACTATCATTTTGACACCCATAAAAGACAAAACAAGAGAGAACCCTTCGGACACCCTTACTTAATGCAAGCCAAAGCAGGGAATTTATCTATTTCTCCCCTCTGTTTTTTTCGCTTGAAAGATTTGTTTTCAGAAAAATAATTCCGTACTTCGCAAAGTCGAATAGACAACTGTTAGCCAACGAATTCATTCACAAACCTTTTTTACATATGGAAAAGCATAATTTCAACGCCGGACCTTGCGTCCTCCCCAAGCAGGCCATTGAATCGGCCATTGCAGCCATTCGCGATTTTGATGGAACAGGCATCGGACTTTTGGAGATTTCTCACCGCACTCCCGGATGGGAACGCATCATGAAGGAAACCGCCGACCTCTGGCGCGAACTGCTCAACATCCCCGACAACTACCAAGTATTGTTCCTCGGCGGTGGTGCAAGTACACAATTCTTCACCGTGGCAGCCAACCTGCTCCACAAGAAAGCCGCCTACCTGCAAACAGGCGTATGGGCTAAGAAAGCAGCTAAGGAAGCCAAGTTCTACGGAGAAGTGGACATTGTGGCATCTTCGGAAGACAAAAACTACTCGTACATCCCCAAGAACTACACCATCCCTGCCGATGCAGACTACTTCCACATCACGACCAACAACACCATTTACGGAACGGAAATCCACACCGATATGGATTGCCCCGTGACCTTGGTGGCCGACATGTCTTCGGACATCATGAGCCGTCCGGTGGATGTGAAGAAATACGGACTTATCTATGGCGGTGCACAAAAGAACGTAGGCCCTGCCGGTGTGACATTTGTTATCGTTCGCGAAGACCTCTTGGGCAAAGTGGAACGCAAACTGCAAACCATGGTGGACTATCGCACACACGTTGGCGGAGAAGAGCGCGACCGCTCCATGTTCAACACACCTCCCGTGTTCTCCATCTTCGTCATGCACGAAACCCTGAAGTGGGTGAAAGAACAAGGCGGACTGGAAGCCATGTACAAGATCAATAAGGAAAAAGCCGACTTGCTCTACAACGAAATCGACCGCAACAAGATGTTTGTGGGCACAGCAGCCAAGGAAGACCGCTCGCTGATGAACGTTTGTTTCGTAATGACCGAAGCCTATAAGGACAAAGAAGCTGCCTTCATGGAGTTTGCCAAGTCTCGTGGCATGGTGGGCATCAAAGGCCACCGCTCAGTGGGCGGATTCCGTGCTTCGATCTACAATGCTTGTCCGCTGGAAAGCGTAAAAGCACTGGTGGCTTGCATGCAAGAATTCGAAAAGCAACACGCTTAACCTCATCTTCCCCCTTTCCGACCCACCCATGAAGCGGTCGGCAAGGGGGATTCCTTTTATCTTAACCCCAACACACCAATTATGAAAGTCTTAGTTGCTACCGATAAGCCGTTTGCCAAAGTGGCGGTGGACGGCATCCGTAAAGAAATCGAAGCAGCCGGTTACGAACTGGCTCTATTGGAAAAATATACCGAGAAAGCACAATTGCTCGATGCGGTGAAGGACGCAAATGCCATCATCATCCGCAGTGATATTGTCGACGCCGAAGTACTCGAAGCCGCCAAGGCCTTGAAAATCGTGGTACGCGCAGGTGCAGGCTACGATAACGTGGATCTGGCAGCAGCCACCGCACACAACGTATGCGTGATGAACACCCCCGGTCAAAACTCGAACGCCGTGGCCGAACTGGCCTTGGGCATGATGGTTTATGCCGTGCGCAACTTCTACAACGGCACATCGGGCAGCGAGCTGATGGGCAAACGTCTCGGCATCCATGCCTACGGAAACGTGGGACGCAATGTGGGTCGCATCGCCAAAGGATTTGGCATGCAAGTATATGCCTACGACGCCTTCTGTCCCAAAGAAGTGATTGAGGCCGATGGAGTAAAGGCCTTGTCCTCGGTGGAAGAGCTGTACAACACGTGCGACGTGATCTCACTCCACATCCCCGCCACAGCCGAAACCAAGAACTCTATCAACTACAACCTCTTGAAAGGCATGCCCAAAGGTGCTATATTGGTAAACACAGCCCGTAAGGAAGTGATTGACGAAGCCGAACTCATCCGCTTGATGGAAGAACGTGCCGACTTCAAATACCTCACCGACATCATGCCTGCCGCACATGCGGAATTTACCGAAAAATTTGCCGGACGCTACTTCTCCACTCCCAAGAAGATGGGTGCCCAGACAGCCGAAGCCAACATCAATGCCGGCATTGCAGCAGCCAAACAAATCGTAGGCTACCTGAAAGACGGATGCGAAAAATTCAGAGTAAACAAATAACATAAGTACTATGGCAGTTATCAAACCATTCAAAGGCATACGCCCCCCACAACACCTCGTTGAACAAGTGGCTTCTCGTCCTTACGACGTGCTCAACTCGCAAGAAGCACGCGAAGAGGCCGAAGGCAACGAGAAATCTTTGTATCACATCATCAAGCCCGAAATAGACTTTCCCGTAGGTACGGACGAACACGACGAGCGCGTGTACGCCAAAGCCGCCGAGAACTTCCAAATGTTCCAAGACAAAGGCTGGCTCGTGCAAGACGAAAAAGAGAACTACTACGTCTATGCACAAACCATGAACGGAAAGACACAATACGGACTTGTTGTCGGAGCCTACGTACCCGACTACATGAACGGTGTGATCAAAAAGCACGAACTTACTCGTCGTGATAAGGAAGAAGACCGCATGAAGCACGTTCGCGTGAACAATGCCAACATCGAACCCGTATTCTTCGCCTACCCCGACAACGCAGAGTTGGATGCCATCATCCGTCGCTACACCGCCCAAAAGCCCGTGTACGACTTCATCGCCCCGGGCGATGGCTTCGGTCATACGTTCTGGATCATCGACGGAGAAGCAGACATCCAAGCCATCACCGCTGCCTTTGCCAAGATGCCCGCTCTCTACATCGCAGACGGACACCACCGCTCGGCAGCCGCCGCTTTGGTGGGTGCTGAGAAAGCCAAACAAAACCCCAATCACCGTGGCGACGAGGAGTATAACTACTTCATGGCAGTGTGCTTCCCGGCCAATCAACTGACCATCATCGACTACAACCGTGTGGTGAAAGACCTCAACGGTCTCACCGCCGAACAGTTCTTGGCTGCATTGGAGAAGAACTTTGTGGTGGAAAAGAAGGGAGCAGACATCTATCAGCCCGCTGCCCTTCATAACTTCTCGCTCTACCTCGAAGGCGTTTGGTACAGCCTCACAGCTCGCCCGGGCACGTACGATGACAACGATCCCATCGGAGTATTGGATGTTACCATCTCATCCAACCTCATTTTGGATGAGCTGCTCGGATTGAAAGACCTTCGTTCGGACAAGCGCATCGACTTCGTAGGAGGAATCCGCGGATTGGGCGAACTGAAGAAACGTGTGGACAGTGGCGAGATGAAAGTTGCTTTGGCGCTGTATCCCGTTTCTATGAAACAGCTCATGGACATTGCCGATACGGGCAACATCATGCCTCCCAAAACCACTTGGTTTGAACCGAAACTTCGTTCGGGCTTGGTGATTCACAAACTGGTATAATAATACCTCCCTTCAATAACCCGAAGCCATGCAAGGAAATGGGGACTCCTCCCCTTCCTCGGCATGGCTTCGTTCGTTTCTATGGCGAATGTATTATCTTTGCGTCATGGAGCCACTCGACACCTTCCTCACCATAGCCGACAAAGCCGAAGGCTTATACACCGAGAAGCGAAGTAAATTTCTCGCCTTTGCCTTACCCGTACATACGGTCGACGAGATTAAGGTGCGGCTGGAGGCTTTCCAAAAAGAGTACTACGATGCTCGCCACATCTGCTATGCCTATATGTTGGGGGCCAAGCGTACCGAGTTCAGAGCCAACGACAATGGCGAGCCATCAGGCACGGCCGGGAAACCCATCTTAGGACAAATCAACTCGTTACAACTCACAGACATCCTCGTGGTAGTGGTGCGCTACTTCGGTGGCATCAAGCTGGGTACCGGCGGACTGACCGTAGCCTACAAAGCCGCAGCGGCCGAAGCACTTGCCGCAGCCACCATCATTGAGAAAACAGTGGATGGGGAGATAGCCGTACATTTTGAATACCCGCTCATGAACGACATTATGCGCATTGTCAAAGAGGAGGAACCTACCATCGTGGCTCAATCGTACGAAAACGATTGCACCATGCACCTACGTATCCGCCTCGGCAAGTTGGATCGCCTCATCGAACGGCTTTCCAAGGTTGAAACGGCACGTATCGAATCCATTTCCTAACATCAAAACAAGCAAACTATGGGCACTTCAAGAGAATGGTGCGAACTCTACACTTTCTTCCGCCTGCTGGCCGATGGGCAAATCGCCATGGGAACCGAACAGGGCAGTTCGGGCGAGCAAATCCGCCCTTTGGCCTCCATACTGCGAACCGAACATAACGGTATCAGAAAATATCTCATCGAATCACAGCACATTCGCATCGTGAGCGACGAACAGCCCGTTCGTCTCGTTCCTCGAGAGGATTTCTCGGCTGCGGCCGATCTCATTCTTCAAGCGGTCAAATCCTCTACCCAAGACGAAGTAGAAGTGCCGGAAGGTGTCGAAGCCTTCTTGGACGAACTGCGTATCTTCGACCTCGAGGCTCCCACTACCGACCGCACCGACCTGCATCTCACCTTTTGGCATCCCGACTCCCCCCCTTGCGGATTCATCGTTCGCTCTCGCTTGGGACAGATGCGCCCTCTGCTGGATGGTGGTCGCACAGCCAATCTGAAGTTGGAACAAAGCGGCATCAAGTTTGCCTCCCCCACGGTGAGTAAAATCAATGCTTCGCCCGAATCGGCCAACGAAGTGGCCGAGCGTATGCTGCTCATTGAACGACTGGGTGGAGTGCTCCGCTATGCCGATGTGGCCGACAAAGTGTTCAAAGCCAATCTTTCGATGATTGACCTCCATTTTCCTCGCCTGCTGACCGAAATGGTGCGCACCATGCACCTCGATGGCATAAGTCGCACTTGCGATTTGGTAGATGTCATGGAGCAAATCAACCCACTGAAGATAAAGGAAGAGCTGATTCAAAAACATCTATTCTACCGCTTTAAGACACAGCAATTCCTCACCGCCCTGCTCTGCGGTATGCGTCCGGCCAAGATATACCGAGGCGAGACCACAGCCATCGAAGGATTGCTGCTGCTCGATGGTAGCGGACAGGTGGCAGCCTATCACCTATCCGACCGATCGACCTTGGAGAACTTCCTCCTCAAGAACACACGCTTTGAAAAGGGAGCGTTGGAGAAAGACAAATATGGCTACCTCGAACGAGAAAACGGCGTTTACTACTTTAAGTTGAATGCCAAAATAGGTTTCTGCAAACGATAGCCTCTCCCTCTACATTCCCCCGAGGCAGAAGTCTTAGAAAAACAAACGGCTGCTCGACAACTACAAGGTCGCGAGCAGCCGTTTCTATGAAAATTGGAAGATCAGTCTTCCTTCACTCGAATCACCGCATTGGCTATGATAGCCGCCAATCCTCCGGTAGTAATGCCCGAAGAGAAAATGCTGCGAATGGCTTCGGGAGCCTGCGACAACACATCGGGAATAAGCTCTACACCCAATCCCAAGGACAGACTCACTGCCAAGACCAACGTCTCCTTGCGGCCGATAGTTTGAGAAGCCACGATGCGTACACCCGCGGCAGCCACCGTACCGAACATCAGCAACGTAGCACCGCCCAAAACGGGATCGGGCATTACCGAGAAAACAACGCCCACAATAGGGAACAATCCTAAAAGTAGCAACATCCCGGCAATGTAATAGCCCACATAACGACTTGCCACACCCGTGAGCTGAATCAAACCATTGTTCTGCGCAAAGATGGAATTGGGGAACGAATTGAACACACCCGCGAGCAACGAGTTGAAACCATCGGCCAATACGCCACCCGAGACACGTTTCAAGTATGCATTTCCTTCGATGGGCAGGCCCGAAATCATGGAGTTGGCTGTGATGTCTCCCGTTGCCTCGATGGCAGTGATGAGATATACCAATCCGATGGCAATGATGGATGAAACGTTGAAATCAACACCATACTTAAAAGGCATGGGAATGTTGAAACTCCATAAGCTGGCATTATTGATGGCCTCCAAGTTTACCTTACCCCAGGCAAAAGCCAAAGCGTATCCCAAGCAAATACCCAAGACGATGGAACTCATGCGCAAATACTTATTGCGACTTCTATTGAAAAACAGCACACTGCCCAACACCAGACCCGAAATGGCAAGGTTGTCCCATGTGGCAAACGTGCCGTTCTCCATCGCACCATAGCCGCCTCCGCAGGCCACAATGCCCACTTTGATCAGACTCAATCCAATGAGCATCACCACAATGCCCGACACTACGGGGGTGATGATGTGGCGCAAATACTTGAAGGTGCGACTTACCACCATCTCAACCGGAGCTGCGGCAATACATGCACCAAAGATGAGTGGCAAGCCACCCGCCAGTCCGGTGGAAATAATGGGACCGATGAACGAAAAGCTGGTTCCTTGAATG
>JAXFUC010000107.1:0-19440 GCA_034176395.1 Bacteroides sp. | reverse complement strand
CAGTCGGGCAGGCCGGCCAGCTCCTCTTCTTTCTCTACGAATAGCTTGAACGCGTTGTTTTCGTTCAAGATGTGATCGCTGAAAGTCAATGCCAAGGTGGAGAGCTCTTTGTTGATTTCGCGCAAGCGTGCTTGGCTTTCTTCACTCAAGGCAATACCCGAACGTACGAAACTTTTGTAGGTTTTTTCCAGCAGACGGGCTTGTTCGGTGGTGAGGTTCAACGTTTCTTTTTGATCGTATACGGCCTTCACACGGTCGAACAAGGCTTTGTTCAGGGTGATGTTATCTCCGTGTTCCGCGAGGATGGGCGACAATTCGGAGGCGAGAGCTGTCAGTTCGGGCGTGGTTTCGGCCGATGTCATGTTGAAGAACACGCCACCCACACGGTCGAGCAGGGGAGAACTGTTGTCGAGTGCAGCGATGGTGTTGTCAAAGGTCGGAGCTTCAGGGTTCTCGACAATGGCTTTGATGAGCCGATTTTGCTCTTCGATGCCTTTCAGGAATGCGGGCTTATAGTGCTCGGTCTTAATTAAATCGAAGGGAGGAACTCCCTGTTCGGTTTGAAACTCGGCGAAGAACGGATTGTCGCTCGCCTTTTTCTGGTCGCAGGCATACAGCATACAACAGATGGATAAAAGGGTTACAGTTTTTTTAATCATAGAATTGAGTGTGTTATAAAAGGTTTGTTTATTCGGTTTTCTTATTGTTTCGACTCACGAAGCACCAAACGGGGTAGTGGTCGGAGTGGGCAATGCTGCGGTCGACCACACAGTTATGAGGTGTCAAATTCCCTCCCACCAAAATATGGTCAATGCGAAAGTAGAACTTATTTCGGTGAAAAGAAATACCTAACCCCATTCCGGTACGAGAAAAAGCGTCTTTGGTTCGTTTGGTCAGTGCTCGGTGAACGTAGGATACGGGCGAATCATTGAAGTCTCCGCATACGATCAAGGCTTGGTGAGTGGGAATACTTTCAATGTATTTGGCCACCGAATCGGCTTGTGAGGCGCGGATGCCGGCAGCCTCGGCAAACTTTTTCAGTAGCTGGCGCAGGCCGGTTTTGGCCTTGGTCGCATCGGGCTTTTCCAGAAAGTCTTCGTAGGTTCCGCGGTCTTCCATGGTGAGTTTGTTGGACTCCAAATGGTTGTTGATGAGGTTTAGCGTATCGCCATCGACCAATAATCGGTAAGCCACCGAGCCATTGTTTCGGCTTTCATATCGGATGGGTTGGGTCTTAATGATGGGGAAACGAGAGAAGCAAGCCAACTGGTTACCGCCTCGACTTACTTCGTATATGTGTCGATGGGGGTAATCCTTCAAGGCTCGCTTGATTTCTGCGGAAGTTAAGTGGGGCGACTTCGTAGCGTTGGAGGCGGCATATTCTTGTAAACAGATGATATCGGCCTTGCTGTCGCGCAGATAGTTCAAAATTTCATTTTCCTTTTGTTGGTTTTTGGACAACCAATCGAAGGACATCACGTTGTAGGATAGTATCTTGATGCTGTCGGAAGGCAAGGTCGACTCCTTGGTGTTCAAAGGCAGACAGTCGCGAATGGCTGTGTGGCTGAAGAGGAAAAAGGGGAGCGACAACAAGGCATATCTGTAATTGCTAACAAGCCAAAAGAGGGCAAATGCCACGCAGATGAGTAGCAAAATGGGGAATGAGAGACCCAGAATGGCAGCCCAAGGATAGCGACCGGGGTTGATAAGCGGACTGTATGCGCTTGCCAGCAATGCCGACAGACAACAGAGGTTGGCTGCCAATAGCAAGTAATCCACGTATTGTTTGAATCGTTTCATCGCTGGCTGGCGTCGAAAAGTCTTTTCTTCTCCTCTGCGTTGAGGCTGTCATAGCCCGACAATCTCAGTTTATCCAGAATACGATCAATCTCCTCCGAGGACGCTCTGCGCCTTGCATTGTATTCGTAATCCTTCATGCGGTCGGTGTTGTTGTAGCTCACTTTCATGCGGGATTTCTTGCGCGAAAGGGGTGAAAAGAGACCGGTTAGGCCGTCAATCACTGCATTGATACCCCGAGTCAAGTCTGTTCCTCGCTCCAATAGTTTGGCAAAGAGATACCCACCGAAGGCACCTCCCAAATGGGCGATATGTCCTCCGGCGTTCTCGGAAGTAATGGACAGTAGGGCGAACAGCACAACTGCCAGCGCAATGTACTTGAGTTTGATTGAACCAAGTAGGAAAAGACTGACTCGATAGTTGGGCTCCCGATAGGCAGTGGCTGTGACCACGGCTAAAACAGCGGCCGATGCACCTACCAAATAGTGTTGCCCAAGCAGGGGAGTGAAGAAGGGGAAGAGGTTGTAGGCAGCCACATAAAGGACGCCTCCGCTTAGTCCACCCAATAGGAATAGGCCTCGCAAATGCTTGGAGGAAAAGAATTGTAGGAAGAGCTTCCCGAACCAATAAATCCACAACGTATTGATGAGCAGGTGCCATAGGTCGGCGTGTATGAACATATAGGTCAACAAGGCCCATGGCTGTCGACATACGTCATTCAAAGAGGCCGGCAGCTCCAACAGGCGAAGCGGCGCAGCATCGAGCGAGAGTAATTGCAGAACTCCCTTGACAAGGCCGGTCGCCACGAAAATCGCAGTATTGATGAAGATGAAGCGAATTTCGATGCTACCTCGAACAAACGAGGTTCGCAAGTCAGAAAGAAACTGTTTCATTCCGCTTCTTACGTGCGTGGGTCGTCCACATTTTAATAAGAATAAACCCAAAGACCATACCTCCTAAGTGAGCAAAGTGTGCCACGGTGTCGCCCGGCCGATTGGCGATTCCGGTGAGTAGCTCAATGACGGCGTAGCCCATAACAAAGAACTTGGCTTTGATAGGCACCGGTAGTGGGAATACGAAGAGTCTATGATCGGGAAACATCATGCCGAATCCCAACAGAATGGCATAAACCGCTCCCGATGCCCCCACCGTGTTGATGAGGTTCAAGTATTCGGCCATCGGAATGATGCTGTTTCCGGTGTCTACTTGGGCGTAATGGCTTAGTTGGGTCGCATACTCGATGTATTGAACGGCTTCTTGTACCAGGCCGGCTCCCACTCCGCAGACTATATAATATAGGAGAAACCGACGGCTTCCCCAAGTTTGTTCCAGCAAACCTCCGAACATATAGACTGCAAACATGTTGAAGAACAGATGCGAAAAGCCGCTATGCATGAACATATAGGTCAACAGTTGGTATGGCTGGAAGTCGGATGCCAAAACGAAGTGTAGTCCCAACAGATTGATTAAATCCACACCATGTTTCTCGGCCACAAATGTTCCGAAAAAGAAAAGTGCGTTGATAATGAGGAGATTCTTGGTGATAGGTGGAAGTTGATTCATGTCTTTGTATTACAACCAAACGATATGAGTAGACAAAGGTAGAAGATTTATCATTCCATGAGAATGGACCTATATTGTTTTTAGGCTTTTTCGACTTTTTAGCGGTTTTTTGAATGGAAGTCTTGTTTATTTGTTAATAAGACTTTATGTTTGTGGAGACCAAACTTGTTGAGAATACACTCGGGGAGGGAGGTACTGAATGTTTATTTTTTCTTTAACTTATCATGAATAAGGCACAATTGATTAACGCAATGTCGGCAGAGGCTCAACTGAGCAAGACCGATGCGAAGAAAGCTGTCGAGGCTTTCATTAAGACGGTGACCAAAGCCATGACAGACGGCGATAAGGTTACTTTGGTTGGATTTGGAACGTTTGCAGTAGGCACCCGTGTTGCACGGAAAGGTGTTGACCCTTCTACTCGGAAAGCAATGGTAATTCCTGCACGCAAAGTCGTAAAGTTTAAGGCCGGAGTCGATTTGGCAGAGGCCGTAAAATAATCTTTTCCTACGGTTTAGGAATTGAACGGTTCACAACAAGGGGCTGTGTCGAGCACGTTGCTTGGCACAGCCCCTTTGATTTGTGAGGTCGATGGAGTGTTGTGGTCTGCCGGTTGTGAGGATATGGCAGAAAGTCTCTTTGACGTTGTCGAGCGGAGTGTCTGCACTTACTCTGCAAAGTGTCCTTGCGTACCGAGCAAAGTGTCTGCACTTACTCTGCAAAGTGTCCGTACTTACCGAGCAAAGTGCCTGCACTTATCGCGCAAAGTGTCTGTACTTACCTAGCGCAGTTTTTGTGCTTGTGATAAAGGGAGCTGATGTTCGCTGTTTAGGAGGCTGTATGTGGGACATGGAAGGTTTGTGTGTCATACGTATTTCTTTGTGTTTGCTCGGACGAATGTGGGGATGGAGCGATGGGGGCTTTTGAACAGACTTGATAGACCTCTTTGAACCGTCAAAGCGAATTGCGTCCACTTTGCAATGTGGATATGAGTATAAAAGGCGAGAAAAAGTGCGGAAAGTTGTGTGGAAATCTTGTGATACAGGAATAAAACACTTACTTTTGTGCCCGATTATTCCGCAACGGGTTCTGTGAAGTGTTCTTCGAGAGATTGAAAACCACCCGCCGGAGCTAACCTATACATACTTATATATAGATGTACGCAATTGTAGAAATCAACGGCCAACAGTTCAAAGCAGAAGCCGGCCGTAAACTGTTTGTTCACCACATGGTAGGCGCAGAAGCCGGTGCAACAGTAGAATTTGAGAAAGTTCTTTTGGTGGACAAAGACGGAAATGTTACCGTGGGACTGCCCACAGTGCAGGGAGCCAAGGTCGTATGTGAAGTCGTTTCACCCCTTGTAAAAGGCGACAAAGTGCTTGTTTTCCACAAGAAGAGAAGAAAAGGTTACCGCAAACTGAACGGCCATCGCCAACAGTTTACAGAGTTGACCATCAAGGAAGTTGTAGCTTAACACTAACCCCAAAACACGAAGAAGAAATGGCACATAAGAAAGGCGTAGGTAGTTCGAAGAACGGCCGTGAATCGCATAGCAAGAGATTGGGCGTTAAGATGTATGGAGGAGAAGCCTGCAAGGCCGGTAACATCATCGTGCGCCAACGTGGAACAGAGTTCCATCCCGGCAAGAACACAGGTATGGGCAAAGACCACACTTTGTTTGCATTGGTCGATGGCACTGTACAATTCAAAGTAGGTAAGAACGACAAACGTTTCGTATCGGTAATTCCTGCAACCGAAGCATAAAAAGTCGATCCCGAACATAAGGAAAGAGGCACTTCACTTGCGGAGTGCCTCTTTTTTTATTTCCTTCCTTCGCCCCCTCGACCAACCTTTGTTCACTTTATCGCTTGTCGATGATGCACATAAGAAGCAGGCATCGTCCGACAGCCTTTTGCCGGCGTTATCGTAGCAAACTGTTTCGTTCGTTTTGTCGAAGCAAATGGCAATGAATCGGTGAGGGTGGTTTTGGCGTTTCGCGATTGTTTGTGATGAAGAAACAAGGTGGCAGCAAGCGAGAAAAAGAGAAAGGGCGTCGACAGTTTTACCTGCTTTTCGTTACCTTTGTGGCCATCAATAGAACGGAAAGAGAAAACAAACACGCATATGCTTACCATCAAACAAATCACTGACAACACCGAGGCCGTGTTGAAAGGACTCAAAAAGAAGAATTTTGCCAACGCCGAAACCGTGCTTCAAGAAGTCATTGCACATAATGACAAAAGACGTTCGGCTCAGGCTCGATTGGATGGAAACTTGGCAGAGGTTAACAGCCTTTCACGCTCCATCGGTGCATTGATGAAAGAAGGTAAGAAGGAAGAAGCCGAAGCTGCTCGCACTCGTGTGGCCGAGTTGAAAGAGGCCAATAAGGTGCTGGATGCAGAGATGAACGAGGCTGCCGAGGGAATGCAAGCGTTGTTGTACACTATTCCCAATATCCCCTACGAGGAAGTTCCCGAGGGAAAGACGGCCGAAGACAATGTCGTTGTCAAGGAGGGAGGAGCCAAAGTGGCTTTGCCTGCCGATGCCGTGCCCCATTGGGACTTGGCCAAGCGTTATGACTTAATCGACTTCGACCTCGGGGTGAAAATCACCGGAGCGGGATTCCCGGTTTATAAAGGCAAAGGCGCACGCCTGCAACGGGCCTTGATCAATTTCTTCTTGGACGAGGCTCAGCGTGCCGGCTATACCGAAATCATGCCGCCCACGGTGGTGAATGCCGCCTCGGGATACGGCACCGGACAGCTGCCCGACAAAGAGGGACAAATGTATCATTGTACGGCCGACGACCTATACCTCATTCCTACGGCCGAGGTTCCTGTGACCAACATTTACCGAGACGTTATTCTCGACGAGAAACAACTCCCCATTAAGAATTGTGCCTATACGCAATGCTTTCGCCGAGAGGCCGGCTCTTATGGCAAGGATGTTCGTGGCTTGAATCGTCTGCACGAATTCTCCAAGGTCGAAATCGTGCGTATCGACACGCCCGAACACTCGCGCCAATCTCATGAAGAAATGTTGCAACACGTGGAGTCTTTGCTGCAAAAGCTCGAACTGCCCTATCGCATCTTGCGACTTTGCGGTGGTGACATGAGTTTCACCGCAGCCCTATGCTACGATTTTGAAGTCTATTCCGAAGCGCAACAACGTTGGTTGGAGGTTAGCTCCGTATCCAACTTCGATACCTATCAGGCCAATCGCTTGAAATGTCGCTATCGCACGGGCGATAAGAAAACCGAGTTGTGCCACACGTTAAACGGTTCGGCTCTGGCTTTACCGCGCATTATGGCCGCTTTGCTTGAGAACAATCAAACTCCGCAGGGCATTCGTATTCCCCAAGCCTTGGTGTCTTATTGTGGGTTTGATTTGATTGACTAACGGCAAATGTTCCTGTGTTTATGAATGAGAGCGAATCACTCAGTTTTGAAGAGTTGAAACAACGCTCGCGTAGCATTCGTGAGTTGTATCATAAACTCGAAGAGATACATCACCAAACGGTATGGAATATCGAGGAAGATGCATTGGCCTTCCTCACCGATGCTTCGTTGATAGGCCGTTTGGTGATGGATCATCAGAAACGATGGCCCTATGCCGGGAACGATAGTCGCAAACTATTGGAACATAAACTCGGGGAATGCGTCTGGTGGTTGTCGGTGATGGCTACTCGTATGGATATAGACTTGGAACGCTGCACGCGCAGCTTTCTGAAAAGTACAGAAGAAGGATTGAGTGATGCTCCATAACTCAATCCTTCTTTTCCTTTTAAGGTTTCTCTTCGGAGCCTCTTCTCTTCTGCCTCTCTCCATAAAGTAATCAGGACATCAGCATAGATTGAAACCGGTTTTGCCACAAGCATTCATAGCAGTTCGGACGAATGAAACATATCCGTAACTCATGGATGAAAACTACCTACTATTGGTTAGCCGAGACTTAGTGACAGAGGATACGGGAGTGTTCGATTACTAATATATGGGGATTGTACAACGCGCGAGTGTTGTGGAACTTTGCGGTGCAAAAACAAAGCCTTCGCAGTTTTCATGAGGACTCCTTTTTTTCTGGTTTTTCTTTTTTTACTATCGAACTCTTTGCCTGCTCTATCGAACCGACTGACAACAACTGTTTCGGGTAAGATAATCGCCGCTAAAGGAAATTCACCCATTGCTTTTGCCACGGTGTATCTCCCGTCCTGCGAACTTTGGGCCGTGACCGATGATGCCGGAGAGTTTAATATTCGGCAAGTTCCGCTTGGAATTCAGGTAGTGGAAATCCAATGTTTGGGCTATGCCAAAGAACGATTGGAGGTTCGTGTTATGGCCGGTATGCTGCCACTCAAGGTCAGTTTGCGTGAAGACAATTTGAAGCTGGATGAGGTTGTGGTAATGGCTCGCAAGCAAACCGATGCTGTTTCGACCGCATACACCATTGACCGAAAGACCTTGGATCATGCACAACTGCTCAATATCGGCGACCTCGGCAGTCTGTTGCCCGGAGGGAAAACGTACAATGGCAGTTTATTGACCGACCGAAGATTGGCCTTGCGCACCAATAGCCACATAGAAAAAGGAAACGCAGGCTTTGGAACTGCCATTGAGGTAGATGGCATTCGGTTGCAGACCAATGCCGAAATGGAAGGTACCTACGGAGCCGAAACTCGGAACATCGGTACAGCCAATATCGAGAGTGTGGAAGTCATTACCGGCATGCCTTCGGTGGAGTACGGCGATCTGTCCAATGGTATGGTCAAGATCAATATGCGTCGAGGACGCTCGCCTTGGATAATCGACATGGCCACTGCCCCTCATACGAAATCGATTGCGGTGAGCAAAGGATATGCTCCGGGTAATGCCGGCGAGCGAGGAGTTTTCAATACCTCTCTTGAACACACACGCTCCGTCGGCAATTTAGCCTCACCCCACACTTCGTATGTACGCAATGCGCTATCGGTGAGCTATGCCCATACGCTCTTCCCCAAAAGAACCCCACTGTCGCTTCAGGCTTCTGTGATGGGAAATGTAGGTGGTTACGACTCATCGGCCGACCCCGACGCGCTTGTGAACACTTACAGCCGATTGAAAGATCGTACACTTCGTGCCAGCTTAAAGGGAGATTGGTTGCTCAATAAACCATGGATTACAAACCTATCCTTGGTCACTTCCTTCTCTTATGCCCACAAATTGCACTCTTCCAACCAATTCAAAAGCAGCGCTTCGACCTTGCCTTATTTGCATACGCTCCACACCGGTTATTATGTGGCTACCGAGTTCTCCGATGAACATTCCGATGCTCCCATCTTGCTCAGCCCCACAGGATATTGGTATGAACAAGGCTTTGAAGAGGATATTCCCATCAATTACGCTTTGAAACTGAAAGCAACTTGGGCACGGAACATTGGTTCGTTGACCCATCGCTTGTTAGTGGGTAGCGACTATACAGCCAACTCCAACCGAGGGCGTGGAATCTACTACACCGATATGAAGACAGCTCCCACTTGGAGACCCTATCGCTACGATGCTTTGCCCGCGTTGCACAATTGGGCATTTTTTGCCGAAGAGAAATTGATTCTTCCTTTGGGCGAAAGACAATTGGAAGTACAAGCCGGCGTGCGTGCAGAGATGAGCCATGTGGAGAGTGGGCAGCATCCCACTGTTTGGAGCGTTTCGCCCCGACTGAATGCCCGCTTTCACCTTGTCAAGAACAGAGGAGGGGCGGTTTTGCGTGGGTTGAGTGTGTACGGAGGCATTGGAAAAGGAGTGAAACTTCCCTCGTTCGAGATTCTGAATCCTTCGCCGTCCTATTTCGATCGATTGGTATTTTCTCCGGGAAGTACCCCCGATGGGAAGGCCTTTTATGCGTATCACACCCATGTTATACACCCTACACACAACTCCGACCTGCGTTGGCAGTACAATCGGCAAATTGAGTTGGGCATCGAAGGACAGTTATGGGGCACACGTTTTACTCTATCGGGGTTCTATAACCGTACCTATCGAAGTTATATGCGTACCGCAACTTATGTGCCATTTACCTACAAGCAGACCACGCAGCGCGAGGTGGAACAATCTTCGATACCTTTTGCCAATCACCAATATAATATTGACAAAGTGACGGGTGTAGTGACAGTGACCGACCGCACCGGTGCATTGCCGTCCGAAACTCTTGCTTATACCGAGCGACAAACCTACCAAGCCGGAGCTAAGTTTGTGAATGCATCGCCTGTGAATCGTATAGGTGTCGAGTGGGCAGTGGATTTTGCCCCTATTCGCTCCTTGCACACATCCTTCCGCATCGATGGACATTACTACCGATATGAGGGCACGGACGAAACCTTGATTGCATTCTCTCCGGGCTTGTCGCAGAACATGGCCGATGGCCGTCCTTATCGTTACATCGGCTACTACGTAGGGTCCGATAGCTACTCCACGGCCTATTCGGCAACGGGGTCGGTGGCCAACGGCTCGTTGTCCCAACGATTGAACACCAATTTTACCGTGAAGACCCACATCCCCGCCCTGCGTTTGCTCCTTTCGCTCAAACTCGAAGCCTCCTTCTTGCAGTACAGTCGTTTGCTGAGTCGCTACGGTCAAGGAACCATGAGTGTGGCAAGTAGCCTGCCCGGTGGCTCAGATGCCGAGACCTACCACGCAGGCATACGAGGCAAATACGTAAGTACTTATCCGCTTTATTACAGCACTTGGGAAGCTCCCGACGTGAAGCTACCTTTTGCCGAACGGCTGGCTTGGGCCAAAGTCCATGATACGGCTCTCTATAACGAATTGTCCAAGCTCATTAAGACTTCGAACTTACCGTATCGATTCGACCCGGAACGCATCTCACCATACTTCTCGGCCAACCTCAGTGTGAGCAAAGAACTTGGCGACTTTGCGACCCTATCGTTCTATGCCAATAACTTTTTCAACCATTTAGGCAGTGTCAAGTCTTCTCAAACCGGGTTGGAACAGCCCCTATACGGCAGTGGCTATGTGCCGAGTTTCTATTACGGACTTTCATTAAAACTAAAACTATAACCCTGATTACAAAAGAACGACAATGAAAAAAACGATTCTCGCTTTGATGGGTGTGCTGCTGTTGTTTGCGGCATGCCAAGAGAAAGAAAATGCCTACACCACCTACAAGATGGTGGTGGAACTGGCTTATGCCGATGACCAAAAAGCCTTCGTAAGTGCCGACGTGCCTGTGGTTTTGCGCAGCTCTTCCTCTACCGTGACCTACGATGGGAAGACCGATGCTCAGGGACGTGTCACTTTCACCGTACCGGCAGGGGTATACGAAGTGTCGGCTTCGCATCGCAAATCTTCGCAAGGTAGCCTTTATGTGTTCAATGGCTTGAAGAGCAACGTGGTGGTCAGCGAGCAATGGAACGAATCGACTGCGGTTGCCGTGTCGATGGTAGCTTCTCGCACCAATCAGCTTGTCATCAAAGAACTCTATGGAGGGGGATGTCCTACCGATGTCCCAAGTAAATTCTATCAGTTCGACAAATATGTAACACTCTACAATAACTCAAGCGAGCCCGTAACCCTTGAGAATCTTTGCTTGGGCTTCGCAGCTCCCGGTCGTGCCACCTTTAACAAAACCGGATTCTTCAATGCTGATGGCAGTTTGCCTTACGAGTCTGCCGGCTTCATACCGGTTCAAGGAACGATTGCTTACTTCTCTGCCCCCGTGACTTTGGAGCCTCACTCTCAAATCCTGATTGCCCTTAATGGAGGAATTGATCATACACAAACATACAGCCAATCGGTAAACTTATCGAAAGCCGATTACGTAGTATACGACCAAACCGCTTTTAACAATCTCCGCGTGCATCCTGCTCCTGCAGCCACTATCCCTTCGGATCGCTATTTGAAGGCCGAGAGATTCTCGGCAGGAAATGCTATTCAGCTGTCGCCTTCTCCGGGCTTTGTTGTCTTCACTACCCGTGGAGTCACTCCCTCGGCTTTTGTACACAACGACTCCAATCTTTGGACTGAAAAACAGCCGAAAAGAAACGAACCTGACACTTATATGAAGGTTCCCACCGAATGGATACTCGATGCGGTTGAAGTCTTTGAAGCGGATAAATTGGATAAATGTAAGAAACGTCTTACCGCTCAAGTGGATGGAGGTTATACCCTACTGACTTCACAGTTGGGTCACACTTCCTATCGCAATGTGGATAAGGCTGCTACCGAGGCTTTGGAAGAAAACAAAGGAAAGTTGGTGTACGAGTGTGCCAAGGTGGTCGAAGGCAGTCAAGAACCGAGTGGCATCGATGCCGAGGCCTCTATGAAGAAAGGTGCAAAAATCATCTACCAAGACACCAATAATTCATCCAACGACTTTCACGAACGTGTAAAAAGCTCCTTGAGAGACTGAATCCCTAAGCAAGTAGCATGTACAAACGTCTATATGCCGTCATCGGTTTGTCGGTAGCCTGCTTTTCGGCTGTGGCCGAGGAGCGGGTTGCCGATTCCTTACAAACAAGCGGCCCTTTGAATCTGATTGAAGCTACCGAGCCTTGGCTCACCGGCGACAATGCCGCCGGCCTGTACAGGTGGCAGTGGGGCGGTAGATCCGAGGCCCTGTGTTATGCCGGTCGAAAGTCCGGGGCGCTCGCCAACTATGCCGAGGCCGCTACCTCCACGCATTGGGGAGCCGATGTGAAGGCCTATCGTCGGCTGCATGCTCGTGTGGCGTTCTATGGCCGCGCGGGCTACGAGAATGTGTTGGGCAGGAATATGGGCGGTTCGGTCTGGATTCGTCCCTACGAAGCCCCTTTCGATTTGGTGGAAACCGACCGCCAAACAGCCGGTGAGAAACAACTCGAAACCTATCGGCTGGCGGGAGGAGTGAGCGTGGCACTGACCAAACGCTTGTCGATGGGGGCACGTTTGGATTATGCCGCTTCCAATTATGCCAAGCGAAGAGACATGCGCCACGTCAATACGCTCATGGACCTGACTTTGTCCGTAGGGACAATTTACCGTCTGTCCAAGGCGTGGGAGATGGGAGCCTCCTATGCCCACCGCAGGAATGTGGAGCAGCTACGTTTCAGCCTGAGCGGTGCCAACGAATATCCCTTCTCTGTCTTGGTGAGCTATGGCTCCTTCTTCGGCAAGATGGAAACCTCGGGCGGAAGTGATGGCTACGTGAAGACACAGTCTACATCGTCCACACCTTTGTACGATGGCTATCATCGCTTCGGGCTTCAACTGCATGGAGATGGGGGGGCGTGGATGGTGCATCACGAAGCCACCTTTGGGTTGCGAAGAGGCTATTACGGCTTGGAGCTCCCCACCACCGTCTCGTATAGCAAACACAACGGAACGGAGTGGAGCTACCGAATGCGGTTGGATTGGCGTCGAAACGCTACCTTGCACAGTTGGTCGGCATGGGCATCTTGCCACTCGCTCGACAATTACGAGCAAGTTTACCGCCATGTGGTGGAAGAGAAAGAGATCAAACGCATCGTTTATTACGACCCCTTGCACGTGGGCGAACGTAGCCGGTGGCAGTTCGGACTGCACTATCGGGGGATGCACAATCGTTATGCCGCCTTTCCGAACTGGCTGTGGGAAACAGGGGTGCAATCGGCCATTCATCGGCGAAAAGCCTCCGTTTATCCCTTCTATCGCAAACAGAACCTATACGAAGGTGAAGTCTTTTTCAATTTGAGGCACAACCGTGTTTGGGGCATTCATCAGGGAGGTTTGGCCATGGGCATGAGCTACCGACAAGGTGGTGGCGGATTGAAGACGGATGGGGTGTATGCCACTCCCTCGTCCAATCAGCAAACTCCCCCTACGCTGAACGAAGTCTTGGCACACGAATACGCCTATATCACAGCCCAACGGATGCAAGTTCGATTGGAAGCCACCTATGGGCGACAACTGGGGAGCGTACAGGGCTATTTCAGTCTGCGTTATGTGGGCGATCGAGCTTTCTCTTCGTCCCTTGCCCGAAGCATGAGACACAGTTGCGATGCGGCTGTGGGTTGTCGATTCTGAACCCGAGGTTCGTGGGGCGTTTGCGAGCAACACTCGCTCAAAGCTCGGAAGTACCGTCCTCAATGCTTCCCGATTACAATCGAGTTGAGGCTTTGCCAACTTTATGAGTTGCCTGGTTTCAACTTCGTTTCATGCCTTGGTCGGTATGCGCTAAAGCTTGATTCCTAAGTTTCAAGACTTGAATTATACCGTTCTTGGTGTGAACGCAACAAAACAGCATATAAACAACATCATCATAAGAAACAACATGGAACCAATCATCGAATGCAAAGGGCTTACCCATTATTATGGTAAGCGACTCATTTATGAAAATTTGAGTTTCGATGTGCCCAAAGGTCGCATCTTGGGACTACTGGGCAAGAACGGAACAGGCAAAACCACCACAATCAATATTCTCAGTGGTTATTTGCAGCCTCGCCGAGGCGAATGCCGCATCTTTGGGCAGAACATACAGACCATGCAACCGAGTTTGCGCAAGAACATAGGTCTACTCATCGAGGGGCACGTGCAATATCAGTTCATGACCATTAAGCAAATAGAACGTTTCTACGCATCGTTCTTTCCCGGACAATGGAAGCGAGAGGCTTATTATGAACTGATGAACAAACTGAAGGTGGCCGAGGGACAACGCATTTCGCGTATGTCGTGCGGCCAACGTTCCCAAGTGGCCTTGGGCTTAATCTTGGCTCAAGACCCTGAACTACTGGTGCTCGACGACTTTTCCTTGGGACTTGACCCGGGCTATCGCCGTTTGTTTGTGGACTATCTCAGCGACTACGCACGCAGCCAAGGGAAGACTGTGTTCCTGACCTCCCACATCATCCAAGATATGGAGCGACTGATAGACGATTGCATCATTATGGATTACGGACGAATCTTGCTGCAACGTCCCGTGAACGAATTGCTTGCCACGCTGCATCGCTATACTTGTAGGGTGCCCGATGGATTTGTTCCAACGGAAGTTGAGGGCATTTTCCATCCGGGAGTTTTGCGCAACCGATTGGAGTTTCATTCGTTTCTTTCGCCGACTGCCATTGAAGAGAAACTACGCTCCATGGGGTGTGCGTGCGAAGAACTGAAAGCCCACGACCTGACTTTGGAGGATGCCTTCATAGGGCTCACAGGAAAGTATTGAGTACTATCAAACTGTGGGACAATGTCTTTATGGAGGAAGAAATGAATATATAAACAAAACACAATGATGAAAGCTATATTTTATAAAGAATGGATTAAAACCTACCGATATGGGCTTTTGATGCTGGCAACGCTCTGGGCCTTCGTGGGCTATTGTTTGCTGACGATGCACCGCATTGCCGAGCTGAAAGGTGCGAACCATTTGTGGGAAACGATGTTGCAGCGCGATGCCATCTTCATCGATCGATTGCGCTACCTGCCTTTGTTGGCCGGGGTGTTGTTTGCCTTGGTGCAGTTTGTGCCGGAGATGCACCGCAAATGCTTGAAACTAACCTTGCATTTGCCTTGCTCAACACATCGAGTGTTGTGGGGAATGTTGCTTTCGGGAGTTGGGCTGTTGCTGGGCTGCTTCTGCACTTGTTTTCTGTGGCTGCACTTCGGTATGAGCGGACTGCTGGCTTGGGAGTTGGAACGTCACATCTTGTGGAGTGCTGCTCCTTGGTTCTTGGCAGGCTTGGCCGGCTACTTGCTCACCGGGTGGATCGTATTGGAACCGACGTGGAAACGCCGGGTGTTGAACCTGGCTGTGGCGGTGTTGCTTTTGCGCATCTTTTTTGTGAGTGACACTCCCGAGGCCTATGTTCCTTATATGCCGTTGTGGATGGTAGGCACTGCCGTTACGGCTTGTTTGTCGTGGCTGTCCGTGGAGCGTTTCAAAGCCGGACGGCAAGACTGAATCTACCGATTATTCATTTTAACAATAGGAGTACGATTACATGAAATACCTCAGCAAATCACTTTTAATTGCCTTTGTGGCTCTTTTGCTGTGCTGGCAGTTGCCTTGGTGCTACAATTACTTTTTCTTAAAGACCTATCAACCGCCTTTTGCCGTTTACAGCTCGCTCATCGGCGACTTTGCTTTGATGGAACGAAACGACGATAAGCAAACCATCTATACCGACTTGGCGGGAAGCATCTACACACGAGCCGAGTTCGATAGCATTCTGCCCTTTGTCTTTGCCCGGCAGCTCATGGCCGAGGGACGATTCCCGGATTCGCTGCATGGGCATAGGGTGACACCCAAAATGGCTCACCACGAGAGCTTCCTTTTTCGCACCAAGCCTTCGGGGCATCAAGGGCCGTCCATAGGCTTATATCCGTTGTTGGAATCGGCTTCGGGGCGTGTCGATCTCGAATTGCCGAGCGATGTGTTTCGTTTTACCGATCAAGGAATAGAATTTGTCGAGATGGCTACCAATGAATTGAATGTATCGAAGAGTCGCCTTTTCAGCGAGGCCTTGACCCATGCCGGCTTTTGCTTTCCTGCGTCGTTGGTAAGCGGTGATCCCAATCCCAAGAAGGAATATGACGAAGGCTACCTTTTGCTTGATGGACAGGGCGGTTTGTTTCACCTCAAGCAGGTCAAGGGATTGCCTTATGTGCACCGACTGGAGCTTCCGGCGAAGATGAACGTGCAGGATTTGTTCATTACCGAATTAAACAATCGCCGAACATTGGGACTTATGGCGGCCGATGACAAGCTATATGCCATTCGTAGCAAAACCTATGAGATTGTGCCCATGGCGGTCGAAAGGTTCGATGCCGAGAAGGAGTCGTTGCTTGTGGTGGGTAATCCCTTCGATTGGACGGTGCGCATCAGCTCGGCCGAGGAAATACGTGCGTATGCCTTGCGTGCCACAGACTTCTCGCTCATCAAGAGTCATCGCTGGGAGAATCCTCACAAGCCTTTGCCCGGACTGCGCTTCACTTCCTCCAACGACCGGTGGATGAAGCCACGATTGGAATAACAGGACGTTGCTTTTGCAACTCTTGGAAATGACGGAGGTGGCATGGGGCGATGAACCTATGTCGCCTCCGTCGTTTATGTGTTGCCGGAGAACGGCGATGAAGCGGAGTGGGGGAGAAAGTCTCGGAATATGGCTAAATGTCATAAAAACTCAGTCTAAACTGCGTTTTGAGGCTACTTCTTATTCCATTCTGTGTAGAAACCTCTAACTTTGCGAACTCTTTATAAGTACGGGAATCAACGCATACGTAATAAAACCGATAAACTAATTCTTATGAACAAGATCATTCGCAAGGAACGTTTCTCCGAAAAAGTGTTCCGATTTGAGGTGGAGGCTCCGCTGATTGCACGCTCGCGCAAAGCAGGGCACTTCGTCATTGTTCGAGTGGGCGAAAAGGGCGAGCGCATGCCGCTGACCATCGCCGAAGCCGATGTTCAACGAGGCACGATCACGCTGGTGGTGCAAGAGGTGGGCTTGTCGTCCACTCGTTTGTGCGAACTCAACGAAGGCGACTACATAACCGATGTGGTGGGTCCGCTGGGACAAGCCACTCATATTGAGAACTTCGGAACGGTGGTTTGTGCCGGTGGAGGTGTGGGGGTAGCCCCCATGTTGCCCATTGTTCAGGCATTGAAGGCAGCGGGCAACCGTGTCATCACCGTATTGGCCGGTCGTAGCAAAGAACTCATTATTCTCGAGAAAGAGATGCGTGCCGCTTCGGATGAGGTGATTATCATGACCGATGATGGGTCGTATGGAAATAAAGGATTGGTGACCGAAGGTGTAGAATCGGTCATCAAGCGTGAGAAGGTCGATAAGTGCTTCGCCATAGGACCTGCCATCATGATGAAATTCGTTTGCTTGCTCACCAAGAAATATGAAATCCCAACGGATGTTTCGCTGAACACCATCATGGTAGATGGAACGGGTATGTGCGGAGCGTGCCGTATCACGATCGGTGGAAAGACGAAGTTCGTATGTGTGGACGGGCCGGAGTTTGACGGACATCAAGTTGATTTCGACGAGATGCTCAAACGCATGGGAGCTTTCAAAAAAGCAGAACGAGCCGATATGGAGAAACTTCAGCACGAAGATGCGGATACTTGCCGTTCCATGCCTTCGGAAGTGGAAGATAAAAGTCGCGATGCGGCCTGGCGCGAAGAGTTGCGCAAGAGCATGAAGGCCAAAGAACGCACCTCTATTCCTCGGGTGGAGATGCCCGAACTTGAGGCCGAGTACCGCTCGCACAGCCGTAAGGAAGAAGTTAACCTGGGGCTGACCGAAGAGCAAGCCTTGCTTGAAGCCAAGCGTTGCTTGGACTGCGCCAATCCGGGGTGCCGTGAGGGATGTCCCGTAGGCATCGACATTCCCCGCTTCATCAAACATATCGAATTGGGACAGTTCCTGAAGGCCGCTCAGACATTGAAGGAAACCAGTGCGCTGCCGGCCGTTTGCGGTCGGGTGTGTCCCCAAGAAAAGCAATGTGAGTCTCGTTGTATTCATCACAAGATGAAGGCACAGCCCGTGGCAATAGGTAATCTGGAGCGATTTGCTGCGGACTATGAGCGTGAAAGTGGTCAAATGTCCGTGCCCGAAGTGGCGGCAAGCAATGGCATCAAGGTGGCCGTGGTGGGTTCCGGTCCTGCGGGATTGGCTTTCGCCGGCGATATGGCCAAGTTGGGATATGCGGTCACTGTCTTCGAGGCTTTGCACGAGATTGGAGGCGTATTGAAGTATGGTATCCCCGAATTCCGCCTGCCCAACAGCATTGTGGACGTGGAGATTGAAAATCTGGCACAAATGGGTGTCACTTTTGTAAAGGATTGTATTGTAGGCAAAACCATTACGGTCGACGAGCTGAAAGCCGAAGGATTCCAAGGCTTCTTCATAGCCTCGGGGGCCGGACTGCCCAACTTTATGAATATACCCGGCGAGAACTCCATCAATATCCTTTCGTCCAACGAATACCTCACACGTGTAAACCTCATGGATGCAGCCAGTGAAGACTCCGATACCCCTGTGACTTTCGGAAAACGGGTGGCTGTTATTGGCGGAGGAAATACGGCGATGGACTCTGTGCGCACCGCACGTCGATTGGGTGCAGAACGGGCTATGATCATCTATCGACGCTCGGAAGAAGAAATGCCGGCTCGTCTGGAAGAAGTGAAACACGCTAAGGAAGAGGGAGTGGAATTCCTCACGCTGCATAATCCCATTGAATACATTGCCGATGAACAAGGTTGTGTGAAGCAAGTGATACTTCAACAGATGGAGCTGGGAGAACCCGATGCTTCGGGACGAAGAAGCCCCGTGCCCATTCCCGGAGCCACGGTGACCGTGGATATAGACTTGGCCATTGTCAGCGTAGGTGTATCGCCCAACCCCATTGTCCCCAGCTCTATATCGGGTTTGGAAGTAAGTCGCAAGGGAACCATCACGGTAGACGAAGGTATGAAGTCTTCAATCCCCATGATCTATGCCGGGGGCGACATTGTGCGTGGAGGAGCCACCGTGATTCTTGCCATGGGTGACGGACGACGTGCAGCGGCTTCTATGCACGAGGCCTTGCAAGCCGCCGCTGTGTGACACAGCATTGCCATTGTGTGATGCCTACATAGATGTTGCATGCCGGCCACAACGGTTTTGTATGATGGTTATGTAGATTTCGCATGATGATTATACGAATTCCGTGTATTGACTATGTGGATTCTGCATGATGACGATATAGATTCCGTATGATGACCATACGCCATTCGTAATTTATTTCCTAATATTTCTTGCGATTGCGAGAAATACAAATCGCCCCTCGAAAGCCTAATGCAAGACTCTCGAGGGGCGATTCTTTATAGTATTCTTGACCCTAAGAATGGTAACATCAGATTAATACCGGAGGCAAAACCGCAGCGGATTCGGTTTCTTTCCTTCATTGTAAAGTTTCTCTACCTCTTTGTGCTAATCTATGCATCCTCGAAGTGTAAATAATAATTGAAAAGTATACCACCATAATAATTGAAAAGTATACCATGTAGGTCAGGGCATTTACGTTATAATAGTAGTTCACAAGAGTACTGTTTTAGCGTACAAAGAGTAAAAATGATCGACATGGACAAGAA
>JAXFUC010000106.1:0-5242 GCA_034176395.1 Bacteroides sp. | reverse complement strand
AAGATCGATTTATCGAAGCTATAAACCCGAGCCCATTTGTAAAAACAAACAAGCAAGGATCGACGGTTCTATTTTTATAAATCTAAATATCTTGTACTACTTGTATCGTTTCAAACTTTCAAAGAACGAAGCCCTTTCGCTACCGAAAAGACCGCCAACCCAACAGAGGATAAGCGACTGCAAAGATAAAACATATTAGGAATACCAACCAAACTTTTTCAGAAGAAAATTTTCGAAAGCCACGCTCAAGGCGTCTCTCTACGAAAACCGATCGGAAAAACCTGCCGTCAATCTATCAATCGCACACTCACCTCGCTCGGAAAGCGGGTGCAAAAGTAGACACTACAAAACAAACAAACAAATAATGAAGCAAGAAAAATTAGAGAAAAACAAGGGAGGAAGAAATAAAACGCTGAATAAAAGCCATCTAATGGGTGAAGTTTTTTCTTCACCCCAAAGGGGAGGAAAGGGGCGGAAGTCCCCAAGCGGGCAGAAAGTCGAGGTAGGTGCACAGGGAGCGGGTGGCTAAGATTAAGGAAAAAAGGAGAGCCAAGAGAAGAAAACAGTCCCCAAGCGGCAGGAAATGGGCGGCTTCGGCTAAGGGGAAAAGGAGGGCTGTAAAGCAGAAGGAGGCCGAAGAGCAAGAGCCAGCAGGCCATGCCTCCCCCTTGCTTCCTCTTCTCTCCTCCCTCCTCCTCCACCCCAGCCTCCTTTTGTCCACCTCGCAAGAGGAGGACTATCGAGGAGGAGTTTTATATGCTGTGCTATGCTATGCTTTGCTTTGTGCGTTTCTGTATACATGATGTAACGCAATGTATACAGAAGTACCGCTCAACTGCACCGTGGTATACATTAATACATGAGGAGGGGATCCGAGCCGATAAATGAGACTCGCACAAGACAGAGATAAGGAAAGGAGCATAAGTCATACACACTTCTCTCACTCAAAGCAGGTGGTCGGAAGTCAAAGTGCAAAGACTTCGTAGGAGAAGTGTGGGTGGCGGTCGGAAGTGTGAAGAGGAGGATTCCTGCTTCCACATGCTTTTTCGGCAAAAAAATCACGCTTCCACTGTTACAAAAACACGACCTTTGCGTTATACCTATGAAGGCACAACAGCGACGAGTCCTACTCCTCCCCTGCTGCCCGCCCCTACTCACGAAATCGATCATGAGCAACGAACAACTCACCTCGGTATTCACCCGGTTACGCCGACAGCTACTTGGTACGGCTCGCACGCTTTTGACGGAGCGTGAGACTGCCGAAGACGTGCTGCAAGACGCCTTTGTCAGACTATGGGGACGAACCGAAAGCCATGAGATGGACGACGGGCAAATGGCTGCCTTGGCTTCTACCACGGTGCGAAATCTCTGCATTGACCGGCTCAGGCAAGAAAAAAATCGGGAAACCGTATTCGATGAGTTTACAATGGCTCAAGCTCATCAACTTGCCGACGACGAAGAGTCGAACCGAGAAGAATTGCTCAGTGCCGTGGAACGCCTCGTGACTCAAGAACTGACACCCTTGCAGCAACGCCTTTTTCAACGCAGGGAAGTGGATGGTGCATCCTATGCCCTCCTTGCTCGAGAAGAAGGAATGGAAGAAACAGCCATCAGGATGCAGCTGTCGCGTGCTCGCAAGAAAATTAGAAACATTTACCTCCACCAAAACCAATCGTCCGTATGAAGCAATTCAACTCCCTCATCGACCCGCACGAGATGACCGTTCTCATCGAACGTTATTTCGAAGGCTTGACCAGCGAAGCCGAAGAGCTACAACTAAAACGCTTCCTATCCACCTGCGAGGGAGGAAACCCTGACTACGACGAGGTGCGGGCAGTGATGAGCTATGCCGCGATTCGGCAATCCACGAAACGTTCGACAACGGTATCGACAACCGCCTCTCATCGCCGCATGCTTGGCCTACTCACCGCTTCAGCCGCCGGGCTGGCACTGTTTCTGACCCTGAAATGGTACATTCCACCCACGGAGGCCAACCGTTGCGCGGCCAACTTCTACGGTCGTGAAGTGACCGAAACCACCGTAGTGATGACCGAGGTCGAAACCACCCTTGCCTCCTTCGCCGGACACGGCTCGGCACTGAACGTGGAGCGAGATTTAGAGGTCCTCTTTTCTACCCATTAAACCCTTGAAAGCCTATGAAACAAGCGTTTCCCCTCCTCATCGCCTTGCTTCTGCTGCTCGGCACACCTCTTCTACACGCACAGAAGGGGTTGGAAGTAAACAAACTCTTCGAGGGGCACACCCTTGATAAGGCACGTTGCGTCGAAACCTATGTGCAGGGACGCCGGTTGGCCGAATATCAATTGAGCCTATTCCGGAGCCTACGGCTGACACCCACAGTCGCCGAGCTATCGGCCATTGAAGACTGTATCCGCAAAGACGCTGCAACGGCCGAAGAAAAAGAAACCGAGATGCGCAACGGACGACTGACCTACGCCCTGCTGCGACTGCCTCATACCTCGCCCAAGCGTCATCGCTATGTGGGCTTTCTCAAAGCCGGTTCTCAGTCCGATGCCGGTGTCACCATCGTCTACATGGAAGGCGAAGCCGATGTAAACCGACTTAAACAAATCTTCAGAAAATAATTTTAGCCCCAATTCTTATGAAACACATTCGCATCTTCACCCTCTTAGCATGGGTCTCCACCGCAATCGTCGCCACACACGCCCAAACCGCCGACACCCTTGTAGTGAAGCAACCCGACAAAGTGACCGTTATCAAAACTCCCACCCAAGAAACGTTGGAAATCGTGGGCAGCAAGGATAATCCCGAATACCGTTACTTCAGTACCACCCATCTCACATCCGAAGCCGTGAGCCAAACCAAAGAGAGTTCACGCAACATCGACTTCACCCTCCGCCTAAATCGCTGCGAGGATGGAACCACCCACACCCTCTCCATGCGCAATTTGGGGTTCGGCTTGGTTTCTGCCATCGGTAGTCCTCAAGGCATGCACGTAGACACGGGCGCGTCTTGGGAAATCATGTGGCGACACCTCCTCAGCTGGGGCACCACCGACCGCAGTGGCAAGAACCACTACATGGTGGGACTGGGCCTCAACTGGAAAAACTTCAGACTGACCGACAACACCCGATTCATCAAGGACGGCAACCGCGTCTTGTTGGGTGAGTATCCCGAAGGAGCGGTGGCCAAATTCTCGCGCGTCAAGGTTTTTAGCTACACCCTATCACCCACCTATCGCCGCAACTTGGGTGGCCGATGGGCCGTGGAGTTTAGTCCGGGCATCAACTTCAACACCCACAGTTCCATCAAAACCCGCTTTTCGCAAGACGGAGACAAACGCAAACTCATGGAGAAAGAACTGAAGGTAAACCCCGTCACGATAGACCTCATGGCCAGCCTGCATTTCAAGAGTGTCGGCATCTATGCCAAATATGCCCCCATGAATGTGTTCAAAACCGACTTCGGCCCGAGCTTTCGTGCACTCTCCTTCGGCATCGTGCTCTACTAAACAATCATTCGCAGCACGTTTATTCATTCCTCGATGATGAGTTTCTTCAAGACTTACCCCTTCTCGCTGAGCATAGCCATTGCCATCGCCGGACTTTCGCTGCTACGTCCGCCCAGCATCGGTATGTCCACCGCGGTGGGCATAGATAAGGTGGCCCACTGCCTGATGTATGCCACCCTATCGGGCGCAGTTTGGTGGGAACTTCTACGCAGACACCGCCACAACCCTGCTCCACGATGGCATTGCCTCCTGATTGCCACAGTTGGACCGACCGCATTCGGCGGACTGATGGAACTGGCTCAAGCCATGTTGACCGGCTACCGCAGTGCCGACTGGGCCGACTTCGTTGCCAATCTCATCGGTATTCTCTCAGCTACCTATTGGGGCTATCGAGCGTGGCGCAGGCAATCGGTACGATAGATCTCAAAAACTCGGCTCATGAAGCCCCAACACCTCACCGACCAAATGCCTACACTTCGTTTGGTAAGTGCCTATACATTGAATGCAAAGTGCCTACACTTCGCCGGCGAAGTATAGGCACTTTGTTTTTATCGATCTTGAGAGGCAAACAAGGACTGCCCTCGCTCGATGCCAAGAGGAGACTATTGCATAATACGACACTCGCTTCGTTACTTTCGACATTCGGGTTTGGTCATTTACAAACGTAAGCTCCCTTCATCCTCAGTCTTAATGCCTTGCGATTGACGCATTCTCCAAAGTCAAGCAAAATAACAAGCTGTGCTTGTCATTTTGGAGCCCGTGCAACGGTCTCAAGAAGAAGAGAAGCAAGGACATCAGCCTTCGGGCAACAGCGTGTCGATCTCGGGAATGGGCTTTTTGGGGTCGGGCTTGGCTCCAAGTCTGATGAGTTTGTTGGCCGAGCCTACGATGCTCTGCTGGCCGGTGTGCAGTTTCTTCTGAGCGGATAGGAAGGCCTGCGAGGCTTGTTCGATCTTGCCTCCCACTTCCTCGAAAAGTTTGAAGAAGTCGCCCATGCGTTTCAGCAGTTGGTTGGCCAGCTCGAACACCTCCTCTTGATTGCGCGCTTGCTGTACCTGTGTCCACGCCAACTCTATCATGCGTAGGGCGGCAATGAGGTTTTGCTCGCCTGCGATAAACACCCCCTGCTCGAAGGCTTCTCGCCACAGCGTGGTGTCGCTGCACAGAGCCAACTGCAAAGCTCCCTCGTTGGGGACGAACATGATGACATAGTTCACCGCCTGACGCGGGGGACGGACGTGGGCGGCATAGTCCTTGCGTGCCAGCTCCTTGACGTGCTGGCGCAGGCTGCGCAGGTGGCGTTCTTTAGCCACTTCACGCTCGGCCTCGGTCGTGGCATTGTGGTAATCAATGAAAGCAGTGAGCGACACCTTGGCGTCGATGATGGCATCCTTCCCATCGGGATAGTGCAACACCACATCGGGAATCATCCGCTTGCCCGACTCATCGTTGAGCACGGTTCGTCCGTCGACGGTACGCAAGGGAGCTTGCACTTCGTAGTGTATGCCTTCTTTCAGTCCCTGACTGCTAAGCAGCTCGCTCAACACCATCTCGCCCCAATTGCCTTGCATCTTGTTCTCGTTGCGCAAGGCCCCGGCCAAGCGGTCGGCTCCCGCTCCTATTTCGGTGGTGCGCTTCATGACCTCCTCGATGGCCTTTTCGAGCGATGCGGTGTTTCGGTTGCTTGTGTCGCGGGTGGTGTCCATGGCCGTTTTCATCTCCTTGATGGTCTCTTTCAAGGGTTCGATG
>JAXFUC010000105.1:0-3868 GCA_034176395.1 Bacteroides sp. | reverse complement strand
TGGCCGAGTATTTCTATGGTTCGTACAACAACCACAACGCAAGGCGAGAACGAAAACTGCTGCTCAATCGCAAGGAACTGGAAAAACTGCAACGAGGCATGAAAGACCCGGGGTTTACCATTGTACCCGTACGTTTGTTTATCAACGAGAAGGGACTTGCCAAGCTGGTCATAGCGTTGGCCAAAGGAAAGAAGCAATACGACAAACGCGAAGCTCTGAAAGAGAAAGACGACCGCCGCGACATGGCACGTATGTTCAAGAAGTAGAAGAAAAAGCATTGGCAGATGCTTTGAACAGCCCCGCTGTGCACTTCAATTGATAGTTTTAAGAGAAAGAAGGATGACAAAAACGATTCATCAACTCGTTGCCGAGCGCGTTCTTATTTTGGACGGAGCTATGGGAACGATGATCCAGCAGTATAACCTCCGTGAAGAGGATTTTAGAACCGAACGATTTGCGCATATCCCGGGATTACTCAAAGGGAATAACGATTTGTTGTGTCTTACACGCCCCGACATTATTCAAGAGATTCACCGTAAATATCTCGAAGCCGGGGCAGACATTATCGAAACCAATACGTTTAGTTCCACAACCATTTCGATGGCCGACTACCATGTGGAAGATTATGTGCGCGAGATAAATCTGGCAGCCGTAAAATTGGCTCGCGATTTGGCAGACGAATATACCGCACGCAATCCTCAAAAGCCACGATTCGTGGCCGGTTCTGTGGGGCCTACGAACAAAACTACTTCGATGAGTCCGGATGTGAACAATCCGGCCTTTCGTGCCCTGACCTACGACGACTTGACCTTGTCTTACCGGCAACAGATGGAAGCACTGCTTGAAGGCGGTGTGGACCTTCTGCTCATCGAAACGATTTTCGATACGTTGAATGCAAAAGCTGCCCTCCATGCGGCTACCCAAGCCATGGAAACCGTAGGTCGGGAAGTTCCCATCATGCTATCGGTTACGGTGAGCGATATTGGTGGGCGCACTCTCTCGGGACAAACGCTTGAGGCTTTCTTGGCATCGGTGCAGCACGCACCTGTCTTTTCGGTGGGGCTGAACTGTTCGTTTGGAGCAGCTCAGTTGAAACCTTTCCTCAAACAGTTGGCTACGCGAGCTCCTTATTACATCAGTGCATATCCCAATGCTGGATTGCCCAACAGTTTGGGTCAGTATGACCAAACGCCCGAGGATATGGCTCAGGAAATCGAAGAATACTTGTCCGAGAGCTTGGTGAATATCATTGGCGGTTGTTGCGGAACGACCCATGAATATATTGCTCGCTACGGGGAACTTGTGGCTCATGCTAAGCCCCATGTTCCGGTGGAAAAGCCCAATTCGATGTGGCTTTCGGGCTTGGAACTGCTCGATGTTAAGCCTGAGATAAACTTCGTCAACGTGGGCGAGCGATGTAACGTAGCAGGTTCTCGCAAGTTTCTTAGACTCATCAAGGAAAAGAAATACGAAGAAGCACTCTCCATTGCTCGCACACAGGTGGAAGACGGGGCGTTGATTCTTGACATCAACATGGACGACGGTCTGCTTGATGCCCGTGAGGAAATGACCACCTTTCTGAACTTGGTGATGTCGGAACCCGAAATTGCCCGTGTACCGATTATGATCGACTCGTCAAAATGGGAAGTAATCGAAGCCGGGCTCAAATGCCTGCAAGGCAAATCGGTGGTCAACTCCATTTCGCTGAAGGAAGGAGAAGCCGAGTTTCTTGAGCACGCCCGTCGAGTGAAGCAATTTGGTGCGGCCGTAGTGGTTATGGCTTTCGACGAGAAGGGGCAAGCCGATACGGCCACACACAAGATAGAGGTGTGCTCGCGTGCCTATCGTCTGTTGGTAGACGAGGTGGGTTTCAATCCGCACGATATTATCTTCGATCCCAACGTACTGGCCATTGCTACGGGAATGGAGGAACATAACAACTATGCGGTCGACTTTATTGAAGCTACTCGATGGATTAAGCAGAACCTACCGGGAGCTCATATCAGTGGAGGTATCAGTAATTTATCGTTCTCATTTCGGGGCAATGATTACATTCGCGAAGCCATGCACGCGGTGTTTCTTTACCATGCCATAGGTGTAGGCATGGATATGGGGATCGTGAATCCGGGAGCATCGGTGCTTTATACCGATTTGCCGACCGAGGTGTTGGAAAAGATCGAGGATGTGGTGCTGAATCGTCGGTCCGATGCTTCGGAAAGGCTTATCGAACTGGCCGAGAGGTTGAAGAAGGAACGTGAGGGACAATCGGCTGCCGATAATACCGACTCGAGCAAATTGGCTTGGAGACAGGAAGCGGTGCAAGAGCGTTTGAAATATGCCTTGACCAAAGGAATAGGAGATTTCTTGGAAGAGGATTTGGCCGAAGCATTGCCGCTCTACGATAAGGCTGTCGATGTCATTGAAGGACCGCTGATGGATGGTATGAACCATGTGGGCGAACTGTTTGGTGCGGGGAAGATGTTCTTACCACAAGTGGTGAAGACGGCTCGTACGATGAAGAAGGCCGTGGCCATTTTGCAGCCCATCATTGAACAAGAAAAAGTCGTGGGTACGAATTCGGCCGGTAAGGTGCTACTGGCCACGGTAAAAGGCGATGTGCACGACATTGGTAAGAATATCGTTGCCGTGGTGATGGCTTGCAACGGTTATGAGATGATAGACTTGGGCGTGATGGTGCCTGCCGAGATCATTGTGCAGCGAGCCATCGAGGAAAAGGTCGATATGATAGGACTGAGCGGACTCATTACTCCTTCCTTGGAGGAAATGGCTCATGTGGCAGCCGAGTTGGAAAAAGCAGGGTTGGACATACCGCTACTCATAGGTGGGGCAACCACTTCGAAGATGCACACGGCCTTGAAAATCGCTCCGGTGTATAGTGCTCCGGTGGTGCATTTGAAGGATGCTTCGCAGAATGCCGGGGTGGCTTCGCGCCTGCTTAATCCCGATCAGAAGAGCGAGTTAGTTAAAGAGTTGGAGGAGGAATACCGTAGCTTGCGCGATAAAAGTGGATTGTTCCAGCGGGAAATGCTTGCTTTGGATGAAGTGCGTAAGAAGCGTTTGAGTTTATTCGATTAACAACATTTGTCTGTTGTCGGGAAGAATGGCCAAATAAGTCGGAAGAATTGCCATTTATTTCTTGGAGAATATGGGGCAACTTTGCATCGTAGATAAAAAGAAAAACTAAAATTCAACGATACGATGATAGAGAAGCAAGAATTCACACAAGGGATATTGGCTGTGGAAGCGGATTTACACCGCTTTGCCTACAAGTTGACCGCCAATCGAGATTCGGCTAACGACTTGGTGCAAGATTGTGTGTTACAGGCCTTGGATAACAAAGACAAGTTCGTGCATGCCAAGAACCTAAAGGGGTGGCTCTACACGATTATGAGAAACATCTTCATCAATAACTACCGTCGTACTGTGCGCGAGATGAACATTATCGACGATAATTATTCATTGCAACAGCAGAGTTTGATTGAAGATGGGGAAAGCGACCGCTTCGAGACGATGTACGATATGAAGCTGCTACACCGAACCATCAACTCAATTCCCGATGACATGAAAGTTCCGTTCCAGATGTTTGTGGCCGGATTTAAGTATCGGGAAATTGCCGATAAGCTGAAGTTACCTATGGGAACAGTAAAGAGCAGGCTGTTCTTTATTCGTAAACGCTTGAAAGAAGAATTGAAAGACTTTCAGTAAGTATATGCAAATACTGCCGGAATTGATTTAGGGAAGCTTAGAGCTTCCCTAAAATTTTATCCATAGCCCAGTTGGTCACGGTGGCACTCTCACCATCGCAAAGACAAACCTCCTTGCCCAGCAGATGGTTGACCACCGACTG
>JAXFUC010000104.1:0-8258 GCA_034176395.1 Bacteroides sp. | reverse complement strand
TTAAGTGAATATAGGCCAAAGAGGCAGTAATGGCCAACTGTGCACTGACAAAACGATCGAGCAAACCTCCATGTCCCGGCAAGATATTGCCTGAATCCTTAATCTGTAACTGACGTTTCAACAACGACTCGGTGAGATCTCCCCACGTTCCAAAGATTACAACAACCAATGCCAATCCCACCCATTGAGCCACAGTTAGAAAAGGGAAGAAATGGGACAAAATCAAAGAAGCACCCACAGCCACTAAACAACCGCCTATGAAACCCTCCCACGACTTTTTAGGAGAAATGCGTTCGAACAATCGGTGCTTTCCAAACAACGTTCCAAAGCAGTAAGCACCCGAATCGCTCAACCATAAGAAAATGAATACAGACAACGGTAGTATAGGATTGAAAGATACTTCACCACTCGGAGAATTTGATTGAAAGGCCAATACATTGAGCAGTGCAAACGGAAGCCCTATATACAGCTGACTAAGCATGGCATGCGCCCAATTGAGAATAGGATTCTCACGCTTCAAATACAATTCGCTGATAAATAGATACAGCAAAAGTAAAATATAGGGCACAAAGATACCTATCGTAGAAGCATCAATGGCATAGCTCATCACTGCCAGGAAAAGATAGGCTCCACCCAGCATGGAAATCAGTTTATTCATTTGAACCCCTTCAGACCGATTGACCAATTGTCCGAATTCAAAGATAGACAAAGCGCTTATTGCTAAGAAAAGCGTTCCGAAACTGATTGGGGAAAACAAGATACAGCCCACGAGAACTGCAACGAATATGCCACCGGTGACGATGCGCTGAGCGAAATTACTTTTCATGATAAGCCCTATTTTAAGAGTGAGTAACCTCCTCTCCTTCGTCCGAAGAGGGTAAATCGCCGGCCGACACTTCTGCCGCCTTAGCTTGGGCAGCCATAATTTCCTCCGAACGAGAAGTCCAAGGACGCTTGCCGAATATGCGCTCCACATCCTCGGCAAAGATCACTTCTTTCTCTATCAGCAGTTGCGCCAATGCGTTGTGCTGCTCTTTATGTTCGGATAATATTTGTTTGGCACGATCGTATTGTTCATTAACCATCCGCTTCACTTCTTCGTCGATGAGTTCGGCTGTTTTCTCGCTGTAAGGCTTGTTAAACGAGTACTCATCGTTATTGTAATAGCAGAGGTTGGGAAGTCTATCGCTCATACCCAGGTAGGCAGTCATACCATAAGCCTGCTTGGTTACGCGTTCCAAATCGTTCATGGCTCCGGTGGAAATACGACCTAAGAACAAGTCTTCCGCAGCCCGACCTCCCAAGGTGGCGCACATCTCGTCAAGCATCTGTTCCTTGGTGGTGATTTGTCGCTCCTCGGGCAAATACCAAGCAGCTCCCAAGGCTCTTCCTCGAGGAACGATGGTTACCTTAATCAACGGATTGGCGTGCTCAAGCAGCCACGAAATGCTTGCATGTCCGGCCTCGTGCAGAGCAATGGCACGACGTTCGGCTTCTGTGGTTATCTTGGTTTTCTTTTCCAGGCCGCCCACGATTCGATCCACCGCATCCAGGAAGTCCTGCTTGCTTACAAAGTTCTTTCCGTGTCGGGCAGCTATCAAGGCTGCTTCATTACATACATTGGCAATGTCTGCCCCGGAGAAACCGGGAGTTTGGCGTGCCAGTAAATCCACATCCACACTCTCGTCAATCTTAATGGGGCGCAAATGAACACCAAATACCTCTTTGCGTTCATTCAAGTCGGGCAGGTCCACATGGATTTGGCGGTCGAAACGTCCGGCACGCAACAACGCTTTATCGAGTACATCCACACGGTTGGTTGCCGCAAGAATGATGATTCCGCTGTTCGAGCCAAAGCCATCCATCTCAGTCAAAAGTTGATTCAGCGTATTCTCACGCTCGTCATTGCCCCCCATAGCAGGATTCTTACCGCGCGCACGACCCACTGCGTCGATTTCGTCGATAAACACTATGCAGGGGGCTTTTTCCTTGGCTTGTTTGAAGAGGTCGCGCACACGAGAGGCTCCCACCCCAACGAACATTTCCACAAAGTCCGATCCAGCCAAGGAGAAGAAAGGCACATTGGCTTCACCGGCCACTGCTTTGGCCAACAACGTCTTACCAGTTCCCGGAGGGCCTACGAGCAAAGCCCCCTTAGGAATTTTCCCTCCCAGCTCGGTATATTTCTCGGGAGCCTTCAGAAACTCCACAATCTCTTCAATTTCCTGTTTAGCACCTGCTAGCCCGGCCACGTCCTTGAAGGTAACTTTGACATTGCTCCCCTTCTCAAAAAGCTGGGCTTTAGATTTGCCCACATTGAATACTCCGCCCGGTCCACCTCCGGCAGCTCCACTCATGCGGCGCATGAAGAACATGAAAAGTCCAATGGCGAAGACAAGGGGCAGCAACTGAATAAGCACGGAAGAGAAGAAGCCCGACTTCACTTGGTAATCGACCTTTCCTTGAAAATGACCGGCTTGGCGTTCCGATTGCAGAAATTCGTCCAGTTTGTCAGTAGAAGGAGCGTTGCATATCACCTTGTATTCTGCTCCCGCCTTGGCAGCATTTACTTTGAAAACCGTCGGCACCGCTTCCTTGGTTATAAAAGCGTTGACAGTTTTATCATCGTAGGCCACCACCTTATCTATATAACCACCGGCTACGTAATTCTGAAACTCGCTATACTCTACGGTTTTCACATTGCTTCCGGTCTCTTCGCCCAAAAATAATAAGAAAAATAGCCCCAGAGCGATAAACATATAAAGCCAGCTCAAGTTGAACTTGGGCAGGCTCGTGCGATTGCTTTTATTATCCATATCGGCTGAGTTAGTCTAAATCGGGAATACGGTTCAAACGAGCATCGGCCCACAGAGTTTCCAAGTTGTAGTAGGCTCTTGTCTCGGGCAGAAACACATGCACCCATACATCGGCATAATCCATGGCCACCCATTCGGCATTGCGCAGTCCGTCTACGAACAAGGGTTTGGCGCCGGCTTCTTCGCGTACCGTGTCTTTGATCGAATCCACAATGGCCGCAATTTGATTGGGCGAATTCCCCTCGCAAATGACGAAGAACTTGCAAACGCTTTCTTCGATGCCGGTAAGATCGGCCACTACAATCTTTTTCCCTTTCTTCTCTTGTATACCTTCTTTAATCTTTTCGATCAAGATCTTAGTTTTTTCCATTCGGTGTGGATTGACTTAAATGTTTGGTTCTTGAATAGTTTGATCGGTGTTGATGAAGAAACAAACTTCTCGCACTTATTGTTCGCCTCCTGCCCGTCAGACGACCGTGGCAAAGATACGCTGTTTTTTCATATTTGCACGCAAAACCGGGTATTCTCCGGCCTCCGTTTTCCGCTCTCCCTTTCAAGGTCTTGAGAACGATGTTCCTCACTTCGGATGCATCGAAAACAAAACATGCACATTTACCTTCATTTTCTTGCCTGCTTTCATTTCTTTGCTTTATCTTTGCAAACGCAAAGAAAGTTCATTGGGCTATGGTGTAATGGTAACACTACAGATTCTGGTCCTGTCATTTTTGGTTCGAGTCCAAATAGCCCAACTTCTGAAGAGACACATCTCACACACAGCGGAGATGTGTCTCTTTTTTATTGCCTCTGCGAACTTCGCTTTCAATCTACACTCTTTCCTATCCGAAGACAGATGGGAAGAATAGCACACGACAACTCATCGCTACCAAAAAGTTTGCATTTCCCACGGAAAATGATGTATTTTTGTCCCTAAACAAACCATACGAACCTATAAAAGTACAGACATGATGAAGAGAAGAAGTAGCCTATGGATAGCATTCTTACTTGTGATTACGACTTCGGTGGCTTTGGCCCAAAAACCTAAGAAGACGACCGGACCGATTTATGCTTTTGGTTTATCGGCTTCGTTTGTCGACACCATCGTTTACTTCACCGAAATTCAACCGTTGGAAAACGCCCGGCTCACCTCGGAAGGTTTCCTACAAGGACGCGAACAGTACAGTTCTCAACTGAAGGTTTACTTAGAATCTGTCGGTGCACAGGCCAATGCCACGTGTGTTGTCTATTTCTCAACAGACGAGAGCAAGTTAGCAAAAACCGCCCATAAAGTGCTGTCCAAGTATAGGCAAAACAAACATATCACTCTCTCGCCCATCGACCCCGAGTCATTCCGCTTTCGGCCTTTGCAAACAGACGAACCCGCAACGGAATGATCGCCTCGGAGATTCGAGAGCAGATCTGCCCTTGCTTATGGGGCAATAAAAGCGAAAGCGACCACCTTTAGTTGGATGGTCGCTTTCGCTTTTATCAAGAATCGGACGCCGATTGCTTGAAACTCTTATTTCTTCTTACGGTCACCGTAACGGCTCATGAACTTATCTACACGACCCGCAGTGTCTACCAACGTTGACTTACCTGTATAGAAAGGGTGAGATGTATTTGAGATTTCAACCTTCAACAGCGGGTAAGTTTCGCCCTCGAACTCAATGGTTTCCTTTGTGGCTACCGTAGACTTGGACAAGAACATATCGCCATTGGACATATCTTTGAACACAACCGGACGATACGATTCTGGGTGAATACCTTTTTTCATTGCAAATTCTTCCTTTAATAAGTTTTGTTATTCTGGTTACTATCTTGGTAAATAGTGTGTAATGGTCACATTTCGGTGCGCAAAGATAAGCCTTTCCTTTGAAATTCAAAAGGGAATGTCTGAAAAATCACATAACTATTCTCGAAGTAGTGCCCACCTCCTCTTCTCCCAAAGAACAACCCTGCGTATCATTTAGTTCCTTCGCCATTATCTCTCCCACCTACCATGGCGCAAATCTCTCCCCTTTCTTTATTCAAGTTCGACACTTTTCAGTCGTTATTCAACCACAAAACACTCGTCTCACCAATTGCCTACACTTACCGACCAAAGTGCCTATACCTACCGCCCCAAGTGCAGGTCTTTATCCGCTCAATATCTTTTAGTCATTTCCACGGTCGTCGACATATTCATTTTTAAGCCCTTACTCATTGAAACCTTACTATTTAGCGCCCCCACCAACCCTTCCGTTCATTATAAAGAAAATCAAGAACGCTTCTTCTCCCACTTTCTTCAGAAGGAACACACAGAGACGTTTTTTTTCTATCCTCTCCCTTTGATCGGAATACTGAAATCCGGAAGAGTTCACCCTCAGCAACCGGCCTTTCAAATGAGTATCGTCTTACTTATCACCAAACCTCACATTAAATCTATTTTATGTCATCAAACGTTTGCTTTTCCCAAGCGAAGCCACTACCTTTGCAGCGTATTGGTTCACTCCTCCTTCTGCAAGGAAAGTGATTAAAAGGGAATCAGGTGAGAATCCTGAACAGTCCCGCTGCTGTGTGTTCCTATCCGTGTTGCATTCATTCTAAAGCCACTGGCGTTTGCCGGGAAGGCGTTTGTAACGGAACGAGTCAGAAGACCTGCCACATACTCATTCTACGTTCAGGCTTTCGAGGAAAAAGCGTTGAATCTGATGATAGAGCTTTGCTCTTCTCATTGTATTCACTTCTGTGATTTCAAAGAAAGTTTGTTAGTAAATAAACTCTGCCAAGTTTATTTCAAAGAAGTCCGGCCGAAGTGAGTTCGCCCGGACTTTGTTTCTTGATGCCTCGGAACAAAAAGTCACCATCGCAAAGACAAAAGCGCAGAAATGTAGCACAAACTAACAGATTCGGTAAAAAACGTTATATCCTCCGACGTATGCCCTATTATTCTTATTTTTGCACCCATATACCAATTGGGTTTTATATGAAAAGAAAAAATCGGCTTACGTGGCTCATATCCTCGATTCTATATCTACTTCCCCTCATATCGCAGGCACAAACCCTTAAAGGCATTGTCACCGACTCGATAAACAAAGAACCACTACTCTATGTATCGGTGTATTACGAAAACGACAAAGAAGTGGGTACTGTGACCGATATAGACGGACAATTCTCACTCCCTGCACGCCGAAAAGGCGAACGACTTATCGTGTCGGCCGTGGGATACGTCACCAAGATTATCGACATTCCGGGCTATACCAACACATTGCAAATTCGCTTGTCGCCCGACAACGTGATGCTGAATGAGTTGGTCGTGAAGCCACAACGCGAGAAATACTCGCGCAAGAACAATCCTGCGGTGGATTTCATGCGTCAGGTCATAGCGCATAAACGGAAAAACAAGATGGAAGACAACGAATACTACCGCTATGACAAATACGAGAAGATGAAGTTGTCCATCAACGACCTCACGCCCGAGAAATTGGAGAAAGGTATCTACAAGAAGTATGCTTTTCTAAAAGATCAGGTGGAGACTTCGCCCACCAACAACCGCCTCATACTTCCCATTTCCGTACAAGAGACAGCTTCACAAGTGATTTACCGTAAGCAGCCCGAGAACAAAAAGACCATCATCAAGGGAAAACGGTCCAACGGAATCGAAGACTTCTTCTCCACGGGCGATATGCTCGAAACCGTACTCAAGGATGCCTTTGCCAACATCGACCTTTACGACGATGAAATCCGATTGCTACAGCGACGTTTTGTAAGTCCCATCGGTAGCGGCGCCATCTCCTTCTACAAATTCTACCTCATGGACACGCTGATGATCGACAACCATCGCTGCGTGCATCTCAGTTTCGTACCGCAGAACTCTCAAGACTTCGGCTTTACGGGGCATTTGTATGTGAAAGACGACTCCACCTACCAAGTTAAACGATGTACCATGAACCTTCCCAAGAACACCGGGGTGAACTTTGTGGAACGCATGGATATTCTTCAAGAATTCAAACCGCAGGAAAACGGACAATGGGTTCTGACCGATGACAATATCACCGTGGACTTGGCACTCACCGGAAACTCGAACTTCGGTGCTCTGCAAGTGGAGCGTACCACTACGCACACCAACTACGCCTTTACCCCCATTGAACCCAGACTCTTCCGCTTCAAAGGAGATGTCATCAAGGAAGCCGATATGCTGTCCAAGAGCGATGAATACTGGGCGGAGATACGGCAAGTGCCCCTCACCAAGACCGAATCGAGCATGGATTTGTTCATGAAACAACTCGAAAACATACCCGGATTCAAGTACTTGGTCTTTGGAGTAAAGGCATTGGTGGAGAACTTTGTGGAAACCGGAACCAAGGACACACCCAGCAAAGTGGACATAGGTCCCATCAACACCATGGTATCGAGCAATTTTATGGATGGTACACGTTTCAGAATCAGTGGAATGACCACGGCCAACCTCCATCCTCACTGGCTGGCCAACGGATATGTGGCCTATGGACTTCGAGACCGACGTTGGAAATACAGCGGAACGCTGACTTACTCGTTCAACAAACGCGACTATGTTGTTTGGGAATATCCCAAGCACTTCATATCAGCCACCCATAGCTATGATGTCATGTCGCCCATGGACAAGTTTCTCTTTACCGACAAAGACAACGTATTCTTAGCTTTTAAGGCTACCAAAGTAGATCAAATGTCCTACATCCGTACCACTGCCTTAAACTATGAGTTGGAATCTTCTTCGGGTTTTGGAGTTAAAGCCATGCTGCGCCACCGCAACGATGAGCCGGCCGGTCGTTTGGAATACCTTCGCAACAACGACGCAGGCACTCGCATTCATGACATCACCACCACCGAAGCAAACTTCACCCTGCGCTATGCCCCGGGCGAGTCGTTCGTCAACTCCAAGCAAAGGCGCATACCGGTGTCACTGGATGCCCCTATCATCACACTGAGCCACACCATGGGATTCAAGGGCGTACTGGGAGGCGAATATAGTTTTCAACGCACCGAAGCCTCTTTCTGGAAGCGGCTGTGGCTTCCTTCGTCTTGGGGCAAGATAGACTTCAGTCTTAAGGCCGGAGCCGAATGGAACACCGTGCCCTTCCCTCTGCTGATACTGCCCGAAGCAAATTTGTCCTACATTACACAGCGAGAAACTTTTGCCTTGATCAACAATATGGAGTTTTTGAACGACCGTTTTGCGTCTGCCTCCATCTCCTACGATATGAACGGTAAGCTTTTGAATCGAATACCACTCATTCGCAAACTCAAATGGAGAGAAATGTTCCGCCTGCGTGCATTGTGGGGAACGTTGACCGACAAGAACAATCCATTCATCAGCCAAAATCCAAACCTCTTCCGCTTCCCACAAAGAAATGGAGAGTACACCGCTTTTGTCATGGACCCCAAGGTGCCTTATATCGAAGGAAGTATTGGCATTCACAACATTTT
>JAXFUC010000103.1:0-18426 GCA_034176395.1 Bacteroides sp. | reverse complement strand
GTTCTTCATACTCGGAATACGAGCCTTCAAAGTAGAACACATTTGAATCGCCCTCGAAAGCCAAGATGTGTGTACAGATGCGATCGAGGAACCAGCGGTCGTGCGAGATGACAACTGCACAACCGGCAAAGGCTTCCAAACCTTCTTCCAGCGCACGAAGTGTATTCACATCAATGTCGTTGGTCGGTTCGTCGAGCAGCAAAACGTTTCCTTCTTCCTTCAGTGCCATGGCCAAGTGCAAACGGTTTCGTTCACCTCCCGAAAGGACTCCACAAAGTTTCTCTTGATCGGCACCCGAGAAGTTGAATCGCGAAAGGTAGGCACGTGCGTTGACATCTCGCCCGCCCAAGCGCAGGAGCTCACTGCCCCCCGAGATGACTTGGTAAACGCTCTTACCGGGGTCGATGTCTTTATGTTGCTGGTCAACATAGGCCACTTTGACGGTTTCGCCTACTTCAAACTCGCCTTTGTCGACTTGCTCCAATCCCATGATGAGCCTGAAGAGAGTTGTTTTACCTGCGCCGTTGGGACCGATTACACCTACGATTCCGTTGGGAGGAAGCATGAAGTTCAAATCGTCGAACAAGAGCTTATCGCCATAGGCCTTAGCCACATGCTTGGCTTCGATTACTTTGTTTCCCAAACGTGGACCGTTGGGTATGAAGATTTCGAGTTTCTCTTCCTTTTCTTTCACGTCCTCATTGAGCAGCTTATCATAGGAGTTCAAGCGAGCTTTTCCCTTGGCCTGACGAGCCTTGGGAGCCATACGCACCCACTCAAGTTCGCGTTCCAAGGTCTTTCGGCGTTTGCTGGCAGTCTTCTCTTCCATCTCCATTCGCTTGGTCTTTTGGTCGAGCCACGATGAGTAGTTTCCTTTCCAAGGAATGCCTTCGCCTCTGTCGAGCTCGAGAATCCAACCGGCTACGTGATCCAAGAAGTAGCGGTCGTGGGTCACGGCAATGACGGTTCCTTCGTATTGCTGCAAATGTTGCTCCAGCCAGTCAATGGACTCGGCGTCCAAGTGGTTGGTAGGTTCGTCAAGAAGCAAGATATCGGGCTTTTGTAAGAGCAAACGACACAAGGCCACCCGACGGCGTTCTCCTCCGGAAAGGTGCTCCACACATTGGTCTTCGGGCGGACAGCGCAAAGCGTCCATGGCTCGTTCGAGCTTAGAATCCAAATTCCATGCGTCGGTGGCGTCAATGATGTCCTGCAACTCGCCTTGGCGAGCAAAGAGGGCATCCATCTTATCTTGGTCCTCGTAGTATTCGGGCAAGCCGAATTTTTGGTTAATCTCTTCGTATTCGGTCAAGGCATCCACAATGGGTTGTACGCCTTCCATCACAACTTCTTTCACCGTCTTGGTGTTGTCCAGATGGGGTTCTTGAGCCAGATAGCCCACGGAGTAACCGGGCGAGAACACCACTTCGCCTTGATAGGATTTCTCCAGTCCGGCTATGATTTTCAAGAGCGTTGATTTACCCGATCCGTTCAAACCGATGATACCGATCTTAGCACCGTAAAAGAACGAGAGGTAGATGTCTTTCAATACATTCTTATTGGGTTGGAAAGCCTTGCTTACTCCCACCATCGAAAAGATAATCTTCTTGTCGTCTGCCATAAATGAAACTTTGTGTTAAGTATGTAGTCAATTCGTTTTTTTCTTCTTGGAAATATCGTTGGCAAAGATAGCTAATTTATCTGTCATCCCTTCTAAAGAGGGAAAGCACAGGCCGTTTATTGCAGAGTACGAAAAAATAGCCTACTTTTGCCCTGTATCAAGCATCTAATCACTCAAAAGAACATATCGCACATGACCGACGTTAAGACTTGCCTCGACCATGCCCAAGAAAAGATGGACATGGCCATCATGTACTTGGAAGAATCATTGGCACACATCCGTGCAGGCAAAGCCAGCACTCGACTCCTGGATGGCATCCGTGTAGACTCCTATGGCAGCATGGTACCCATCAGCAATGTAGCAGCCGTGACAACGCCCGACGCTCGTAGCATCGCCATCAAACCGTGGGACAAGAGTATGTTTCGCCCCATAGAAAAGGCCATTATCGACTCAGACCTCGGAATCATGCCCGAGAACAATGGGGAAATTATCCGCCTGGGCATCCCTCCCCTGACCGAGGAACGCCGTAAGCAACTTTCCAAACAATGTAAATCCGAGGGCGAAACGGCTAAAGTCAGCGTACGGAATGCACGTCGAGACGGCATCGATGCCTTGAAAAAGGCCGTGAAAGACGGATTGGCCGAGGATGAACAAAAGAATGCCGAGGCCAAGCTGCAGAAGATTCACGACAAGTATATCAAACAAATCGAGGATATGCTGGTTGAGAAAGAAAAAGAAATCATGACCGTATAAAACAAGAACGAAGGGTATGAAGCGCATTCATACCCTTTACTTCATCTTCACCTCTTCCCCTGCTGTGAAAGGAATCGTCATCAAAAACACCGGTAGCTGGTATCACGTAAAGACCCAAGAGGGAGTTATCGTGGAATGTAAGATAAAAGGAAACTTTCGTCTAAAAGAAATAAAAAGCACCAATCCGGTGGCTGTGGGCGATATTGTGCACATCAGTTTGAATACCGAGGGCACAGCATTCATCACCGAGATAGAGGATCGAAAGAACTACATCATTCGTCGTTCGTCCAATCTCTCCAAGCAATCGCATATCCTGGCGGCCAATCTTGATCAGTGTCTGTTGGTGGTTACGGTGAATTATCCCGAAACTTCGACTACGTTTATTGATCGCTTCCTGGCTTCGGCCGAGGCCTATCGCATCCCGGTCAAGCTCGTGTTCAACAAAATCGACCTATACGATGAAGACGACAGTCGTTATTTGGAAGCCTTGACCCACCTTTATTCCCAAATCGGCTACCCTTGCTTCCATATCTCGGCAAGGGAAAACCGAGGGATAGACCTTATCAAACAGGAACTGGAAGGCCGTATCACACTCTTTGCCGGCCATTCGGGTGTGGGTAAATCGACTCTCATCAACACACTGCTACCCCACGCGGAGGTTAGAACCGGCGAAATATCCGATTACCACAAAAAAGGAATGCATACCACCACTTTCTCGGAAATGTTTCCCATTGACGAATCGCAAAGTGGCTATATCATTGACACTCCGGGCATCAAAGGCTTTGGAACGTTCGATATGGAAGTGGAGGAGATAGGTCATTACTTTCCCGAAATTTTCAGTACATCCAAACATTGCCGCTTTGGCAATTGTACGCACCGACGCGAACCGCAATGCGCCGTCAGAGAAGCAGTGGAACAACACGCCATCAGCCAATCACGCTACACCTCCTATCTCAGTATGATCGAAGAGAAGGAAGAGGGTAAATACCGAGCTGCCTATTAAATAGACTCCCTCTTTCCTCAAAGGGGAATAACCTCAGAATCCTCGCTCCAACAATCGCTGCGGCGACCCACTCCACGAGCAGCCCAAGCAGTAAATCACCGTAAGGTCAAAGCCTTCGATGGAATCCGTTTCGTATTTGGGTACAACGGTTCCATCGTTCAGAACGTAGACCAACAATCGCTCGCCATGGGAGTTCTTCACAAATAGCGACGAGATTTTACATTGCGGGCAGAGTTTCTTTCTCATATCTTTCTCTTCTATGGATGCTCAACAGTTTAGCTCCCTTTCATCACCACACAAAGGGGGTAGCTTGTCCATCGGGTTTCAACGAGTCAAAGGTACAAAAACAAGGCATGAAAACTACCATGTGCCGATATTTTGAGAGGCCATCTCCCACACTCACCGAAGTAACTACCTACACGTTTCAAGCGAAGAAAAGGCCGTTTTCAATTCTACTAAAAGTAGTTCGGTTTCATTCTACTCTTAACACAGAAAAGGGCGAGCAGGAAATAAAATTCCGCTCGCCCTTATTCAAAACGTTTCAACCGAAAGCTTTATTTAGCAATGCGTTCCAGCCACTTCAACATGAATATCATGGTACACATCGAAATGACGCAAGCTACCACGAAAACAGCCCATGTCATCCAAATGGGAATTGACTCATACAACATAGCACCAAGTACTAAAAGCTTATTACCCAAAGCCGTTGCACCGAGCCAACCTCCTTGCATGATACCTTGATACTTGGGAGGGGCCACTTTGGACACAAACGAAATGCCCAGCGGAGAGATATACAACTCGGCCACTGTAAGAATGAAATAGGTGAGAATGAGTAAGAACGGAGTTACTTTCACCGAAGAAGAGCCGGCAGCCAATACTTCCTCATGCAAAGGCAAATCGTATAGGTAGGAACCAATGGTCATAACTACGAATCCCAATGCGGCAATACCCATACCGATAGCAATCTTCTTGGGAGTCGATGGTTCTGCACCACGCTTACGCTGCCATTCGAAGATCCACATCACCACAGGGGTGAGGAAGACTACGAAGAACGGGTTAAGCGATTGGAACAACTCGGCCGAAATGGGTTTACCGAACAAGGTCAAATCGGTATATTCCTTGGCAAAGAATGTCAACGTCAAACCGTTTTGGTGGAAAGAGAACCAGAAAAAGATTACCACACCGAACACAGCGAACAAAGCATAAATGCGTTGGCGAACCTCGGCAGCTCCCATTTCGATTTCTTGTGCAGATACTGTGGAAGCGGCTTTCTTGGCAGGATCGGGGAAGTTTTTCTTATTCAGCAGATAAATGGTAATGGAAATCAGCATGGCAAAGATAGCCACACCGAATGCATAGTGGAAGCCGGTGTTGAAAGCACTCAAATAATCGTTGGCGAAGGCTGTGAGATCGGCAACGGGAGTACCTCCCATCGCTTCACTAGCCATTACCTGAAACTTTTCAGCAGCTTCGGGAGTGATGGTTCCTTGCAATTGCCCATGACAAAGAGCAGGCAGGTCTGCATTGTATGCGAAACCTTGCTTACCGAGCCACCAGTTGCGCACACCCACAGCGGCAAAGGGAGCAAAAATGGCTCCGATATTGATAAACATATAGAAGAGCGAGAAGCCCGAGTCGCGCATGGAAGCGTATTTGGGATTGTCATACATTTGTCCCACGATGGCTTGCAAGTTTCCTTTGAAAAGTCCGTTACCGAAAGCTATCACAAACAAGCTGGCACAAGTCATCACCAACAATTTAGTACGGTTGTCGGGAGTAACACCTGTGGGAATGGCCAACAAAAGATAACCGATGGCCATCAAAACAATACCACAGAGAATTGTCTCTTTGTACTTGCGTGTGCGGTCGGCAATCATACCGCCCACTAATGCCAATATATAGATGGCAAAGTAAAAATACGAATAAATGTCCCCTGCATCTGTTCCGCTAAGTCCGAACTTGGCTTGCAGGAAGAGCACGAGGATAGCCATCATGGTGTAGAAGCCGAAGCGTTCTCCCAAATTGGCTAAAGCGGCTGCAATTAGGCCCTTAGGATGTTTTTCAAACATAGTTTTAATGGATTAAAGTGAATGATTGGTTATGGTTTCTTAATGTTATCATCTGCAAATATAGATTTATTTCCTATTTCCATTTCACGAAACACGAAAAAACTGCCTGGGAAGGGGGCTATGGCAATTTACGAAACACCGAGTGAATCTTTATTTTCAGTTTTCATCTGCCTAAAACGACCAAATGGCTACTCCTACAATTCGGTGATTGCAAACAGCATGTGTGGACGACACTTGCCCGGATTCACGATTCAAATTGCCGTAATGGGCCATCGTGAGGGTATATTCTGCTCCAATTTGCCAATTAGACTTATTGTACGACAATTCAAGACCTACGGTCGACAACCGGTCAAGCTCCGTACCTGTGCCATACAACACTGTACCGGTAGCCAATGGCTGCGACGTTCCCAGATTCTTGGCGTAGCCGGCGAAAATGCCTTTTTTCCACTTGACTCCGTGCACAGCATTGATCCACGAAGTACTGTATCGCAGCGGAGTATATTCTTGTCGACCGGTGGCAGAATCAATGTTGCTGATACCGAATCCTCCCAAACTCAGTGTCTGCGTAAGGTTGGCTCCCCATACACTCTTCCCAGCCACAAACCAATGGGGAGTGGTATAACTGCCGTGCAGTTCACACGAAACGGTGGTGATACGTTCGTTCACCGAATAGATTTTTCCATCGGGCATAATGCTATTTGTACGCGGTTTCAGCGACAAGACTTCAACTCCCCCACCCCATGACCACGGGCCACGTTTATAGTCCACACCTGTATAGCATTCGGGCCACAAGCCTTTTTTCAAGAAGGCTTGGCTGCGCACCGCCTTGGTAGCATTGGTGGGGTCGATGCCTTGTGAAAGGAATTGCGACTGCCACACAGCTGCCATCATCAGTTGCCAAGGACCAATCTCGTAAGAAGCACGCACCTGCGGTGCACGACTAAAAGGTTGATAGGGTGCACCTGTGCCGAGATTGAGCACACGGGGATAAACCGTTCCGAACAACGGATGCCAGGTTTGCCCCACCAAAACTTTGACCCACCGCTTGTTGCCCACGCTCCAAGTGTGCTCCAAAAAGGCATGACGCAACCGGAAGATGGAATAAGAGCTGCCCGAGCCTCGAAAGTCGACTTCGATTTTGCCCCGCCACGTCGTTTTACCTTTGGATGTAATGTCCATGCCCACACGCGAGTAGAGCAGATAAGTACCTCCATCGGGGGTAGCATTCAAATCTTTCCCGTTCGCATCGAGCAAACGGTCTTTGGGGTAGAGATGAAACAATCCGTCGACCAATTCGGCATTCGCCCGACTGTTGTAATAAAAGTCGGTACGCACTTGACCGTAAAAACGATAGTTCAAGTTGGGTTGCTGAGCCATGACTCCCCAACTCATGAGCGGCAGAAACAAGCCAATCAAAAAGATTCTCTTCATAGTGATGGTAATAATTAAGGTTTATTACGATTCGGTCGTAACCGAGTTTTTCAGTTCTTCTCGCAAGAAACGGGCCGTGTATCCTTCCGAATCTTGAGCCACTTCTTCGGGCGTTCCGCAGGCCATCAACCGCCCTCCGCCTCGTCCACCTTCGGGCCCCATGTCGATAATGTAGTCGGCCATCTTGATGACATCGAGATTGTGCTCAATGACAATCACCGTGTTCCCTTTATCGACCAAGCGTTCCAGCACTCCCATCAGCACTCGAATATCTTCAAAGTGCAAGCCGGTAGTGGGTTCGTCGAGAATATACATGGTCTTACCCGTATCGCGCTTGGCCAGCTCGGTGGCCAACTTCACACGCTGGCTTTCTCCCCCCGAAAGTGTGGTCGAGGATTGTCCCAATTTGATATAGCCCAAGCCCACATCTTGCAGCACTTTGATGCGATTCAGAATCTGGGGCACATTCTCGAAAAACTCCACGGCCTGATTGATGGTCATATCCAACACATCGGCAATGGATTTCCCTTTGAATCGAACTTCGAGCGTTTCTCGGTTGTAGCGTTTGCCGTGGCATTCCTCGCAAGGCACATAAACATCGGGTAGGAAGTTCATCTCAATCGTCTTGTAGCCGTTGCCCGAACAAACCTCACACCGCCCTCCCGAGACGTTGAACGAGAAACGACCGGGCTTGTAACCTCGAATCTTGGCTTCGGGCAAGTTGACAAATAGGTTGCGAATGTCCGCGAAAACACCCGTATAAGTTGCGGGGTTAGAGCGCGGAGTACGCCCCAGGGGCGACTGATCCACATTGACCACCTTGTCTATATATTCCAATCCCTCTACCTCGTCATAGGGCAATGGATCTTGCAGTGAATGATAGAACCGTTGCGAGAGAATGGGTTGCAACGTATCGTTGATAAGGGTCGACTTGCCGCTTCCCGACACACCGGTGACACAAATCAGCCGTCCCAATGGGAATTCCACCGTCACTCCCTTGAGATTGTTTCCTCGTGCTCCTTTCAGTACAACGGACTTACCGTTTCCTTCTCGTCGGCGGGCGGGGATGGCAATCTGTTGAATACCGGTGAGATACTGTGCCGTCAGCGTGCTTTCTTTGAGCATGGCTTGCGGACTACCGGCAAATACCACCTCACCCCCCAGCCGTCCGGCCTTGGGACCCATGTCGATGACATAGTCGGCCGAAAGCATCATGTCTTTATCGTGCTCTACCACGATGACCGAGTTGCCCACGTCGCGCAGATCTTGCAGCGACTTGATGAGCCGCAGGTTGTCGCGTTGGTGCAGTCCGATGCTGGGTTCGTCCAGGATGTACAGCACATTGACCAGCTGAGAGCCTATCTGTGTGGCCAGGCGAATACGTTGACTCTCTCCTCCCGACAGACTTACCGAACTGCGGTTCAAAGAAAGATAATCCAGACCCACGTCGAGTAAGAACTTCAGTCGGGAACGTATCTCTTTCAAGATTTCAATGGCAATGAGTCGTTGTTTCTCTTCCAAGTGCTCCTCCACCCCCGACAGCCATTCGTAGAGTTCGCCGATATCCATACAGGCCAATTCATGAATGTTGCGATCGTGAATGCGATAATGCAGCGCTTCTTTGTTGAGCCGAGCTCCATGACAGGTGGGGCATACGGCCATGCCGGCAAACTGCTCCGCCCACTTTTGGGCAGTGGCCGAGGCATCTTTCTCTTGCAGCATCTGAATGTACTTTACCAAGCCCTCGAAGGTGGTGTAATAGTCGCTCGAAGTGCCCACCAGCGAGGCTCGAATGCGCAGTCTTTCGCTACTGCCTTGCAGAATCTCGTCGATGGCCTCATCGGGCAGTTCCTTCACTGGCGTAGTCAGCCTCGCTTCGTAACGTTCGAGCAAAGCCTCGATTTGCCAAAATATCATGCTCTTCTTGGCCTTTCCCAACGGAGCCAAGGCTCCGTCAGCAATCGACAAATTGCGGTCGGGTATTACCTTGTCCACATCGACTTTGCTCACCTCACCCAATCCTTTACATTTGGGACACGCCCCCTGTGGGGAGTTGAACGAGAAGTTGTGGGGCGCAGGTTCTCGGTAGGACAAGCCCGAAGTGGGACACATCAACTGCCGACTATAATAGCGCACCGCGTCGGCATCGGCATCGAGCACCATGATGAGCCCATCGCCCTGCTTCATGGCCGTGGCCACACTTTGTTTCAGCCGCTTTTCGTCCATGGTGGCCGACAAAGCTAACTTATCAATCACCACTTCCACATCGTGGTTCTTATAGCGATCGAGCTTCATGCCGTGCTTCACTTCGCAAATCTCGCCATCGACCCGAACGGACAGATAGCCTTTCTTACGTATCTGTTCGAACAGTTCCTTGTAGTGTCCCTTACGAGCACGCACCACCGGAGCAAGCAGATAGATGCGCTTATTCATATAGCCATCGCGAATGAGTTCCACAACCTGCTCTTCGCTATATTTCACCATTCGTTCGCCGGTAAGGTAGGAATAGGCCGTTCCGGCCCTTGCATAAAGCAGGCGCAAATAGTCATACACCTCGGTGGTAGTGCCCACCGTAGAGCGTGGATTCTTATTGGTCGTTTTCTGCTCAATGGAAATCACCGGACTCAATCCCGTGATTTTATCCACATCGGGGCGTTCCAGATTGCCCAGGAAATTACGTGCATAGGCCGAGAAAGTTTCGATGTAACGACGCTGACCTTCTGCAAAAATCGTGTCGAACGCCAAGGACGACTTGCCGCTGCCGCTCAAACCCGTGATGACCGTAAGGGCTCCTCGGGGAATGGTCACATCCACATTCTTCAGGTTGTGCACGCGCGCACCGTACACTTCTATTTGTTCGGTCTCTTGTATCGGGTCTTGTTTCACGTTTTATCCACGTATTATATGTAAAAGTCCGCAAAGGTAATGATTCTCTCATGAGCCCACAAACATAGTTGCAGATACTCCGCTTGGCAAGCCAACGACCTCTACTCTCCAACTCAACTCTTTGGGAAGAGCGGCATCCGATGCTGCTCAGGAACATGACTCATAGTTCACTATGAGCCTTATTGCAGCCTCAAAATCGGCAACACAGCGACGCAAGGCATTCAATCGTGACATGGAATATAAGCTTCACATCTTGGTTTATATAGTTCAAGTCTTGGTACATATAAATCCAACTTCGGGACTTGCTTTCAGCCGTCCAAATCGGTGGTTTCCTGTCTTCTCCTATCCTTTCAAGGAACTTGTTTCACCGCTTCACAAGAGTTGCACTCCTCTCCCGTCCTCGAAAGTTGCGCAGCCGAGTTCCCTTAGCTTCGACTTCGGACTTCGAGACACATTGAAAAGAAGACTTTGTACCGTGGGATGCCACCCGTCGATGCCCGAGTTTGAATCCTACCTCAAAAAAACTTTTAAGAAAGTTTGCTGTTTTTTCAGTTTCCCCTACCTTTGCGCAGGTGATAGCTATGGGGCTTCACCCAAGTGCTCAAGGTGGGTTCGTCTAACGGTTAGGACGCATGCCTCTCACGCATGTAATACGGGTTCGATTCCCGTACTCACTACACCCGATTAAGCTATTTACGTCTCAGGAGGTAAATGGCTTTTTTAATTTTGTTATCAACCTCTATTTATTGCAGTATGCTTGAAAAGTTTTTCAAACTCAAGGACAACGGAACCACAGTGCGTACCGAGGTGGTGGCGGGTATTATTACCTTCCTCACAATGTCCTACATTCTCATCGTGAACCCCAATATCCTCAGCCAGGCAGGTATGGATCGTGCGGCCCTATTCACAGCCACAGCCATTGCTAGTGTTGCGGGTACATTGTTCATGGCTCTCATCCCCAACCTGCCCATTGCTCAAGCTCCCGGCATGGGGCTCAACAGCTTCTTTGCCTTCTCCGTGGTACTGGGATTGGGATATTCATGGCAAATGGCACTGACGGCCGTATTCATCGAGGGTATCATATTCTTGATTCTAACGGCATTCAACGTTCGCGAAGCCATTGTGAACACCATCCCCAAAAGCATTAAAGAAGCTATTCCCGTGGGCATCGGCTTGTTCATTGCCTTCATCGGTCTGCAAAATGCCGGCATCATTGTTTCCAACCCCAACACCATGCTTACGCTCGGCGATTTGTCAAGCCCCAACATTTGGGTAGCTACACTTGGACTGATCATAACCGCTGTGCTTTTCATTAAGAACGTACATGGCTCGTTTCTCATCGGTATCGTCGTGTCTACCATCTTCGCGGCCATCCTCGGTTTGGTTCATATGCCCGAAGGTGGATTGTTCTCTCTGCCCCCTTCCATCGCACCGGTATTTATGCAATTCGAGTGGGATCACCTCTTCACACTCGACATGGTGGTGGTGGTTTTCACTTTCTTGTTCGTGAATCTCTTCGATACCATCGGTACCCTGTTGGGTGTAGCTTCCAAAGCCAATATGCTGGATGCAGAAGGTAACTTCCCTCAAATCAAGAAAGCCCTCTTTGCCGATGCACTGGGCACGACTGTTGGAGCCATCTTCGGCACCAGCACCGTAACCTCGTATGTGGAAAGTACATCGGGTGTTGCATCGGGCGGACGCACCGGACTCACCGCTTTGAGCACAGCCGTCATGTTTGCTTTGGCTCTCTTCCTGGCTCCCCTCTTCCTGATGGTTCCCGCCGCTGCCACAGCTCCCGCACTCATCATCGTAGGCTTGTTCATGATCAGCTCGGTCATCAACATCAACTTCCAAGACATGTCCGAATCGTTCCCGGCTTTCATCACCATCCTGATGATGCCTTTCTCTTTCAGCATTGCTCACGGAATCGTATTCGGTATGCTCGCCTTCGTTCTTATTAAAACCTTGAGCAATCGCGTTAGTCAGGTTTCGGCCACCATGTGGGTTATCTTTGTACTCTTCGTGGTTAAGTTAGTGCTCGAAGCCATGAAGGTTATTTAAGATTTGTTGTATCTACCATAAAAGCCGGTGCCGTTGTTCCTTTCGGGGAGCAACGGCACTGGCTTTTATAGAATCTCACGAATTAAACTCCATGCCTTCAATGGATGTCATCCAAGTTGCAACTTGCCCTGCTATTCTAAAAAAGCAGGATAACATTGGATATTCATCGTTTCTCTCCGAGGCAATCACAAACCAAGGCGGAAAAGCTCCATGAAAAGGATGGGAAGAAGAAGTGTGTTCAATCGCCGGGAACTGTGTTTAAGATGTCTTTCAAAATCTCCAGAGCCGACTCTACGCTATCTACGTCCTTTACAATCAAGCTGCGCCTTGTGTTTTGCTCTTTCAAGTCGCAGCGACGTGGATGATTCAGCATATAGGCGATGATACGGCCGAAGGCTTCGCTTTGGTAGAAGGGACTGTCGGGATTGGAAACGAAGAATAAACTGAGCCTACCTCCCTTGAGAAAGAGCCGTTCGGCACCCAATTCGGCAGCCATACGTTTAAGGGGAACGATGCGTAGTAGCTCCTCGGTTTCGTGTGGAGGAGTGCCGAAGCGATCGTTGAGTCGGTTGCGAAACTCGTTCACTTCCTCATCGGTGGTCAGTCCGTCCAATTCACGATAGAGGAGCATACGTTCGCTGCTGCCTGTGACATAGGATTCGGGCAAAAGAAGCTCCAAATCGCTTTCGACCTGACATTCGTCTACAAATCGGGTATCGCCCTCATTCTCTGTGGACGAAGCATAAAGGGATGCGAACTCATCGGTGCGCAGTTCGGTGATGGCTTCTTGGAGTATTTTCTGATAGGTTTCATAACCCAGATCGGTAATGAAACCACTCTGCTCGGCTCCCAGCAAATTGCCTGCCCCGCGAATATCAAGGTCTTGCATGGCAATGTGTATGCCACTACCCAAGTCGCTAAAGTTCTCGATGGCCTGAAGTCGGCGGCGACTCTCGGTGGTCAGTCCACTCAACGGGGGCGCAAGGAGGTAACAAAAAGCCTTGCGATTGCTTCGTCCCACACGTCCGCGCATTTGATGCAGATCGCTCAATCCGAAGTGATGGGCCTCATTGATTATGATTGTATTGGCGTTGGGTATGTCGATACCGCTCTCGATGATGGTGGTCGATAGGAGAACATCGTAATCATAGTTCACAAAGTCGAGCACCACCTGTTCCAATTCGGTCGGAGGCATCTGCCCATGACCAATCACTACACGACAGTCGGGTATGTGCCGATTGATGAGTGCCTTCAGCTCTGCCAACTGTGCTATTCGGTTGTTGACAAAGAAGACTTGTCCGTTGCGACTCATTTCAAACTGAATGGCTTCGGTAATGACATCGGGCGAAAAGGTGTGTACTTCGGTTTGAATGGGGTAACGATTGGGTGGTGGGGTGGCTATGACACTTAGGTCGCGCGCTCCCATCAGTGAGAATTGGAGGGTGCGCGGAATGGGTGTGGCAGTGAGTGTAAGTGTATCGACGTTCACCTTTAGCTGGCGAAGTTTTTCCTTCACCGACACACCGAACTTCTGTTCCTCATCTACAATGAGTAATCCCAAATCGGCAAACACTACATCCTTGCCTAAAATGCGGTGTGTACCTATGAGTATGTTCACTTCCCCTTCTTTCAAGCCTTTCAAAGTTTCTTTGAGTTGTTTGGCTGTGCGTGCTCGGCTGATGTAATCCACTCGGCACGGCATGCCTTTGAGCCTGCGACTAAAAGTTTGATAATGCTGATAGGCCAACACTGTGGTGGGCACAAGTACAGCTACCTGCTTATTGTCGCTCACGGCTTTGAAGGCTGCACGTATGGCCACCTCGGTCTTTCCGAATCCTACGTCACCACATACCAATCGGTCCATAGGGCGATTGCTCTCCATATCTGCTTTCACTGCGGCTGTTGCCTTATGCTGGTCGGGGGTATCTTCGTATAAGAACGACGCTTCCAATTCATGTTGCAGGAAACTATCGGGACTATATGCATAGCCCTGCTCCTTTTGTCTTTCGGCATAGAGCTTAATGAGGTCGCGCGCAATGTCTTTGATTTTGCTCTTGGTACGTTCTTTCAATTTTTCCCAAGCTCCCGTACCCAGCTTATTCAGCCGAGGTGGCTCGCCCTCTTTACCTTTATATTTAGACACCTTATGAAGAGAGTGAATGGAGACGAACACCACATCTTCATTCTGATAAATCAACTTGATGACCTCTTGGGTACTGTTACCATTGGGCATACGTACCAAGCCGGCAAAGCGTCCCACTCCATGGTCGGTATGCACCACATAGTCGCCCGGAGCAAATTGATTGAGTTCTTTGAGCGACAAAGACAGCTTGCCCGAACGTGCCTTGTCACTGCGTAGGCTATACTTATGAAAGCGGTCGAACAGCTGATGGTCGGTGAATACACAGATTTTCAACATTTCATCCACAAATCCTTCGTGAACGGTTTGCTCGATGGCAACAAAAGGAATGTCATCGCCACGGTCATCGAATATGGAGCGAATGCGATCTATTTGCTTGATGCTATCACTACATATATATATAGTATATCCTTGTTGCAAGTATTCTTTCAAAGAGGATGATACTAAATCGAAATTCTTGTGAAAGATAGGCTGCACGGCAGTAGTGACCTGAATCGTTACTTGAGCCACACCAATGGGATGTGCTCCAAATTCAATACGCCTTAGGTTCATCAGTTCTTTGCAGAACTTGGCGGCATCGATTAGAGGTATGGTATCCGTAGTAGCTCCCTCCTCGCTTTGTTCGACAAGAGCAGCCTGCGTCAGTTCTCCTTGCTGCGCAACACTTGTCAATCGGTCGCAGATCCAAGCTAAATCTTTAACCACCAAACAAGTTGTAGAAGGTAGAAACTGGAGTAACGAAGTAGCATCGACTTTTTTCCCCTGAAGCATCGGAATAATCACAATCTGTTCTCGCTGTTCATGTGAAAGTTGAGTGTCGATCTCAAAAGTACGAATGGTGTCGACCTCCGAACCAAAAAAGTCGATGCGGAAAGGCCATTCACAAGAGTAAGAGAAAACATCTATAATACTTCCACGCACGGCATATTGCCCTGGTTCGTATACATAGTCCACACATTCAAATCCGTAGGAATGCAACACATCGGCCACGAAACTAAGGTCTATGCGTTCACCTTTGTGCAAGGGCAATGTTTTATCGCTCAGTTCTCCGACAGAAACTACTGATTCTACCAGTGCATCGGGATACGTCACCACGGCCAATCCCTCTCCTCCATGACTCAAGCGACTCAAGACTTCGGTGCGCAGAATCTCGTTGGCAGCATCTCTGTGCCCATACTTCATGGCACGGCGATAGGAAGAAGGAAAATACAGCACACGAGATGCTCCCAACAATCGACTGAGGTCATGGTAAAAGTAACCGGCTTCTTCGGCATCGTTCAGTATGTACAAGGCTGTTTGCCGATCGTGCTCAAAGGTTGAAGCAAACAGCAGCGGGGCGGACGAACCGTGCAATCCCGCACAATGCAGTGAACGAACAGAGTCATCAGTCAATAGTTTTCTCAGTGTGGCAACTGAAGAATGGAGCGAGTAAGTATGTAGTAATTCGTGGAGAGTCATGAATTATTGGAAATTCTCGGATGAAAAAGGGATTCAAGAACTCAAAAGCGGTTAAGCTCATGAGGTAAATAAGGAATCAAAACGCACTTGCATAAACAAAGAAAAAGCCTCACCCACGAGCCTTGAGCACGTTTATGAGGCTGATTCTTTTTAAGATTTCATGTTATCCGATCAGTAAGCACGAGCAAATACCACTCTGCGTGCCGAAGGTTTGCCGGTCACCATACAAACTCCCGGTTGATCATCGCCCGGCAAGAGTGATTCAAAAGGAATACAACGAATGGTAGCTTTAGTTTCTTCTTTAATTCGTTCCTCGGTTTCGGGTGTTCCATCCCAGTGAGCCATCACAAAACCACCTTCTTCAATCTTCGCTTTGAATTCGTCGTACGTATCGGCTGTACAAGTGCGCAAACGGCGATAGTTCAAAGCCTTCTGATAGATATTCTCCTGAATTTCGTCCAGCAATGCTTTCACTCGCTCTTCGATACCTTCGCAACTCACGGTTTCTTTCTCCAAGGTGTCGCGACGCATCAGCTCCATAGTATTGTTCTCCAAATCGCGTCCCCCCATCACCAAACGGACAGGTACACCTTTGAGTTCATAATCGGCGAACTTGAATCCCGGACGCTTATTGTCAGCATTGTCATATTTCACCGAGATACCTAGAGCCTTGAGACGGGCCACGATGCCCGCAACCTTCTCATCAATCTCTCGTAGCTGCTCTTCGCTCTTGTAAATAGGAACAATCACCACCTGAATAGGTGCCAAGCGAGGAGGAAGTACCAAGCCGTTGTCATCCGAATGGGTCATGATGAGTGCCCCCATCAAACGGGTGGAAACTCCCCATGAAGTGGCCCAGACATATTCTTGCTTATTCTCCTTATTCATAAACTGCACGTCGAAGGCCTTTGCAAAGTTTTGTCCCAAGAAGTGAGATGTTCCACTTTGAAGTGCCTTTCCATCCTGCATCATGGCTTCGATGGTATAGGTATCAAGTGCTCCTGCAAAACGTTCGTTTGCCGTTTTCACACCTTTCACCACAGGCATGGCCATATACTTCTCGGCAAACTCTCCATACACGTGTAGCATACGTTCGGCTTCTTGCTCGGCTTCTTCGCGTGTGGCGTGCGCTGTGTGCCCCTCTTGCCACAAGAATTCGGCTGTACGCAAGAACAAGCGAGTGCGCATCTCCCAACGCATAACATTCGCCCACTGATTGCAGAGGATGGGCAAATCTCGATAAGAATTGATCCAATTCTTATAAGTATTCCAAATGATGGTTTCCGAGGTGGGACGGATGATGAGTTCTTCTTCCAACTTGGCTTCAGGGTCTACCACCACACCCTTACCATCGGGCGAGTTCTTCAGTCGGTGATGAGTCACCACGGCACATTCTTTGGCAAATCCTTCCACATGTTCGGCTTCCCGGCTCAAGAACGATTTGGGAATAAGCAGAGGAAAATAAGCATTTACGTGACCTGTCTCTTTGAACATATCGTCCAGTTGTCGCTGCATCTTTTCCCAAATGGCATATCCATAGGGCTTAATCACCATACAACCACGCACTGCCGATTGCTCTGCCAAGTCAGCTTTCATCACCAAATCATTATACCACTGTGAGTAGTTCTCACCCCGCTTGGTGAGCTCTTTCAATTCTTTAGCCATGCTTTTATATTCTAATGTTTTATTCTTTATTCCGTTTCTACTCAACGTAAACATTCATCGCTCCTTCTCCAAGAAACGATTTCATACGCCGCTAAAATGTTCTGCAAAAGTACAGAAAAACCATGTAACTTATTTGGCTATCGCAAAAACAATCGCTCTTCCATCACAAGAACAGTAGCATATCATGGCAGTCTTTCGTAACCACAAGATTGTATACTGGCCGATGGTCATAAAAAAAGGAGTACCGCTGTACTCCAACCTTTGTTAACCTTAAATCTAATACTATGAAAAACACACTGCAAATATAATACATCCTGACATAATTCCAAGGAACTACGCAAAAGACAATCCATATTATAACAAGATTTAAGTAATTGCTGTGATATTACTACTCTGAATCGTTTTTTCTATCATTAAAGTATACTTGCTATTCCTACGGTTCTTGATTCCGTAACAGAACGATTCTATGCTGATGGATCCAACGTCTTTTATCCAATCCTTCCTGCCAAACATTGCTTTTTTTCCTACTTTTGCACGATTACTTACATTTACTTCAAATTAGATCTACGCCTATGCAACAAGGACGCCCTTTGATATTAATTTCCAATGACGACGGAGTGACAGCCAAAGGATTAGCCGAATTGGTTAAGTTTCTAAGACCATTAGGAAACTTGGTGGTGGTAGCTCCCGACTCTCCTCGTTCAGGCAGTGGTTGCGCCATGTCAGTAACTTCACCTGTGAAATATCAATTGGTGAAACAGGAAGTGGGGCTCAAAATCTACAAATGCTCAGGAACTCCCACCGACTGCATCAAATTGGCTCGTCACACCATTCTTGAGCAAGAGCCAGACTTAGTGGTCGGTGGCATTAATCACGGCGATAACTCGGCGGTCAATGTACATTATTCCGGAACGATAGGCATCGTCATCGAAGGCTGTTTGAATGGGATTCCTTCCATCGGTTTCTCACTCTGTGATCACGCTTCCAATGCAGACTTCACCCAAGCAGGACCTTATATACGCAAGATAGCAGCCGATGTATTGACTCAAGGACTTCCTCCACTAACTTGCTTGAATGTCAACATTCCGGTAGGTGAATCACTTAAAGGCATCAAGGTATGCACTCAAGCCAAAGGCCGATGGATCAATGAATGGGAAACTTGCTCACGCCGAAATGGGCAGGTATATTATTGGCTTACCGGAGAATTTGAGCACAGTCAAGATACTGACCATTCGTGGGATGATTTCCAAGCCCTACAAGCCGGGTATGTCAGCATCACCCCCACCACGGTCGACGTAACAGCTTACAATGCCATTGAGACACTAAAGAAAATCTA
>JAXFUC010000102.1:0-6247 GCA_034176395.1 Bacteroides sp. | reverse complement strand
TGTGTGAAGTCGTCGTCAACCGGGCCGATGTTCACGATAATATCGGCAAACTTACCACGACCACCGGACTGCTTCTTGTACACCTCACGGAGGTTAACAGTCTTGGTAATGGCCTCCTTGTAGTTTACTTGGGGCTTACCTTGGTTACATTCAACCTTGAATTCGCGCTTCAAACGGTCGATAATGATCTCCAAGTGAAGCTCACCCATACCCGAGATTACGGTCTGACCCGATTGCTCATCGGTGCGTACAGTAAACGTGGGATCTTCTTCGGCAAGCTTAGCCAAGCCATTGGCCAGCTTATCCATGTCTTTCTGAGTCTTGGGTTCTACCGCAATACCGATTACAGGCTCGGGGAAGTCCATAGACTCAAGAACAATGGGAGCTGTTTCATCACAGAGCGTATCGCCGGTGCGAATATCCTTGAAACCAACACCTGCACCGATGTCACCTGCACCAATCACCTCAACAGGGTTTTGCTTATTAGAGTGCATTTGGAACAAGCGAGACACACGTTCTTTCTTACCCGAACGAGAGTTGTAGATGTACGAACCAGCATCTACCTTACCCGAATAAACACGGAAGAAAGTCAGACGGCCCACATAGGGGTCGGTAGCGATCTTGAACGCCAAAGCGGCAGTTTTCTCATCTTCGCTGGGCTTGCGATCTTCCTCGGCACCGGTATCGGGGTTGGTACCCACTACGTTTTCGGTATCCAAGGGCGAAGGCAAGAAAGCGCATACGTAGTCGAGCAGCGTTTGCACACCTTTATTCTTGAAAGAAGAACCGCAGAGCATAGGCACGATAGCCATCTGCACCGTTCCTTTACGGAGAGCGCGCAACACTTCTTCTTCGGTGATGGTCGATGGATCGTCGAAATATTTTTCCATCAAGGCCTCATCAAACTCGGCCACCTTTTCGAGCATCTTTTCTCTCCACTCGTTGGCCTCGTCTACCAAATCGGCAGGAATCTCTTCCACCGTATAATCCGCACCCATTGTTTCATCGTGCCAGTAGATCGCCTTCATCTTGATGAGGTCTACAAGCCCTTTGAATTTCTCTTCTGCCCCAATGGGAACTACCACCGGACAGGGGTTTGCACCCAAAACTTCACGCATCTGACGCACTACATCGAAGAAGTTGGCACCCGAACGGTCCATCTTATTCACGTAAGCGATACGCGGCACGTTGTATTTATCGGCCTGACGCCATACCGTTTCTGACTGAGGTTCTACACCGCCTACTGCACAATAGGTAGCCACGGCACCATCAAGTACGCGCAACGAGCGCTCTACCTCAGCGGTAAAGTCTACGTGCCCCGGAGTGTCAATCAGGTTAATTTTAAAAGTTTCTCCGTCGTATTTCCAGCGAGTTGTGGTAGCCGCAGAGGTGATCGTGATACCACGCTCCTGCTCTTGCTCCATCCAGTCCATAGTGGCAGCACCATCGTGCACCTCACCGATCTTGTGAGTCAAACCAGTGTAGAATAGGATACGTTCAGAAGTTGTGGTCTTTCCGGCATCAATGTGAGCCATGATACCGATGTTACGAGTCAAATGTAAATCTTGCTTTGCCATTTTGTATTCTTATCTGAAATCCTGATTAAAATCTGAAATGTGCAAAGGCACGGTTGGCTTCTGCCATGCGGTGCATATCCTCCTTACGCTTGAAAGCACCACCTTGTTCATTGAAAGCATCCATAATCTCGGCAGCCAATTTGTCGGCCATAGATTTACCACCACGCTTGCGAGCGAAAAGAATAAGGTTCTTCATAGAAACGGATTCTTTGCGATCAGGACGAATTTCAGTGGGAACTTGGAATGTTGCTCCGCCCACACGGCGAGACTTAACCTCAACTTGGGGAGTAACATTGTCCAACGCCTTTTTCCAGATTTCAAGAGCTGTCTTTTCTTCATTGGGCATCTTAGCCTTCACTGTTTCCAGAGCCGCATAGAAGATTTCATAAGAAATATTCTTCTTGCCATCATACATCAGATGGTTCACAAACTTTGAAACCTTTTGGTCGTTGAACACGGGATCGGGCAGAATCACACGTTTCTTAGGTTTTGCTTTTCTCATTGCAATAAAAAATAATGTTTTGTTCTTGGCTGTCTACTTCTTGACTTCTTCAACCTCCCCACCGGGAGATTTACTCAACCTTTACAGTATATCCAATAAACGAAAACGTTGGGTTAAAATCGTTTTACTTGTCTATTTTACTTGATTATTTTTTCTTCTTTCCTGCTGCAGCGGGTGCTTGTCCGGGCTTAGGACGCTTTGCTCCGTACTTAGAACGGCGCTGTGTACGTCCGGCAACACCGGCTGTATCAAGCGTGCCGCGCACAATGTGATAACGCACACCGGGGAGGTCTTTCACACGACCACCACGCACCAACACGATAGAGTGTTCTTGCAGGTTGTGTCCTTCTCCCGGAATGTAAGAGTTCACTTCCTTTTGGTTGGTCAAACGAACACGAGCCACCTTACGCATGGCCGAATTAGGCTTTTTGGGAGTGGTTGTATACACTCTCACACAAACGCCACGTCTTTGGGGACAAGATTCCAAGGCAGGAGACTTACTTTTCTCCACCAACGCCTTACGTCCCTTTCTCACTAATTGCTGAATAGTAGGCATTTTAATTCTTTGGTTTTTAAATTATTATGATATAATATTATTTTCGCAACTATACATTTTGGGATGCAAAAGTACGAATAATTATTGATTAACCAATGACTTCCAACCTCTTTTTTCGCTCAAAAGCAAGTTTTTACGATTCCCGTCCTTTCTCCTCAAACTCCGTTGCCAGCCTTTCGGACACCGAGAAAGAGGGAGGAGGAGACACAAACGAAGGCCAACAAAAGCCGCAGTCCAAGCAAGAGTAACCGAACACAGAACAGATGATAATTCGAGCTTACCGGAAGCTGGATTTTGTTTGATTTCCTCCGCGCAAACGAACTACCATCCTTACATGTCACTAAACAAAGAATGATTGAAGAAGGGACTTCCTTCTCCAATCATTCTTCATTCTCACATCCGCCTCATGGGTTTTCCTCTCCCCAACAATCACTCCTCCGCTGCCTCGGTCAACCTCGTCAGCCTGCAATGTTGGCGAAAATCCGAGAGATAGAACGAATATTGTGGATACTCGTGCAAGATGGGCACAACCTTTTCAACAAAAGCATCGACATCATACAACAAGAAATCCATATAGCCTGTGCACACACCCAATGCACCTCCCAGCAGAAGCCCCAATCCTTCGGACTTCAAAACCTCCTTTTCTATCCGATCTTCCAACGCGTAACGGAGTTCCAAAATAGCCTTTCTTTGCTCTGCATCTCCATTTTCGCAGGGGAAAGCCAAGAACACGGCCTGTGCTCCGAATCGGTTTATGCTATCGAACAGCTCGGTATCGTTTTGATAGTATCGAGCCACCAAGTCCGAGAAGCAGGTGCTTCCCACCGCCACATCGTAGCGCAGCTCTTCGTTTTCCTGAGGTTCCAACCGATAGGACGAGAACACTTCTTGTGGATTCTCAAACACTTTCTTACCGTGCTTATTCAATGTTTCGGCAATATGTCGGCGAAGCTCCGCAAGAGAAATCATACTTTCCGATTGTCGTTCTGCCCGGTCTACATCCGCAATGTAGTGGTAGGAAATCCCTTCGCCCAACATGATTTCCATCATGATGAAGAAAGCATTGTAAGCCTCCGTTTCGGGCAAAGCACATAAACTCTGCTCATAGAACGAGATGGAAAAAACATTCCGCTCCTCGTTGTACTCCACGTCCACGCACACCTCTGCCATATTTATCTTGGCTCCGTACATCTGAAAATCGAAAGGAACGTCTGTGCCTTGATTGAAGGGGAAGAAATGCCATTTCCCTTTCAGCTGTTCGGGCATTCGGGAAATGAGGTAGGGATAGAGGTAGAACAAGTGGCTGTTTCCCTCCACAGAGAATGTGAACTCGTAATCGCCACCGATGTTAAATCGCACATCTTCGCCTATCAAATTCGTTCCTTGTTCTATGATTCCCAAGACCTCATCCGGATCACATTCGCCTCGCTTTTCCACCATCTTCGAAAGTTCTGCTTCGTTCCGTACGAACCATTGCCAAAAGTCATCTACCCTACTTCTGAATGGTATCTTCGTATTGCACCAACGAATAAAATCCACGGTCTCTTCATCTTCGGGATCCAATTCATGCGCTTTCGTGAGGTGGAGCAAAGATTCCTTGTATCGTTCCAAATAGTAAAGCGCATAGCCCATGCGGTAATTCCATTTGGTATCTTGTTCACCCTCCTCTTGAATCGTTCGGAGCAGATCCAATGCCTTTTCGTACTGGCCCACATAATTATAGGCCCGAGCCAATAGCCCCACTTCTTCAAACCCACGGTCTGCCGCAGGCATCCGCTCCAATAAATCTATTACCTTTTGATCTTCATCGTCCGCTGTCCAACGGTCTATCTGTTGCCTAAGTTCCTTGTCCATCTCCCTATCATTATTAAGTGTTTCTATCTTCACCTATTATCATTCGTTTCACAGTCGCCCACCATGCCACATTGGTCGGTGTTTCACAGTGTTGCAGCGCCCCATCCGAAAGTTCTCTATCCGGGAAGGATCATCTGTCGATTCGTCGAATGGCTACTGAGGATACTCGAGTTTCAGGCTCTTACCCTCCAATGCAATCGCATCGCTCAAGGTTATGGCCAGTTTTTGGTCTTCCGAGAAGCCTATCGTTTCGCCATCTTTCAGGGTCACATCGTAATCCAACACATAGGCTACTATATCCAAAAGGAAATTGCGAACATCACTCAAGGAGGCATGGTCGGTATATACTTCCATCTCTTCCTTTCCGAACTTTCGCATACCGTAGGTATATATGCCGGAAAGTTCCTCCGTACGATAGATTCCGAACCACACCCAGTTCAAGATGGGTAGCGCATCTTCGCCCTGCTGCATGATCGAGGCGCATTCTCTATAAAATTGAGGTTGAAACACGGCTCCATCCGTATAAACGGCAATGGCATTCTCTTGCTTCAAACAAGAAGCCACCAATTTGGTAAACAATCGCCCTCTGTCCAGCAAGGCGCCATCTTTGCCAAGCACCGAAACCAAAATATGCGCCCGGTGACTTTGAGCCACCTCCACCGCATTGTCCCACATATAGTTTCCGCTTGCATAATGCTCGGCTTCACCGTTTGGCACAGGAGCCGGCATGAGAGATACACCGAGCATCGCATCACCCATTGTGACCACTAAAGTATCATCATCGTCTTCGTCCGATAAGGCAAGGCCCCAATCGGCCATACAGTCGTCGATAAATTTCTGCTTATCCCACCGGTTGGAGGATAGCAACACGAAGCCTATAAAAGCTCCCGTTTCATTGTTTTCTTTCTTCATATTCTATTCTTTTGGCAATTATGCTTCGTATTACATTCGTCGGTATTCCACCTTTAGGTGGAATACCGCCAATTGTCATTCATACCGCCTCACCTCTTTTCCCTAATAGCAGACTCAACCTTCCCTTCAAACCACTCTAACTTAGGGCTACAAAGGTAAAACTTCATACTTCGCGAATATACTTATTGCCAAACTCCTCCGCAAAACAATGACAAAAAAAGAAAACTCACAATCTAAAGTTCTCAGCCGACTTCTCTCTCATCGTAACGCTGAGTTTAATCTCCATTTCGAATTAAAAGAATACCGTTTCCCAAGCAAAGCATATCTCGCCGTTTGGGGAAAGTATACTCCTCTCATATAGCTTCGTTACTATCCGCATAACTCCCTCTCACGCACCTAAGAAGGGGGCGATTTCTGCCCAAAATCCTATAAAGAAACGTCGGAAGTCTTAATTCACACGAAGACTGCTTCTGCATCCACACTGTAAATGAGGGCCAAGAAGTTTTCGGAAAGCGTTCAAACACCGATGATCCACAGGGAAAAGACTTCCCGAAGTTTTCATCGACGTTTCATTCCCCATTATCCTTCCAATGCGAATGCGTAGGTCATTTGCCCATCCATCTTCTTTATGTAGCAACACATCACATGACCCGAGAAGCATTCGACATCACTGTCAAGATAAACCATAACGATAGGTTCATCTTCTTTATCTCCGATAGAAAGTCCTACCTCAAAGGGGAAAAAGCTGTCCAACAACTCCTCTTGGGATATAGGCCACTCTTCCCGGGAGTCTTCCGCCCACTCTTCAACTGCTTCCAAATAGCCTTCGTCCACCAAATTCCGGAG
>JAXFUC010000101.1:0-13139 GCA_034176395.1 Bacteroides sp. | reverse complement strand
CTTCTTCCGAGGGAATTTCATAATCGGTCTTTTGCATAATCATGTTCTCCAGCTGACCCACAAGGTTGCTTTCATCGGGTTTATCGGGATTGGCGGCCACCACACTACCAATGATGAGGTCGGGCGCAAAGTCTTCTTTCATCACATCGGTGGGGAAGTTGTTGTATATTCCCCCATCATAAGCCAGCACACCATTGATTTTTATGGGCTTGAACATGAAGGGGAAAGTCATAGAGGCGCGAACCGCATCGCCCAAGTCTCCTTGTCGCATGACGAGCTGTTTCTTGTTATGCACATCGGAGGCTATGCAGCGAAAAGGTACGAATAGGCGATTGAAGTTGCCCTCGCAGGCGGCGGTGGCTTGTGCATACAAGTTTAGAAAAGCCAAATTCATTTGAATGGGGTCCACAACACTACTGGGTAATAGTGTGGTTTTCACCTGTTGAACGGAATCGCCCAAGGAGAAACGGATGTCGAAGAAGCCGGGATTGGGATTGTTCTTCTTGAAGTGATAGACATATTCTTGTTCTATTTCACCCGAGTACCACCGTTTGAATGCATCGGAACTCAATAGTTCTATCATCTCATCGGGAGAATATCCCATGGCGTAGAGTGAACCGACAATGGCTCCCATGGAGGTGCCTGTGATGTAATCGATTGGGATATTATTCTCTTCCAGAGCGCGAATAACGCCTATATGAGTCAATCCCTTGGCTCCTCCACCACTGAGCACCAAACCTACCTTTTGGGCTGTAGCTTGAAAAGACAGTAGGGTGAAAAGGAGCAAGGTAGTTGCAGACTTCTTAAACATACGAGTGTCAAATCGTTGGAGACCTTTTGATTTCTTCCCAAAAATAGGGAATGTCTAAGGAATGCACGCACATCTTGCATGGAAAATTGTTCTCGATCGTTCTCCATTCATTCGTTTGAAGCTCCGCAAGTTCGTTGCACACGGAAGGAGAGGATGGGAGTGGGAGAACCGAGGCAATAAAGTAGGTATGCTCAATCCTTTTGTGCTCCGATTTGGCTACCTTTGTGGATCAAAAGATAAACTTTAATCAATCATCTCATGCAAACCGTCGCTCCTTCATTTTCCAACGCTGTTGTCCTTGTGGATGTCGAATTTCTCAACCATGCCATTCGAGGTGCCAAGCAGAGTTTTGAAACGATGATTGGTCGAGCTTTGCCCACTGTTGATTTGGGTACACTTGCTTTGTTGATCGCTGCCGAAGCACAAGTGGAAAAGTCCGTGAAGCACATTCAGTTCGTATTTGTTTACGACAAGACTTGCAATCGATTGGCAGATTGCACGCCGTGTAACTTGCAAACGGAACTCAACGGAACGGCCTTCCAACACGAAGGTGTGGAATATGAGTTCCTTTCCATTTCTCCCGAGGAGATGGTGAGTCGCGAGGAGTTGTTTTTGGATACTTTGTCCATCTTGGCCGATTCGAAGGAGGTCAAAGACCTCGTTATCTTGCCTCACGTCGGTAAGTACGGAGACCATGTGGACGAATGTTTGAAGAAAGTCAGTGGAAAGCACATTGTTCAATTGGGACTTCTTCAACCTCATGTGCCGGTCGAAGGCGTTGTTTACGAAACCTTGGTTTTCGTATTGAAAGATTCTCTTGGGGTGTTCGATGACGAAATTCCTCGATGATTTTTTCCTATTATACCTCATCATTAAACTATGAAACAAATCAAAAGTTTGGCTACACCGCGTGTGTACTATCGGGTCACGGTATTGTTACTGACCCTTGTTCTTCTGTGTTCTTACCTGCCGGCGCTTCGTCCTTGGACGCATTGGCTTACCCCTCCCGTGGCATTGTCCATCGGTTTACTTTTTGCTCTCTTGTTTGGACAGCCTTGTGCCACGTTCAATAAGAAGATGTCCAAATGGTTGTTGCAAGCTTCGGTCATAGGGTTAGGATTTGGCATGAACTTGTATGCCGCCTTGGAATCGGGCAAAGAAGGGATGTCCTTCACGGTGGTTTCGGTGGTGGGCACTTTGTTTTTGGGCTGGCTCATCGGCTACAAATGGTTGAAAGTTAATAAACGCACGTCCTATCTCATTGGAGCAGGAACGGCCATTTGCGGAGGAAGCGCCATCGCGGCGGTGGGACCTATCGTGGGAGCCAAGGACAGTGAGATGACCGTTGCTTTGGGAACAGTCTTCCTTCTCAATGCTGTTGCTTTGCTGGTGTTCCCGACCATCGGTTTCTGGACAGGTATGGATCAGCATGCGTTTGGTACGTGGGCAGCAATCGCCATACATGACACAAGCTCGGTGGTAGGGGCCGGTGCCGCCTATGGGACAAAGGCTCTTGAGGTGGCTACCACGGTCAAGCTGACTCGTGCGCTTTGGATCATTCCGATGGCACTGTTGACTTCTATGATCTGGAAAGCCAAGGGTAAACGCATCACTGTGCCCTTGTTCATCGTCGGTTTTGTACTTGCCATGATCGCCAATACTTGGTTGTTGGGTAGCTGCCCCGAGGTGGGAACCTTCATTGCCTCTTTGTCCAAGAAGATGCTCACACTGACATTGTTCTTCATCGGAGCCTCGTTGTCGTTGCAAGTTTTGAAAGAAGTAGGGCTGAAACCTTTGTTGCAGGGCGTCCTGCTGTGGGTTGTCATCAGTGTGACCACATGGGCCTACATTGCTTGGGCGATGTAGGTTTGGGCACATTGATTCATGCAGAATCCCGGTTTGGCAGGCTCTTCTTTTGTGGAGAACCGATGCCAAACCGGGATTTCGCTTATCCATAGGATACTACCTCCTTACTTTACCGGAAGGATCTCTATCCAATAATCATCGGGATCGTGAATGAAATACAACCCCATGACAGTGTTTTCAAAACATACACACCCCATATCCTTATGGTAACGCCGAATGGCTTCGTAATCTCCCTCCACACGCATACAAAGATGGCTTTCGTTTTCGCCCAGCTCATATGCTTCCGTATGGTCGCGTAGCCACGTAAGCTCCAGCTTGAAATTGGTTTGCTCGTCGGTTAGGTAGACGAGGATGTACGATCCGTCGGTTGCTTCCTTACGATGGTGCTCCTTTAGCCCCAAAGCCTTTCGGTAGAAGTCAATACTCCGCTCGAGATTGGTCACATTGATGTTGAAGTGGTCGAATCTTGATTTGATTCCATAATTTACTTGTTTAATTGTTCTGTATCGAGTAGATTAACCGTTTGTTCTTTGTTTACTACGACCGTTTGCCCTTGATGGGTGAGTTTCACAAATTGTACACCCATCTGTTCGGCTTCCGGGCGGAAAGCATGCCCCGCTTCGTAATGAGGCTCAAAGTGCATGGGCACGAAGATCGAAGTCTTGATGTGCTCGATGAATTGTCGTGCTCCGCGCATATAGTCGTGCCCCATTCGTCCATCCACGGGAAACATGGCAACGTCCACGGCCGTTGTCCGAGTACGTAGGTAAGCAAGCTCTGCCAGATAATCGCCCTCGGCTTTGCGCACCTCTTCCGCAGTGGATTCTTCGCTCCAATGCCAATTGTTCAAATCTCCCGCATGAAACACCGTCCATTCTCCCAATCGGATAAGAAACGAGCTGCCTACATCGGTCGATCCGCAGGCATCTACACGAATAAACTCATCGACATAGCATTCGCCTTTGCGGAGAAAATGAGCTTCGCCTTGCTTGGCTCTCTTGCGTTTCAATATGTCTTTGGAAAAGATGTAGCGGATGTCGGGACGTGTTTCCTTCCACGAAAGAATCGTGGGATCGAAGTGGTCGGGGTGGAAATGTGTGGAGAGCACGTACAAATGTTTGGCTTGTCGAATCAACGATTCCGCTACCTTGTCGGCTACACCGTCTGCATCGCGGTAGAAGTCGACAATGATTGTCACCCCCTCTTCGGGCCATTCCAAGGCAAAACCACTGTGATAGATGTAGGTAAGTTTCATACTTAATGTTTGAAAGATGGACGGTTGATAGATAGTTATCCCTTTTGACCCCATACCGGCAAAGGTAAAGCTCCTCGAAAGAAAACCAAACTTTAAGTCGATGGATTTTGCCGTCGCAATCCTATTTCCCATCCTCGATTGATGCACTGTCTCTCTTGGAGATTCGCACTGAAGATATGCAGTTTTCTAAGCCCATGAGCAATGTCACAAATCATTTTTTGATTCTTATGTTTCATTCCTTAGCCTATAAAATTCAGGCCTTGATTCATAGAATCCACGACTTGCTCAATGGAGTACACGGGATGTCTTGTACATAACGCAACCTATGTTTCGAGATTTACCTTCCAAACTTATCGACTGCCTATCGGTGATTTACTGAGCCGATTAGGCCTTATTGATAGATTTGAACCTGAAGTACAGTGTGTTTGTGTCTTGTACATAGGAAAAGACAAGTTGACATTTTGCCTATGAAAGCATAAGCATCAATGAGACCGATGTCTTGAGAAGATGCCTCTTTTATCTACGAAACAAAAGGGATAAAAGGGTGGAATGTTTCGTATGAAACAGTTTTGGACAACCTGAAGGTTGAATGTAAAATGCTCAACTTTATTTTATATGTGCATAAAAGTCTTACCTTTGCTGCAGAAATCACCAAAACGAATTATCCAATGAGAAAAACTTATTTGTCGTGTGCGTTGGCACTAATGGTTTCAATTCCAACTTTTGCGGGTGGGTATCTAACGAATACCAATCAGCATGTTTCATTTCTCCGCATGGTGGCCCGAGGGGCTTCGGTGGGTAGTGTTGACGGGGTATATTACAATCCGGCCGGATTAACATTCCTACCTACGGATGGTTTTCATTTGTCGGTAAATGGACAAAGTGCCTATCAAACAAGAAATATAGCCATGACCTTCCCGCTTTTCCCCGAGGAAGGACAAAAACGAACCTACCAAGGAAAGGCTTCCGCACCGTTTATTCCCAGCTTGCAACTGGCCTATAAAAAAGGAGATTGGGTGCTATCGGGCAGCTTTGCTGTGGTTGGTGGCGGTGGAAAGGCCTCATTTTCCAACGGTGTGGGACAATTTGATGCCCTCGTTATGGGTGGTATAGCGAAGAATCCTACGATTCAAGCCCTGCAACAACGGCTTGGTAAGAGTAAAGCCACCGACTTGTATGATTTGAACAGTTCCATGTCGGGAAGCCAATTTATCTACGGTGCACAGTTGGGAGTTTCCTATCGCATCAACAATTGGTTGAGTGCTTTTGCCGGCGGACGAATGAACTACTTTCATGGAGGGTATGAGGGATTCTTGAGTGCTAAGCTGAAGAACGAGATACCCGGAGTGGGAGGAAACGAGCTGGCTGCCTTGGAACTGGATTGCAAACAAACCGGTTGGGGCATTACCCCCATTGTGGGAGTCAACGTGAAGTGGAATAAATGGAATTTGGGGGTGAAGTATGAATTCCTCACCAATCTCAACCTGGAGAACAAGACTGTGAAGTCGGAGTTCAGACAAGGTGGACAAGGAGTAGAGGGAGCTGCCAATCCACTGAACGACTATCGAGACGGGGTGAACACTCCCAGCGACATTCCGGCTCTGTTTACCGCTGCTGTGGGCTACGAGATCTTGCCTTCTTTGCGTGCGTCGGTGGAGTATCATCACTTCTTCGACAAGCAAGCGGGTATGGCCAAAGACAAACAAAAGGTACTGAAACACGGCACGCACGAATACTTGGCCGGCGTGGAATGGGATGTGAACAAGCGATTTACTTTGAGTGCAGGTTATCAACGAACCAACTATGGTTTGTCCGATGACTTCCAATCGGACATCAGCTTTTCGTGTGATTCTTACTCCATCGGATTGGGAGGAAAGGTCAATCTCAACGAGCGATTGGCTTTGAATGTGGCTTATTTTTGGACGAATTATGACCCCTATACGGTTCAAAAGACCAATTATACCACTGTGTACGATCGTACCAACAAGGTCTTTGGATTGGGCGTGGACTATCGCTTCTAATCCTTGTAGGAGATATAATTGATACTTGATTCAAGAGGGCAATGCGGATGAATGCTGCATTGCCCTTCTTCGTATGCCGATCGATCGGCGGAGAGAGGAGAAGGGTACTTTGGAAGAGATGGACGGAATGACCGAGAAATAGGCATAAAAAAAGGCTATCTTCACAGACAGCCAATCCTTTTTGTTAACCTTAAATCTAATACTATGAAAAACACAGTACAAAGGTACGGGTTTTAGGGAGTTTCGCAAACAAAGACTCGAAAACGGGTTGAGATATAACTACTTTTATAGATTCAGGCTTGTTTGTTAACTAATTGTAGGCTTTGAGAACTGAATTGGCCTTTTCTCTTCACTTGATGAAGCGAGGGTGGGAAGAAATGCCTACCTTTGTCCGCAACCAATTTATAGAATCCACTATGATAGTGAGAACGATGCTTGATACGGATTTGTATAAGTTTACAACTTCGTATGCCTATATCAAACTGTTCCCGACGGCCATGGGAACATTTAGCTTCAAAGATCGCGACAACACCGTTTATACCGCGGAATTTGTGGAAACTTTGCGTCGTGAGGTTGCCGACCTTTCCACCATCCGATTAACCGAAGAGGAGCTTGAGTACATGTGTGCCAACTGCCGATTTCTTCCTCGCATGTATTGGGAGTGGCTGTCCTCGTTTCGCTTCGATCCAAAGAAAATCGAAATAAGTCTGGACAATGAAGGGCATCTGCATATCGAAGTGACCGACTATTTGTATAAGTCTACGCTTTATGAGGTTCCGTTGTTGGCCATCGTTTCACAAGTGAGAAATGCCTATTTAGGCTATGAGGCCGACTTAAAACCCATACTCGAGAAGCTCTCCCACAAAGTGGAATTGTCCAATGAGCACCATCTCCCATTTTCTGAGTTCGGCACACGTAGGCGGTTCTCCACCGAGGTGCAAGAGGCTGTTATCGGTTACTTAAAGCAGCATGCCAAGTATTGTACCGGTACTTCGAACTGTTATTTCGGTAAGAAGTTCGGGGTACTGATGCTCGGAACACATCCGCACGAGTGGTTTATGTTCCATGGAGCGCAGTTTGGCTACCAACACGCCAATTACATGGCTTTGGAGAATTGGGTCAATGTATACGACGGTGACCTTGGTATTGCTTTGTCCGACACCTACACATCGAAGATATTTCTTAGCAACTTTAGCCGCAAACAAGCCAAGCTATTCGATGGTGTACGCTGCGATTCGGGAGATGAACTCGAATTTGTCGACAAGCTGACGGCACGCTATCGAGAGCTGGGTATCGACCCTACCACAAAGACTATTATCTTCAGCAACGCACTCGACTTTGAGAAGGCTCTTGATATTATGGAGTATTGCAAAGGGAAAATAAAATGTGTTTTCGGTATAGGTACGAACCTAACCAACGACGCCGGCTTTCGTCCCTCTAATATCGTGATGAAGTTATCTCGCTGCAAAATGAACGTGAACCAGCAGTGGAAAGAATGCGTTAAACTGTCCGATGACGCAGGAAAGCACATGGGTAGCGAGACTGAGGTCGAAGCCTGCCTATACGCCATCGGTTAAGAACATCCGAAGGAACGCGTACTTTCCAAATACAATATAAAAAATGAGTCCATGAACATGAGAAGACCTCCGGTTCATGGACTCGTTGCTATGTAAGTATCTGTTTATTGTTTCTTTTCAAGTTCCTTTAAAGAATCCAGCTTTTTGGTTTCAAGGAATTCATAAATGCCACACAGATGCTCCTTGACCCGACCATTGCCAAATTCGTAGACTTTGGTGACTAATCCGTCGAGGAAGTCGCGATCATGCGATACCACAATCAACGTCCCGTCAAAATCCACAAGGGCTTGTTTGAGGATGTCTTTGGTCTTTAGGTCCAAGTGGTTGGTGGGTTCGTCCAATATCAGCAGGTTTACCGGTTCGAGTAGCAACTTAATCATGGCCAGACGTGTGCGCTCTCCGCCTGACAAAACCTTGACTTTCTTCATTGATTCTTCAGGACTTCCGAACATGAACGCACCAAGCAGGTCGCGTATTTTATTGCGTATCTCGCCTTTGGCCACGTCGTCTATGGTTTGAAACACTGTGAGATTCTCGTCCATCAACGAGGCTTGATTCTGTGCAAAGTAGCCAATTTGTACGTTATGCCCCAAAGTCAATGTACCTTCGTGCTCCAGTTCTTGCATGATACACTTTACCAACGTAGACTTCCCTTCTCCGTTCTTACCGACAAAGGCGACCTTGTCTCCTCGTTCAATGGTAAGATTTGCTTGCGAGAATACCTGTTTGCTACCATAGGATTTGCCCACACCGTCCATCACAACAGGGTAACTTCCCGAGCGAGGTGAGGGTGGGAACTTCAGTCTCAGAGCCGATGTATCTTCCTCGTCTACCTCCAACAGCTCCAATTTCTCCAGCATTTTCACTCGGCTTTGTACTTGCAAGGTTTTGGAATACGTGCCTTTGAATCGCTCGATGAACTCTTTGGTTTCGGCTATGAACTTTTGCTGTTCGTCGTAGGCTTTTTGCTGTTGTTCGCGGCGTTCCTTGCGTAACTGCAAGTATTGCGAATAGTTGACTTTATAATCATAGATACGTCCCATGGTGACTTCAATGGTACGAGTGGTGATACTGTCCACAAATTTTCGGTCGTGACTGATGACCACCACGGCCTTACCATTGTTGATTAGGAACTCTTCCAACCACTGAATAGATTCTATGTCCAAGTGATTGGTTGGCTCATCCAGCAACAATACGTCGGGTTTCTGCAACAGAAGCTTGGCTAACTCAATGCGCATACGCCATCCACCACTGAAGTCCGAGGTGGGACGAACGAAGTCATTGCGGGAGAAGCCCAATCCCAATAGAGCCTTCTCTACATCTTCTTCGTAATTGGTGGCATCGATGGCATAATACTTTTCACTTAATGCTGACACCTGCTCGATAAGAGCCATATAATCGTTGCTTTCGTAGTCGGTACGGGTTTCAAGTTCTTTGTTCAGTCGTTCTATTTCGGCCTCCATGGCGTGCAAGTGGGCAAAGGCTTGAGCGGTTTCCTCGAAAACGGTTCGTCCATCTTCGGTCATAAGGTGCTGGGGTAGGTAGGCCACCACACAATCGCGCGGAGCAGAGATTTTACCTCGTGTAGGTTGCTTGACTCCGGCCAAGATCTTGAGCAGGGTACTTTTCCCTGCTCCGTTCTTACCCATCAGGGCGATGCGGTCTTTTTCATTGATGACAAACGAAACGTCGCTAAAGAGGGTCGTTCCGCCAAATTCAACGGTTAATGCGTCTGCTGTAATCATTCTTTGTGGAGCATTTCTATTTACGAGGCGCAAAGGTAGTGTTTTTCCAAGGGCAAGCCTACGAAAAACTTGAGAAGGGTAGCCCGATACCGTAGTCGAAGAACGAAAGGACGGGGTAGGACGTTTGTTTATCTACCTACTGAATGAGCTTGATTAGAGCTTCTTTTTGCAAAATTCTGACTTCTTTTCGTTCCACTTCTATCAATCCGTCTTGCTGCATATGAGCCAGCTCACGTGCCAACGATGGACGCGAAACTCCGAAGTAATCGCTCAGTTCTTGTTGCGAGCGATCGAGGGTGATGTGTTCACTTTGCGTTTGCCGATGAAGTCGAAGCAGATAGGAGGATAGTTTCTGACGAATGGTTTTGAAGGACATGAAAAAAAGTTTGTCGGATAGGGTGCGTGCGTAGTTGGCCGACATATTCATGTAGTTCTCCAAGAAACGTGGATTTCGCCTAAACAGTTCCAACACGCTGCTTTTGCTCAACTCGATGGTCTCAACCGCTTCATTGGCGGTAACTTCTACCGGAAATCGATTGGCCTCTCCGAACAGAAACAGCGGAGCCAGGGCACGTGGCGTGTGTATGTCCTCCACCTTGACCACTCGGCCCGAATAGTCTATCATTTCGCCTCTAACACTACCTTTGGTCAGTATGATAAGCCGATTGCAGCGATCGCCTTGCGAGGCCAGCCGCTCGCCCTTCTTATAGCTGTGTCGCTGAAAGCCGATATTCTCCAAATCGACGGACAATGTTTCGGCACTGATGCCTTGAAACAGAGGATTGTGTGTAAGTAAGTGTACCATGTCTTAGGTATATCGAGTGGTCATTCAATAAGGTCGATGAGCAAAGGTAATTCTGCGAGATTCATGCCCAGCCGTTCAAGGATTTCACTGTCTTGGGCAAAAAGGAGGATAAATTCTTCTCGATCGTCACATTTTTCGGCCGCTTGACGATAGAGTTCAATAGCCCTATCGGCTTGACCTCTCAGCCAGGCCACGTGGCCGGCCTGCACATAGTCGGCCGAGGTAGGCGATGTGTTCAGCACGCGTTCGTAATAAGCGGCTGCTTGTTCCGGCTTTCTCAGAACGAAAGAACACCGGGCAATGCCTCTGAGTACCTTTGTGTTATTTTCGTCGAGCAAATACAATTTGAAGAAACCGTTCAAAGCCTCTTCATATTGTTTCGCTCCCATGCGGCAAAGGGCTTGATAGTAGAGTAGCTGAAGGTCGTTGGGGCAATGCTCAATCACCCGTTCATAATAGGTCAAGGCTTCGTCAAACCGCCCCTCGAGGCGGTAGCAAGCTGCCAGATGTCGCTGGTTCCACACACTGTCTGGCATAAGGGTTTCGGCCCGATGATAGGCAGTTATGGCAGCTGCATACTTCTTGCACTTTTGAAGTGCATAGCCCCAACGTTGGTAACACTCAACCTCAGGAAAATCCTCGTGCGAGGCAACCACCTCGGCATAGAGTTCAGCGGCTTCTTCCCATCGCTCTTTACGCAGGTAAAAGTCGCCGATTGGCATTAGCCGAGTAGGCGATGAGAGTAGGGGAGCCAGATAGGAAATGCGATGCAAGTCAAGCGTTTCGTGGAAGATGTCTCTGAACTCATTGCGTCGCCCAAAGAGTCTGAAGAAGCGATAAAGGTCTTGAATGTATTGTAGACCGATGGTGTCCGGACGGGAATTGTACTCATCCAATTTGTCCATCACCTCCTGCTGAACCTGTGTATAGAACTGGCCTCGAATCATGGACTGCTGTTCTTGGGGGAGCATCTGCAAGGTGAAGAAGAGCGAATACTTATCTCCATGGCTGAAGAATCCCAAGTGTGTGAGTGTGTCGACCAGCTGACGAGTGGCCTCCGCACCATTGATCGCTCGGTTCACATCGGGCTGTCGAGCGGTGAATGGGTAGAACCAATTTTGCTCTTCACGAAAGAAAGGATAGCTTTTCAAGTGAGCGAAAGTGCTCATGTAGACGTCGGCTCCTTCCTGTTGCAGTTCGCCCATCTCACGGAGTTTCTCGCCCAAGCCCGATGCTTCGATGCGATCCAGCCAGTCGGGATTTTCTTCATTATACTCTTCGTCTTCGTCCAAAGAGCGAAGGTTCATATTCTTGAGCTGCGAAGAGCTTTTTATCATCTCGGGAATAATTTCTTCGCGCATCTTTTTATCAATCTTTTCGGTTTCTTGTGCCATGAGCAACCGAGCGTAGATGCGCCCCAATCGGTCAATGAAAGTGGAATCTTCGGTCATGAGTTGCAGCCGTGCCATAAGTTCGGGATAACGTTGCAACCGGTCTCGATACAGATGAAACACCCATACGAGCGCAATCAATGCTCGCTGACCGATGGCGGCTTCGGCATGTTGTGCAGCTTGAAACAACCAGTTGAGTTTGCGGTTGTCAAACCATTCCATTAGGCTCAAATGGATGGCCGAGGTCATTAGACAGACGTCTTCCAAAGCCATCAACTCCGAGGTGAGTAAGCGATGGGCCTCGACCTCGTCCTCGGCATTCCATGGGCCACTCGTCCACAACTTCTGAAAACTCACTCGCAGTACCCCGGCGTGTGCTTGCAAGACTTCATTGCTTTTCTCGGGCGATTGCAGTTTGCCTATTTCCCATTCATCGGCAAAGGACTCCAGCCTATTTATCAGACTGTGCAAAGATTGCTGTTGTTCCGGATGTAGTTTGCTCGTACGCCTGATTTCATGGAATCGACGAGTGGAAAGACGATCGTTCATCGCCGTGCGCGTTTGCTCGGCAATTTCCCAAACATCGGCCAACAGTTTGTTGTACATGGGGGCACGTGTGGGGTCTTCGACTCCTTGTCGTAGGTAATCGAGCATATAGTTATAGGTGGTTTGCACCTGTTCCAATCGGGTGTTTAATTCCCAGGCCTGACTTTGCGACAACAGCGAACGAGTCAGAGAGATGGCCTCCTTCAGTCGTTCCTGTCTCAGCAATTCTTCGATACGAGCGTACTGCTCGTTGATGGTTTGTTCGTTCATACAACCATTGTTTTGTGGCAGCAAGATACTACCATGGTATGGAATGATCTGCACAAATATAGTGCCAAAACCTTTTCTTGCCACACGTATGGAGCGAGATTCCTCAATGTCCGAAAGTGGCAGAGCGTTTGAGGAGCGAGCGGATGGAAGACATTCTCACTTTGCCGACTAAGTGTTTATACTTTGCTTACTAAGTGCCTACACTTCGTTCGTAAAGTGCCTACACTTCGTTTGCTAAGTGCCTACACTTTGCCGGAAAAGTGTTTTAGTCTGCGTATCAACTTCTTTCGTTCGGTGAGAGAGGAGTCTGCAACCCCATCTCCGAAAGACGTGCGAACGGAAGTTCAGTCTCCCGAAAATGACGAAAAACAAACGCCTCCGAAAGGTGTAAAAAACACTTTTCGGAGGCGGTGAGGATGGGCTGCGAATTCGGTTTATCCACAACGTGACGTTCCGCAGGTCTTGCAAATGAGACAGCCTTCTTGGTAAATCAGCGTCTCGTTGCCACAATTGGGGCAGCGTGAGCCGGTGGCTTCGGTTCCGTCTTTGACATACTTCTTCAAGGCACGTTCCACCCCATTTTTCCAAGTGTTTATGTTTTCACTGTCCAATTGAAGTGAGCCTACCAAATTGATGACTTGCTCGATGGGCATTCGGTAGCGCAATACTCCCGATATGAGTTTGGCATAGTTCCAATACTCCTTATTAAACTTCTCCGATAGGCCTTCGATGGTGGTTTTGTAACCACGTTTGTTCTTGAACTGAAAGTCATAACGCTTTGTTCCGTCTTCGTCCACATTCTTGATAATACAGCCTGCTGTGACGCTTTTGGGCAGAAGGATGCCTTCGTCG
>JAXFUC010000100.1:0-3320 GCA_034176395.1 Bacteroides sp. | reverse complement strand
GCACTTATGAAGGAATTACTTAACAATCATACCATCGGATAAAAACGGTATGATCCACGCGAGTTCAATCGCAACGCATAACTCTCTCTTTGGTTATCCGCTTCAATCATCCCTCAATCATTTGTCATGAACAATCTATTTGTATATTGCGAGCTGGAAGGCAACACTGTAATCGATGTAAGCCTCGAACTGCTCACCAAAGGCCGCAAGCTGGCCAACCAACTAAATTGCCAATTGGAGGCCATTGCCATTGGCCAAGACTTGACCAACATAGACCAACAAGTCTTCCCTTATGGAGTCGATAAACTCCATCTATTCGATGCCCCGGGGCTTTCTCCTTACACGTCTCTGCCTCATGCCTCCATTCTCATCAACCTATTCAAACAAGAACAACCGCAAATTTGTCTCATGGGGGCTACGGTTATCGGGCGTGATCTCGGCCCACGCGTATCGTCGGCACTCACCAGCGGACTCACCGCCGATTGTACGGCTCTCGAGATAGGCACACACGAAGACAAGCGAGAGGGCAAGGTGTACAACAACCTCCTCTATCAAATACGACCGGCCTTTGGCGGTAATATCGTAGCCACCATCATAAACCCCGAACATCGTCCACAAATGGCCACAGTACGTGAGGGAGTGATGAAACGCGAGTTGTTGGCAGCCGATTATCGTGGCGAAGTGGTGCGTCATGAAGTGAAAAACTTTGTAAGCGAAACCGATTTTGTGGTTCAAGTTATCGAACGCCACGTGGAAAAAGCACGCAACAACCTCAAAGGCTCACCCATCGTCGTGGCCGGTGGATATGGTGTGGGATCAAAGGAGAACTTCGACCTGCTGTTCGATTTGGCCAAAGTGCTCAATGCCGAAGTTGGTGCCAGTCGCGCCGCCGTGGATGCGGGTTTTGTGGAACACGATCGACAGATAGGCCAAACGGGTATCACCGTGCGCCCCAAACTCTACATTGCTTGTGGCATCAGCGGACAAATTCAACACATCGCCGGTATGCAAGATAGCGGTATCATCATCTCCATCAATAACGATCCCGAAGCACCTATCAATGCTGTAGCCGACTATGTCATAAACGGCAGTATCGAAGAGGTGGTGCCCAAAATGATTAAATACTACAAGCAAAACAGTAAATAACCTTTCAGAGAATACCTATGGCAAACTTTTACACCGATATACCTGAACTCGCCTTTCATCTGAACGACCCTCTGATGAAGCGTATCTGCGAGCTCAAAGAGCGTAACTACCGAGATAAAGAAGAATTTGACTACGCTCCCATCGACTTTGAAGATGCGATGGACTCTTATCACAAAGTGCTCGAAATAACCGGAGAGATCACAGCCAATGTCATTGCCCCCAATGCACAAAGCGTGGACGAGGAAGGACCACACCATGCAGACGGACGGGTGGAATATGCATCGGGAACAAAACAAAACCTCGAAGCCATGGTCAAAGCCGGGCTGAACGGCATGACCATGCCCCGGCGTTTCGGTGGTCTAAACTTCCCCATAACCCCCTACACCATGTGTGCAGAAATCGTAGCAGCTGCCGATGCCGGATTTGGCAACATTTGGTCACTGCAAGACTGCATTGAGACACTGTACGAATTTGGCAACGAAGACCAACATAGCCGCTTCATTCCTCGCATCTGCCAAGGCGAAACCATGTCGATGGACTTGACCGAGCCCGATGCCGGATCGGATTTGCAGTCGGTCATGCTCAAAGCTACGTACAGCGAGAAGGACGGTTGCTGGTTACTCAATGGAGTGAAACGCTTTATCACCAACGGAGATGCCGATCTACACTTGGTGCTGGCACGCTCGGAGGAAGGAACACGCGACGGCCGAGGGCTTTCGATGTTCATCTATGACAAGCGAGACGGAGGTGTGGATGTGCGTCGCATCGAACATAAACTGGGTATACACGGATCACCCACCTGTGAATTGGTATACAAAAACGCACGTGCCGAACTGTGTGGCGACCGAAAACTGGGGTTGATTAAGTACGTGATGGCACTGATGAACGGTGCTCGACTGGGTATTGCCGCGCAATCGGTGGGCTTAGGTCAAGCCGCTTACAACGAAGCTTTGGCCTACGCCAAAGAACGCAAGCAGTTTGGGAAAGCCATTATCGAGTTCCCTGCAGTGTACGATATGCTGTCGCTCATGAAGGCCAAAGTAGATGCCGGACGTGCCCTGCTCTATCAAACAGCACGCTATGTCGACATCTACAAAGCCTTGGACGACATTGCTCGCGAACGTAAGCTAAGTCCCGAAGAACGGCAGGAACAAAAACTATACGCCAAGTTGGCCGACAGCTTCACCCCATTGGCCAAAGCTATGAACTCCGAATATGCCAACCAGAATGCCTATGACTGTATCCAAGTACATGGCGGATCGGGCTTCATGATGGAATATGCCTGCCAGCGCATCTACCGAGATGCACGCATCACCAGTATCTACGAGGGAACCACACAGCTTCAAACCGTAGCGGCCATTCGGTATGTCACCAACGGCTCGTACCTTGCCACCCTACGTGAGTTCGAAACCTTACCTTGCTCAGCCGAGATGGAAACGCTACGTCATCGCCTACGCCGCATGACAGATGCTTTTGAGCAAGCAACTAACTTGGTAAAAGATACACAGAATCAGGAGCTACTCGACTTCGCAGCCCGGCGTCTGGTGGAGATGGCTGCCATGAGTATCATGTCCCATCTGTTGGCACAAGATGCCGGCCGTGCCCCCGAACTCTTTGCCAAGTCAGCTCGCATCTACTTGAATCACGCCGAAGCCGAGATGGAGAAGCATGCAGCTTTCATTCATAATTTCAAACCCGAGGATTTGGCTTACTACCGTTCGTAAAATCCATCTCCTTCTTTCCTCTCCCGATGTTCGTATGTGGCCAAGCCAATTCCTTGATTGTCTGTTCCATTCCTCCGAACATCGGGAGATTTCTTTCTGCAAACATTTTCCGTTAGTATAAAAATCCTGAATCCTACAGTCGAAAAATCAGGTGTACACAAAAAGCTCATCTACCACGCTTTCTCCGACACGACAAACCTTCCAAAAATTTGCATAGTGATAAGAATGCCAGCGTACATCGAGGAATTATTAGAGCGAAGGAACGCTTGTAAAACTGCAACAAACTACGTTGAACTCTGAAAAGGAGTATTGAATCATAGAAAAAGTCTGATACAGATACGATTTTGGTACGAAGATGATAAGTACACATCATGAGTGTAGTGATTGAAACGCGTATTCACTTCCGGGAGAATGAATTCAGCACAAACGGCCATTGGGGGGCGCCCCCCC
>JAXFUC010000099.1:0-37455 GCA_034176395.1 Bacteroides sp. | reverse complement strand
CTTTGAGTTTCAAACCGCTGATGCTGTCGGTGGCAAAGCATCGGCAGATGAGGCTGAGCTGCACCTGTTCCACATAAAGCACCGTGCCGCCTCCGTAGTCGTCGCTTTCCACGAAAACGCCGGGAAATACTTGTTTGAAGAGTTCTTGGTTCAGTTGGCTGTTATTGGCACGGGCTTGGCGGATGATGTTGGTTCCCACGCGAAGTGCAGCCTCTTTGTCCAGTACGAGGGCCACGCCGGGGTTGTAGCCGGAGGTCTTGCGAATGGAATCGCTCAACGTATGTTCGATGCCGCTGAAGATTTTCGTTCCCAACTTCTTGCTCGTATCGAGGTAACTGCTGAAATCGGTGTCGGTATAATAGGCGTTGGCCTCTTCCAAGGGTTTGCTCAGTTCGTACACGCTCAGGCTGTTGGCTGCCTTGCCATCGCCGAAGTAGCTTTTGTACCACAGGTTCACTACCACTGCGCGCACGTTGCCTATGGGGTTGCCGCTTTGGTCGTAGATGAGTTGGATTTCGGTGTCATTGGCATCGAGGCTCATCTCTCCCGTGCCTTTGCCGTTTGCTTCGACATAGGGTTGTGGAAAGCTGATGCCCGTGGGGCTGTTCAGCTCGGCCAGGAATCCGGCCTGATAGGTGCCGAAGGCTTCGTCGGCAAATCGGCCCACATAGCCCACGGCCGACTTGGCGTAGGTGTGTTGGGAAGCCACCGATTGGGTCACCACATCGAATTCGCTGTGCCGGCCGCTGAGTTGTTGGTCTACTTGTGGCAGCAGGTCTATGCCGATACCGGCGGTGTTGTCGTCGCATCCGAAGCAAAGTCCGGCCGCGAGTGCGAGGAGAGCTATTCGTCCTTTCATGGGTGTGTTTGAATATGCTTTGTTGAGCTTGGGTGATTGGGAGGATGGGCCTATGGTTTTTCGGTGCCGCTGTTCCACACCAGGTCGTAGAACTCATTGCAGGCATCGGCGTAGGCCTCGGGGGCTACGTACTCGAGTATGGGCTTGCCCAGTTCTTGGGCATAGGCTATCAGCTCTGGGTCTACTTGCGGACTGTTCACCACTACGCCGTCCGAGAAGGCGATGGCAAACTTGCACAGGGCCGTATGTGTAAGCTCTTCCTTGAACGGGGCCACATCTTTCTTGGCGATTCCTTTGATGATGAGTTTGGAAGCGAAGTCGCTTGGGAAACGTTGCTCAAAGGCGTTGTCATAGAGCGAGAAGACCACCTTGGAATCGCGAAAGGAGGGTTCGTCCTTATAGGCCTTTTTGATGTAGATGGGAGCCACGGCACTCATCCAACTGTGGCAGTGCACGATGTCGGGAGTCCACCGCAGTTTCTTCACCGTTTCGAGCACTCCGCGTGCATAGAAGATGGCTCGGCTGTCGTTGTCGGGGTATTCCACGCCGTTGGCATCGTGTGCCAAGAGTCGGCCTTGGAAATAGTCGTCGTTGTCGATGAAGTACACCTGCATCCGAGCTGCTTGTATGGAGGCCACTTTGATGATGAGCGGATGGTCGGTATCGTCTATGATCAGATTCATACCCGACAGACGAATGACTTCGTGCAATTGGTTTCTACGCTCGTTGATATTTCCCCATTTGGGCATGAAAGTTCGGATTTCCCGTCCTCTCTCTTGGATGGCTTGGGGCAGGTTGCGGCCGATGCTTGCCAGAGTAGACTCCGCCACGTAAGGAGTCATTTCTTGGTTGATGAATAAAACTTTGTTAGCCTTTGTCATAGAATCATACAGTCAATACCTGTAAATACTTTTGCAAAGGTAACAAAAAAAGCTGCATAAAACCCTATTTCCTTTCATTATGTGGGGGATATTAGCTTATTTTGCGGAGTTTTTGCAAACAGCAGATATCCTAAGAGCAAAGAAAATGAAAGTATTACATACTGTCGAGGCGATTCGTGCAGCCCTCGAACCCCACCTGACGGCTTCGGCTTCGGTGGGTTTGGTTCCGACGATGGGGGCCTTGCACGCCGGGCATCGTGCCTTGGTAGAACGCTGTGTGAGTGAGAACTCCGTAAGCGTAGTGACCGTTTTCGTCAATCCCACCCAGTTCAACGACAAGGCCGACTTGGCCAACTATCCCCGCACACTCGAGGCCGACTGCGAGATGCTGGCCGCTTGCGGGGTGGACTACGTCTTTGCCCCTTCGGAGACAGAGATGTATCCGCAGACCGACACCCGGGTGTTCAGCTATCCTCCGCTCGATGAGGTCATGGAGGGTGTGTTTCGTCCCGGACACTTCAACGGCGTGTGCCAAATCGTGAGCAAGCTGTTCGACTTGATTCGACCCACGAAGGCCTACTTCGGAGAGAAGGACTACCAGCAACTGGCCATCATCCGTGCCATGGTCGAGGACAAGCAGTATCCGCTGCAAATTGTGGGTTGTCCCATTGTGCGCGAGGCCGACGGCCTGGCCATGAGCAGCCGCAACAAACGCCTCTCGCCCCAAGAACGCGAACAAGCCTTGGCCATCTCGCGCATCCTCTTCGCTGCTCAAGGGTGGGCAGCCACCCATAGCTTGGAGCAAACCCGCGAGTTTGTGAACCAAGCCCTGGCCGCCGCACCCGGCTTGCGCCCCGAATACTTCGAGATTGTCGACCACCGCACCCTGCAACCCCTGGCCGAGTGGAGCTCCACAACCAAGGCCGTGGGCTGTGTGGCCGTGTTCTGCGGCCCGGTGCGGCTCATTGACAACATAACCTTCGATCACGCCTAACCCTTGCACGCATCATGCAAATCGAAATCCTCAAATCCAAAATACACTGTGCCCGTGTCACCGAAGCCAATCTTCACTACATGGGCAGCATCACCATAGACGAAGACCTCATGGAGGCAGCCAACCTGCTGCCCGGCGAAAAGGTCTGTGTGGTCAACAACAACAACGGCGAGCGTTTGGAAACCTACGTCATCAAGGGCGAACGTGGCTCGGGATGTATTTGTCTCAACGGAGCGGCCGCCCGCAAGGTGCAGCCCGGCGACATTGTCATCATCATGTCCTATGCTTTGATGTCGCTCGAGGAGGCCAAAGACTTCCGCCCCTGGGTCATCTTCCCCGACCCGCATACCAACCGACTGGTGTAATCCGCCGCTCCACGCCACCCCGGCTCGCTGCCGCTGCGGGCCGGCTCGAGCGGTTGTGCTCGGCATTCCGAGTGCTTGCACGCTGCGTTCAAAGTGCCTACACTTTGCGTCCGAGGTGCCTACACTTTGCGCCCGAAGTGCCTGCGCTTTGCCGATGAAGTGCCCACACTTGGCCGGCCGAGTGTCTGTGCTCGGCAGCCTCCTTGTGGGCAGAAGGCAGACGGGCTGTAGCCCCTCATTCGGGTCGAATCACGAATTTTTGTCGAACCCCCTATACGTTTCGCATCTCATGGAACATCTCAAAGTACTCATCACCTATGCCGTTCAAGACGAATTCGTGCCGTTGAACGACCCCAAGGTCGAACCCTACTACCTGCGCACGGGCATCGGTAAGGTCAAATCGACCCTTCACTTGGCACGTGCCATCGAGCAGGTTCAACCTCATTTGGTGCTCAACATCGGCACGGCCGGCAGCATCCATCGTGCGGTGGGCGAGGTGGTGGTGTGCCGTCGCTTTGTGGATCGCGACATGGCCACCTTGAGCCAGTTCGGGGTGGAGAGCCAGATCGATTCCTCGGCCCTGTTGGCCGAGCGTGGCTATTGCCTGCATTGGGTGGAAGAGGGCGTGTGCAACACGGGCGACCGCTTTGTCACCCAGCACGAACCGCTTACGGGCGACGTCGTCGACATGGAGGCCTACGCCCAAGCCTTCGTGTGCCGGGAGTTGAAGGTGCCTTTCGTGGCGGTGAAATATGTAACCGACATCATCGGTCAAAACTCGGTCAAGCAGTGGGAAGAAAAGCTCGGCGATGCCCGGGCAGGCTTGTCGCACTACCTCAATGTCTTGAAGGAAAGAATATAGGCCGTGGTGACTGCCGATACAACCCACAGCACAATCTTGACCCATAGCAAAGGAATCAGGAAGAAGGTGCAGTGCAAGATGGTGAGCCACATCAACGAAACGGACAGTATCTTGGCACGCAACGGAAGGGCTTTCTCCTCGCGAAAGCGGCGAATGTAAGGCCCCAAGCGCGGGTGATTCATGAGCCAGGCATACAAGCGGGGCGAGCCTCGGAAGTAGAGTGCGGCAGCCAGCAACAGAAAGGGCGTGGTGGGCAGCAGCGGCAGGAAGATGCCCACGATGCCCAATGCCAGCGAAACGCTGCCCAAGGCTATGTAGATGGTTTTCATGGCGGCAAAAGTAGAAAAAACAAGCGGCTTTGCCTCGTGCGGCATTTTTTTCTTGTACATTTGCCCATAGACGGCACCCACCGCCGTGCTTACTTATATCAACCCCTTGCAGTGTATAGCTATAAAGTCAAGAAAGTAGCCGCCGTGCACGACCTCTCGGGCGTGGGGCGAGTGTCGCTCACCGTGGTCATCCCCATACTCTCGTCCATGGGCTTTCAGGTTTGCCCCTTGCCCACGGCTGTTTTGTCCAATCATACGCAGTATCCCGACTTTTCTTTGCTCGATCTCACCGCCGAGATGCCTCGCATCATCGAGCAGTGGCGTGGCTTGGGTGTGGGCTTCGACGCCATCTATACCGGCTATCTGGGCTCGCCCAAGCAGGCACAAATCGTGGCCGACTTTATCGACGAATTTCGTCGACCCGAAGGCTTGGTGGTGGTCGACCCTGTGCTGGGCGACAACGGTGCTTTGTATGCCAACTTCACCTCCGCGATGGTCGAGGAAATGAAGCAGTTGGTGGAAAAGGCCGATGTGGTGACCCCCAACCTTACCGAGCTGCACTTCCTGCTGGGGCTGGCTCCCGATGCCACGCCCACCGAGGACGAATTGAAGACGCGGCTCAAACAGCTGGCCGACCAAGGACCCGAGGTGGTCATCGTCACCAGCGTGCCCGTGGCCGGTGAGCTGCAGAAAACATCGGTCTATGCCTACAACCGTCGGGGCGAACGCTTTTGGAAAGTGACTTGTTCCTACCTGCCCGCACATTATCCGGGCACCGGCGACACCTTCACAAGTGTCATCACCGGCGCGCTGTTGCAAGGCGACAGTCTGCCCATTGCTTTGGATCGAGCCACCCAATTCATTCTTCAGGGCATCCGTGCCACCTTTGGCTACGAGTATGACAACCGCGAGGGCATTTTGCTCGAGAAGGTGCTTCACAACCTGGATGTGCCCATTCAAAGTGCCAGCTACGAACTGATCTAATCCCATCAATCCATCCAACGTATATGAAGATTCAAGAACTTACCGCTCAAAGCTTTGAAGCCCTGGTGTCGCCCTTTGAAACCTACCCCGAGGGGTGGGCTTTTCGAGGCAGCCGACCCTGTGTGGTCGATTTTCACGCCCCTTGGTGTGTCTACTGCGTGCGCCTAAGCCCTATCCTCGATGAGTTGGCCAAGGAGTTTGCCGGACGGGTCGATTTCTACAAGGTCGATGTAGACAAAGAACCCCTGCTCGAGGCTGCTTTTCGCATACGCACCATTCCCCAGCTGCTGTTTTGCAGTGGCCAAGGGCGGCCGGTGATGAAGCTGGGCACGCTGACCAAGGCTCAACTCAAACCGATGATCGAAGCCTTGTTGACCGAAGGCTGAAATCCTGCCGAGAGCTGACCGAAGCATTGCCGACCGAGAGCTGAGACCCTCTCGATCGTTGACCGAAGTTCAATCTTTCGAGGGCTAAGGCTCTCCCGGCCACCGACCGAACTTTTGCCGACCGCCGGTCGAAGTTTCGGCTTGCTTGCGTCCCTTTGTTCCATCCTTTACCAATAATCGTATATTTATGAGCTCTTTTCTCTCCTCGCGCTTGCCCGGTACAGAGGCGCGCACACTCTTTAGCTTCTTCTTTGCCCAAGGCCTATGCATGGCATCGTGGGCGGGGCGCATTCCCCACTTCAATGCAGCCTTTGCCGATACGTACACCTTTTGGGGCATGTTGTTATTCCTTATCCCTGTGGGCAAGTTCATTGCTTTGCCAACCACGAGTATGCTCATCAAACGGTTCGGAAGCGACCGCATGTCGCAAGCCGGGCTTACGGGCTACGTCCTCTCGCTCTTGGGACTGAGCATGGCTCATAACGTGTGGTTGCTGGGACTTTTCCTATTCCTCTTCGGCGTGTGCTGGAATGTGTGCGACATCTCCTTCAACACCCAGGCCGTCGAAGCCGAACGCCGCTCGGGTCTTAACCTCATGGCCACCTTCCACGGCGGCTGGAGCTTGGGAGCTTGCACGGGTGCGTTGCTGGCCTTCGGGCATTCATGGTATGAGGTGACGCCGTTGTATCACTACCTTCTCATTTGGGCCTTGGTGTTCGTTGTGTTGGCCGTGGGTCGCAATGGATTGAGCAAATCGCAACCCGAGGCCGTTACATCGAGCGAGGGAAGTGGCCTGAATGCCTTCGCTGCCTTCCTGCGTCGTCCCGAATCGGGGCTCTTGCTTCTTGGGGCGGTGGGCTTGTGCGGCCTGCTGATCGAAAGCTCCATGTTCGACTGGGGAGCTGTGTATTTCCAGCGAGTGACCCAACTGCCTGAAACGATACAGATAGGCTTCCTCATCTTTGTGTCTATGATGACCGTGGGACGCTTCTCCACCAACTACGCCTATGCACGTTGGGGCAAGAAGCAAGTGTTGCGAGGTGTGGGCGTGCTCATAGCCGTTGGTTTTCTGACTTCGGCTTTGGGCGGTTGGATACTGACCGACGTGCTGGGCTTCATGATGGTGGGATTGGGCATTTCGTGCGTAGTGCCCACGCTGTATAGCTTTGTGGGTAGCACCACACGTCTCCCCATCGACGTGGCCATCACCATCTTGTCCACCATCAGCTTCTTGGGTTCGCTGGTGGCACCCCTACTCATCGGCTATGTGTCCGACGCTTTCGGACTGCGCATGGCTTATGTGGGCATGGGGCTGATTGGCTTGCTCATGGTCATCATTATTTCGGTATCCAAGGTCTTCGACACCGAGCGAGCCGAATGAATCCTGCACTGCCACCCTCCGAAGGGTAGAGAGGTGGCACCCCAATCGTACCGACCCGAAGGCGGAGTTACCTTCGTTTAAGGATATATATGTCAACTGCCGAGCCACAGACTCGGCAGTTGGTGTAAATGGGGAGGGGAGAAGTTGAGGGAGAAGTCTTGCCCACTGCTCTGCCGGCTCAATGCCAATTCTTTAGGAAGCAGGCCGATTCTCCATGCAGGCACCCCATACCGGGGAGGCCATGTTCGAACGTGTTCCGCCCCTTACACGCGCTCCAAGGCTTGTGCCAGGTCGGCCACCAGGTCGTCGATGTGCTCAAGTCCCACGGACAGACGCACCGTTCCGTGTGTGATGCCTTGTTCGTCGGCTTCCGCATCGGATAGCTGCGAGTGGGTGGTGGTGCGTGGATGGATGACCAGCGATTTGGCATCGGCCACGTTGGCCACCAGCGAGAACAGCTCGAGCGAGTCGATGAAGCGCAGTGCCTCCGTGCGTCCACCCTTCAATTCGATGGTGAACACCGAGCCGGCTCCCTGCGGGAAGTAACGGCTGTATAGCTCGTGATCGGGGTGAGAGGGGAGAACGGGGTGATTCACTCGGGCCACCTTGGGGTGTCGGCTCAGGAAGTCGACCACTCGCAGACTGTTGTACACATGGCGTTCCACCCGCAGCGACAGCGTTTCGAGGCCTTGCAACAGCAGGAAAGCGTTGAAGGGGCTGATGGCAGCACCGGTGTCGCGCAGCAGGTTGGTTCGGATGCGAACGATGTAGGCCAGCTGTCCCACCGCCTCGACAAAACGCAGTCCGTGATAGCCGGCATCGGGTTCGGTAAACTGTGGAAAGCGTCCCGAGGCGGCCCAGTCAAAGCGTCCGCTATCTACGATGATGCCCCCCAGCGATGTGCCGTGCCCGCAGATGAACTTGGTGGCCGAGTGCACCACGATGTCGGCCCCGTGCTCGATCGGTCGCAGCAGGAAGGGTGTGGCAAAGGTGTTGTCCACCACCAAGGGAAGTCCGTGTCGATGAGCCACGGCTGCCGCAGCCTCGATGTCGGTGATTTGGGAGTGGGGGTTGCTCATGCTTTCGATGAACACCGCTTTGGTTTCGGGGCGAATGGCTCGTTCGATGTTCTCGGCGTCCGAAGCATCCACAAACGTGGTGGTGATGCCACTCTGCGGCAGTGTGTGTGCCAAGAGGTTGTAGCTGCCGCCGTAGATGTTGTTGGCCGAAACCACGTGGTCGCCCTGGCGTGCCAGGTTTTGGATGGCGTAGCTCACGGCCGCTGCTCCCGAGGCCACCGCCAAGGCAGCCGCTCCGCCTTCGAGGGCGGCCACGCGCTGCTCCAATACCTCTTGGGTGGGATTGGCCAAGCGTCCGTAGATGTTGCCCGGCTCGGTCAGCGCAAAACGAGCTTCGGCCGAGGCCGTGGACGGAAAGACGTAAGAAGAGGTTTGATAGATGGGTACGGCCCGAGAGTCTGTGGCCGAGTCGGGATGTTCCTGTCCCACGTGGAGTTGAAGGGTCTCAAAGCGAAATTTGTTAGCGTCCATATGCAAATGATTTGAATGATGATCGGTGGTTATCGGGACTGCGTTTGCAAGCCGTGTTTTTGTCGATGCAAAACTATGTGTCTTGGTGTTTTTGTGCAAGAATCTGTGATTTTATGGAGAAAGTCACTATTTTTGCTTGGTAAGAAAGAATAAATATGCTGTTCTCCTTTCGCTTGGAGGATGCAAACAGAATAATCTTCGGCATGGAAACATTGGATCGCACCGACTTACTCATCCTGCGCACCTTGCAGGACAACGCCCGCCTGACGACCAAAGAATTGGCCGCCCGCGTCAATCTATCGTCCACCCCCGTCTTCGAGCGTTTGAAGCGGCTGGAGCGCGACGGATACATTCGGAAGTATGTGGCTGTCATCGACCCGGGAAAACTCAATCAAGGATTCACGGTGTTTTGTAGTGTTAAGCTGCGACGACTCAACAAAGAGATAGCGGCCGACTTTGTTCGCATCATCAAGCAAATACCTCAGGTGCGCGAATGCTATAATATTTCGGGCAGTTACGACTATCTGCTGAAGATTCATGCGCCCGATATGCGCTACTATCAAGAGTTCATCCTCAACGTGCTGGGCACCATCGAGAGCCTGGGTTCTTTGGAGAGTACGTTCGTGATGGACGAGGTCAAGATGGAACACGGCATTCATTTCTAAGCCCACGCCCTATGTCCCTGCGGCCGGTGTAGGGGGCTTTGTTTGCTCCCACTCGAGGTGTCGATTCGGAGGTGTTGAACCATGGCTCATTGGGGGCAAACACTCCGCGCCCGAAGTGTTTGCACTTTGCTTCCAAAGTGTGGACACTTTGCCTCCCAAGTGTGGGCACTTGGGTTGTGAAGCGTAGGTACTTCACGGGCTGTCGCTCGTGGTGGGCGGCATGGATTGCCTTGATGGGGTGTGGTGGGACGAGCGGGTCAGTAGGGCAGGTAGACGAGGAAGCGTCCCCGGCCTCGGATCGTCACCGTGTCGGCCACGGCCGTATTGAGTGTGCCTTGCCACCATCGGTCGAAGTCGTACAGGGGATAGGCCAGGCCGGTGGCCTGCAAGCCGGTGGTGTCGAAGTTGAACACCGACACCTTTTGCCCTTGGCCGAGGTGAAAACAGCCTTCGTTCACCACCGGGACGAAGACGCCTTGATCGGTGAACATACGCACCTCGCCACCCCATTGCAGATAGTCGCCCAGCAAGCTGATGTTGCCCAGCGTATGGTCTTCGCGCTTGCCCGTGGCTCCGAGTATGAGGATGCGTGTCCATCCCAGGCTGTGGGCGTGGTGCATGGCTTTGGTCAGGTCGTTGGTTTCTTGCTCTTCCACCCGTATGATCAGCTCGCTATATGCCGAGCGAACGTGACTCGACAGCGAGTCGCCGTCGCCTATGATGGCCACGGGCCGACCTCCGCGAGCGATGTAGGCATCGGCCGCTCCGTCGCAGCAAATCACTGCCGGGGCTTGGGTCAACTGATTGATGGCCAGGGGGTGGGAGGGATAGTCGCCATTGGCCAGCACCACGACTTGGGGATTGAATTCAAAGGGATGTATCATGGGTTTCTTGGTTCATGAGTTGCAGCCATTTGCGGTAGCCGAACCATGCCACCACGGCGTAGATGGCATAGAGGCCCGAGGTGAAGTAGAGTTCCTTATAGGCATAGAGCAGGGCCGATGCCACGTCGACCGCAATCCATACGAGCCATTGCTCCACGTATTTGCGAGCCAGCATCCACATGCCCACGATGCTCAAGGCGGTGGTGAAGGCATCGCTCCACGGCACATTGCTGTCGGTCAGCTCCGTGAGCAGGCGGGCAATGCCCACCCATGCCAAGGCGGTGACCAGTGTCAAGGTCGGTAGCACGCGGCGGGGGGTGTGGGCTATGGGTAGGGCGGGCTTGGTGTGGGCGGTGTCGTGCCCCCTCATCCAGCAGGCCAGGCCATAGAGGGCGGCCAGTAGGAAGTAGATGTTGATGGCCACATCGGCATATAGGCCGGCATGGTAATAAACAAAAATATAGATGGCAGGCATGATGATGCCTGCCACCCAGAGGTAGATACTTGCACGATACTCGAGCCAGAGGTAGGCAATGCCTACCCCCGTGCCGAGTAGTTCGAGTGTTGCTTCCATAGGGGTGATGACGGGAGTTAGAAGCGCAAGGTGGCGTGGGCCATGAAGTGTGTGCCTGCTTGCACGGCATAGCCGGCCCAGTTGAGGCGTTCTTTGGTGGCGGCATCAAGATAGTAGCTGCCGGCATAGCCGTTGCTTTCGTACTGTTCGTTCAGCAGATTGTAAACGGTGCATCCCACGGTGCAGCTCTTCAGCCCCCGACATTTGAAGGTGTAGGCCAGGCTCAGGTCGTTGACAAAGTAGGCGTCCAGCGCATGAGCTTCCAGCCCCAGATTGCTGAGGTATTGCTTGCCCACGTACTTGGTGTAGAGGGCTGCCTCCCAACCGCCGTGGCGATAGGCCAGTCGGTTGTTGAACATCAGGTCGGGCGAGTAGGCGATTCGCGTGTTGCGATGCTCTATGGCCACGGGGTTTTCCCCATCGCCGTCGTACATCATTTCGGTGAACGAGTGGATGCGGTTGCGGCTCAGCGTGGCATTGGCATCCCATTCCAGTCCGAAGGGCAGGCGATAGGCGGCCATCAGCTCCACACCCATGCGGTGGCTCTTGGGCACGTTCACGGCCAAGGGTTCGCCGATCTCGTTGGTTTCGCCTGTGAGCACCAGCTGATCCTTGTAGTGCATGTAGTAGAAGTTTGCTCCCGCCATCCAGCGACTACCTTGGTAGGAGTAGCCCAGCTCGAAGTCGGTGAGTCGTTCGGCCTTGGGACGGATGTTGAATTTGCCGTCGGTGTAGTTGTTGCGCGTGGGTTCTTTGTGGGCGATGCTCACCGAGCCATAGAGCCGTTGTTCCCGGGTGGGCTGCCACAGCAGGCCGGCCTTGGGGTTGAAGAAGCCGAACTTTTCGTCCACGCCCAAGGTCTGCATCTTGTCGGCGGTAAAGTCCCATTTATCGTTGTCGCCGTGGATGCGGTAGCGAATGCTGCGATACTGCAAGTCGGCATAGGCACTCAGCTCGTCGGTGAGGTCTATGGTACCCTTGAGATATAGGTTGCCGTCGTCCTTGGTGGCTTTGTTGCGGTAGTACTCGTGGTCGGGTTCGAGCCTGCCTACGTAGTTTTCCATCCATACCACTTGGCCGAAGTGGTGGCCGGTGTAGCGGTTCAGTCCGCCACCCAGCACGAGATCGAGTGCGTTGTGTCGATAGTTCAGGGCAAAGACGGCTCCGCCGAATCCGTTGTCCATGGATTTCTTGCGCACCAAATCCACCTTCTTCACCTCTTTTCCGTCGACATTGAAGGTGGTGAGGCGGTATTCTTTGGGTTTGCGCAGGCGTTTGTATTCTTGGTAGTAGCCCTCGCCCAGGGTGTAGTGCAGCCCGGCATTGAGCTTCCAGCGATTGTCGAAACGATGGTCCACCAGAAATTGGAAGTGGGTTTGTGCGTAGTTGTCGGTTTGTCCGTCGTAATACTTGGCTTGGGCTCCGTTCTTCATCAGCTCGGCGGCCTCTTCCAATGCGTAGTCATAGTCGATGTCGGGACGATGCCGTTGGCCTGCTTTGTCTTCGTAGAACATAAAACCGCAAGGATTGTGTCTGCGGCCATACAGCTCGATGGCTGCCTTGGAGGCGTAGTTCCACGCATGGTAGGTACGCTCCTTGCCGCCGAAGACCACCAGCTTCACCGCGGTGTTGTCGGCATAATAGCCCCCTTGCAGGTAAAAGCCTTGGAGGGAGGCCGAGGCACGGTCGATGTATCCATCGGTTTGGATGTTCGAAAGGCGAGCGTCCAGCGTCCAGCGTCCGCTGAGCAGACCTGTGCCCACTTTGACCGTTTCCTTATGCGTGCCAAAGGAACCGGCCGAGCCGCTTACCTCGGCATAGGCCTGTGGGTTGAGTTCGCTTGTTTGGAGGTTGATGCTGGCACCGAAGGCGCCTGCCCCGTTGGTAGAGGTGCCCGCACCCCGTTGCACTTGGATGTCTTTGATGGAAGAAGCAAAGTCGGGCATGTTGACCCAGAACACGCTATGGCTTTCGGCATCGTTCAATGGGATGCCGTTGGCAGTGATGTTGATGCGTGTGGGGTCGGTGCCACGAACCCGAATGCCCGTGTAGCCGATGCCGGCTCCGGCGTCCGAGGTGGCAATGACCGAAGGCGTTAGCGAGAGCAGGAAGGGAATGTCCTTGCCTTGGTTTTGTGTTTGCAACTCTTGTTTGCCCACGTTGGTGAAGGCGATGGGTGTTTTCACGGTGGCACGTGTGGAAACGACCTGTATTTCTTGCAGGTCGATGGCTTTCAAGCTGTCTTGCGGTACCACGGCCAAGACAGCGGTCTGCACGCCCAACAAGGCGGCAGCCGTCACAACAAATTGTTTCATTTGGTTTGATTAAGTATTGGTTCTCTACACCGGCATTACCCGGATCAGATTCTATGGGTATGATCTCAGCCCGTCATATTAAGGCACCCCTACCTAAGGAATCGGCGCAAAGGTAGGGCGAGGTTTCCAATTTCACAAGGTTTTTTCACATCTTTTCCCCGTTGGAAGCTCACTGCGAGTGCATACCCGGTTTGTTCTCGAGACGACAGTCGTATGGGCTTTAACTGAATATAACAGACTTTTGTCAGTCGCCCGGCCAAAAGATTGTAGTTTTGTATCGGAAACAACCCATTCGATACGCATCGTAGCAAAAGGATAAAAACATGAATTTCTTGACCCAACTTTGGAGCTCTGCCGTGCCTCAAGAGGCCGAACAGACGCTGGAGCACCTCTCGCAGGCCGTGGTGGGCGGCGATCCCATCGACAAAATCACCCTTCTCACTCGCCAACTCATGGACTGGGGCGTCGATTTAGGCGGACGCATCTTGGCGGCGGTGCTCATCTTCTTGTTGGGACGTGTGGTCATTTCGCTCTTGCTCAAGGGCGTGGTGCGTCTCATGGAGCGGCGCAAGGTCGACCCGAGTATTCAAGGTTTCGTTCGTAGCCTCGTAAGCATCCTGCTCATGGTGCTGCTGGTGGTGGCCGTGGTGGGCAAGTTGGGCATCGAGACCACTTCGTTTGCCGCGCTCTTGGCTTCTGCAGGTGTGGCGGTGGGTATGGCGCTTTCGGGCAATCTGCAAAACTTTGCAGGCGGCATCATCGTGCTGCTTTTCAAGCCCTATCGGGTGGGCGACTACGTCGAGGTCACGGCTCAAGGAGTGGGAGGCACTGTGCGCGAGATACAAATCTTCCACACCATCCTCGCTACCCCCGATAATAAACTCATCTACATCCCCAACTCTTTGACCAGTAGCGGTGTGGTGATCAACTTCAGTAAGCAAGCCACTCGCCGCGTGGAGTGGACTGTGGGTGTGGACTACGGGCAGGACTACGAGACGGTGAAGCGCGAACTCGAGGCCTTGGCCGCCGGGGAGAAACGATTCCTGGCCGAGCCGGCTCCCATGGTGGTGTTGCAACAGCTGGCCGATAGCAACGTCAACATCATGCTTCGGGCATGGGTCAATGCCGCAGACTATTGGGATGTGTACTACGACATCAATAGGGCCATCTACGAGCAGTTCAACGCTGCGGGCATCGAGTTTGCCTATCCGCAGATGGTCATTCACCGCCCCCAATAAAGTTCGACACTTGTTTTAGCTTCAATCCTTGCATACACATGAAACCCGCTCTTTTTAATCCCTATGTCATCTTGGTACGCATCCTGCTGGCCGCCGCTTTGGGGCTGTCGCTGGTGTTGTGGCCTCAAGCCTCGATGACCTACGCCGTCATCCTTGTCGGTTTACTCTTCTTCCTGCCCGGTTTGTTGGGGCTCATTGCGTTGCTGCGCCGTGGTTCGAATCGTTCGCCGCTCTCGCCCCTATATGGAGTGGGAAGCATCGGCACGCTACTCATGGGGGTGTGGCTCATGGTCATGCCCGCTTTCTTTGCTAAAGCCTTTTTCCTGGTGCTAGGATTCGTCTTGGTGCTGGGCGGCTTGCAGCAAATCATTGTGCTGGTCGATGCCCGTCGCTGGGCCACGGTGTCGGGATGGTACTACCTCTTGCCGACCGTGCTGATGGGGGTGGGGCTTTACCTGCTGTTCAGTCCGCAAACCCTTATTGTCGTGCTGGGATGGGCCGTGCTGGTCTATGCCTTGAGCGAATTGTTCTATTGGGTCAAGTTCATGCGCAGCTATCCCAAGGAAGTCCATCCCACGGGGCTGCCTGCCCACGAGATTGAAGAAGCCGAGATTGTCGAAGGCTGACCCGCGCCACGGCTCTTGACCTCGCCGCTTTTCGACCTTGCCGATGGACGGAGGAGGTCGGGACATCAAGCGGTGTCGGTGCTCGTTTTGAACGCATCGCCCTTCGGGCATGGCTCATCGCCTTTCGGTGTGCCTGCACCTGCCCCGATAGGTGTGGGCACTTTGGTCGGTGAGTGTAGGCAGTTTGCCGGCTAACCTCGGACACTTTGCGGACTAACCTCGTGTGCTTTGCCACCGGGCTTGTACGCTTCATCGGCCAAGTTGCGCACACCTTTCGGGTGAATCGTTGCCATTTCCTCTACCGACTTCGGACAGATTTTCCACCTATTTTCAACCGTTTGCCGGCTTGCTTCGGTCGTTTGGCGTAGCTTCGTCTTTCTTCTAAACCCTTTATGAACGATAGATGGGTCGTTTGTGTCTCCTTGCGCAGGCGGAAAACACGGGCGCTTGGCGGATGTCCTCGCCGAGAATCCGCCTTGGGCATGCCCTTGCGCGGGCGGGGAGGGTTGTCGTTTTCGGTCCGTGTCTTTTGTTGCATGGGCAGTCGATGCGCGTTTGTCGGTCGCTGCGGCAAGTAGTTTTCACCCTCGTGGCTCGGTTCTTGTTCTGCTGCAGATAGCCGCTTGAACCTTGGTTGTTGGGCGATGATCGGTGTGACATCGGGTTTTCGGTCGCAATGAACCTCGCGCTTCGTTTCGGGGAGATGGAGGGGCGTTTTTTGAAGAGTAAATTCTTGACTTCCGAGGATCTGTGCCTTTGTTTTCGGAAGGTAAATAACCCATAAATAAGCCTTGGAATAATTGTAAATGCAGGACAGATTGCACATGAGTAATCGTTTTGAGCCTTCAGTCGGATTTTTTGGTTAAATAAAATTAATAATGGGGGGGGGGGTAATTATAAATATGTGCTTTGCGGTAATACCTTTGCCAAGGATTTTTTGAACGAATTCCCCTGTCTGAAGAGAGGAATTATCTGTCAATAGGTTCGAAATAATTAATAAAGCCAAAGAAACACGTATGGTGAGAGATTCCAACGGTCGCCCACTCGATGGTGGTAGAGACCTACTGTTTTGTGTGCCAATTAAAAATCAAAACAATCAATAGTTTACTCTTTATGAAGTTTATTTCTTTCGGTAAGCGCGGCTTGCTGCTTTTCGGCGGTTTGCTGTGCCTTTCTTTCTGGGGCGTTTTGTCCGCTCAGGAGGCTTCGAGTGGGGGCGATTCGTCCGTGGGTGTGTCCAAGGATGGTGCTCGCACTGCTCGTGTTTATAAACCTAATTATTGGTACGTGGGTGCCGAGTTTTTCTCTCCCCTGATCTACGACGACTTGTATTCTTGGGTTCGGGGTTCTAAGTTCAACTTCGGCAAGGGCGTTCAGCTCAAGGGCGGTTACCAGTTTTCTTCCGTTTTCGGTTTGGAGGTCAACGTTGGAGTGGGTCAGAACTACCTGAACACCTCTTCGTTCCAAAAGGACTATGTGCTGGGTCTTTACGATGCGTATACGTATTATCCCTATACACTCATCGACGGTACGACGTACACGCACTACTATCCTAAATTGGTGGGCGAGCAGGGCAACAATCCTGCGGCGGTTCAGGTGGAGGGTGTTCCCTTCTCTCAAATCCGCAGCCGTGCCCGCTTCATTCAAACTTCGTTGAACGCTACTGTGAACCTGACTCGCCTGTTTTACAGCAATCGCTATACGGAGAAGCCTGTCGAGCTGTGGCTGAAGCCGGGTGTCTACCTCTCTCGCTTCCGCTCTCAGGTGTACAATACGACCACGGGCCGTGCCATTGCTCCGCGTGTGAACCGTTCGCACACTTGGGGTGCAGGCGGCGACCTTTCGGTTCGTTTCAACCTCTCGCCCCGCTGGGCTTTGGACTTGACCAACCGCCTGATTTGGGAACGCGACCACTCCATCGACGGTGTGCTGAACGCCAAACGTGCCTACGACAGCTACATTTGGGAGCCTGCTGTGGGCTTGGTGTACAAGTTCCGCCGCCGTGCGGAGGTTCCTGCCGAACCAGCTCTCTTGCCTGTGATGGAGCCCAAGCTCTTGCTGGATTTGGCCTATTGGTATCCCGAGGAGGTGTCTTCCCCCGCATTGAAGCAACGTAGCCACTCGGCTGCCGTCTACTTGACATACATACTGAACAAGACCTTCATCAGCCCCGAGCTTCACAACAACCCTTCGGAACTGGCTCGACTGGAGAAGGAGATGAAGCTCTACTTGACTAACCCCGATTACACGGTTCGTAGCATCCGTGTGGAAGGCTTTGCCTCTCCGGAGGGTCCGTACGACAACAATATGCGCCTGGCCGAGGGTCGTGCCCGCTCCATCATCGACTACATCGTCAGTCATACGGGTGCTGATCGGGGCTTGTTCACGGTGGGTCGTATGAGCGAGAACTGGGACGGCCTTCGCGATACGTTGCAGAAGGATGCTTCCATCCCGGGTCGCGACCGCTTCTTGGAACTGCTCTCGTCTACCAAGGACACCGAGTCCATCAAGGCTCGCATCCAACGCATTCCGGAGTATAAGGAGCTTCTTGCCAACGTTTATCCTCACCTCCGCTTGAGTAGCTTTACGGTGGACTACGAGGTTCGCACCTACAAGACGGGCGAGGCCAAGGAGTTGATTCGCACCAATCCTTCGATGCTCAGTGCCGAGGAGATGTACTCGGTGGCCTGTCACCACGGCTTGGGCACTGCGGAGGGCGATGCAGCCATCGCTGTGCTGAAGAAGCACTATCCCGGTGCCGACCTTACCTTGTCCTACGAAGGGGTTCGCCTGCTTCAGTCGGGTGCTTACGGGGAGGCCGTCGAGGTGTTGAGCCGCGTTCAGCACCCCACCTCGGGTACGCTCAATGCCTTGGGTGTGGCGCATGCCTACCTGGGCCATGTCTCGGAGGCCAAACGCCTGCTTACGAGGGCGGCTACGGATAATGCGGATGCTCGCAGCAATCTGCTCAAAATCACTCGCACCCGCTGATGTGTGGCGGTGACCTATCACTAATCAAACAACGAAGAAGTATATGAATAAGAACATAATGAAGCTCTTCTTGGGTCTGCTCACCTTTGTCTTGGTGTTGAGCAGCTGTTATAAGGAAGACACACAGATACTTTACAGCCGTCAGTACGTGATTCCCTCGCTGACCGCTTGGCGCGACTCGGTGAACAATCGCTTGGATGAGTTGCAAGAGGGCTTGAACAAGATCGTCAACCAGGAACCGGTGAGCAACTTGACCTACGTTGTTTCCGGTGGCGACACGGTGGGTGTGAACATCACCCTTGGTACGAAGACGTTTTTTGTTCCCTACGGTAAGAACGGTAAGGATGGCTTGAACGGCAAGGACGGTCAGGACGGTGCTGCGGGAGCCGATGGCAAGGACGGTCAGAGCTACGAGGTTACCATGGGCGAGAACGGCAATTGGTTCATCAACGGTCAGGACACCGGCAAGCCTTGGCGCGGTTTGAAAGGCGATAAGGGCGATACGGGTGCTGCGGGAGCGGATGGTAAGGATGGTGTGGATGGCACCAATGGCACCAACGGTAAGGACGGTGTGAACGGTAAGGACGGCTTGACGCCCACCTTCGGCATCAAGCAAGATACGGACGGTAACTTCTATTGGACCATCGCTTGGCCGGGCACGGCGGAGACCTATATCCTCTCGAACGGCAATAAGGTGCGTGCCAACGGTTGGGACGGTGCCGATGGTCAGGACGGTGCTACCGGTGCCCAAGGTCCTCAAGGCCCTGCCGGTCCCGCCGGCCCTCAAGGTCCTCAAGGTGTGCCGGGTCAAGATGGAGCTGCGGGTGCACAAGGTCCTGCCGGCCCTCAAGGTCCCGCCGGTCCTCAGGGTCCTCAAGGCGTTCAGGGCACACCCGGAGTGGACAGCCCTCTGCGCGAAGTGACAGAGAACGATACGGCTTATGTCTTTAAGGTACAATACCCGGGTCAGCCGGTGGTGACCTACACCATTCCCAAAACCAAACAATTGGGCTTGTATCTCTATCCTCAAACATCGACTCAAGCCGGCGCGCCTGTGCCCGATCGTTACGATGCGGATAAGAACCTGCTGACCTTCAAGCCCGGCGAAGAGATTGCCGTGCCCTATACCAAGTCCGACGAGCTGGGTAAGGTGGTGAACAACCTGCCTCAGAACTGGAAAGTACGCGTGGACGAAACCGAGAAGAAGATTTATATCACTGCTCCTTCGTTCTTGATGCTCACTACCTCACCCCACGGTGGACAAGTGACTGTGATGGCCAGAACGGCCGAGGGATTGGCCTATCAACGCGAGGTAGAGGTACAGATCGAGAAAATGATGCACTGGGATTTCTACTATACTTTCCTCACGGGTAAGCCCACCAGCCCGGCCTCTTCTCCTTATAACGAGATAAACTTGTACAACGGAGGCTCTTATGCTCACTTCTTCGCTGTGCATCAGTTGGAGAACGGAGCTTATAAAACCGTGACGCGCACTCTCTTGGATGAGAATATAAGTGTGGCCGATCGCATTACCAAGCTCAAACAAACCCCCTACGTATCCATGGCCAAGACGGTGGATTATGCTTCGTATGCTTTTGGTGCGCTCATTTACAATAAAGATTCTCTGATGGTGGAGAATGACGATAATGTGGACACAGCTCCCGAGGGATTCTATGTGTCGCGCAAAAACCAAAGCTTCGATGCGTATTCACCCAATAACAAAGCTGTCTTCGTAAACCCTGTTCCCTGGGACACCTACGGAGGCTACGAAATCGAAGAGAATACGGGCGACGGAGCCTATTACCGCATCATACGTCTGCGCCGCCTTTCACAGACGGTGAGATTGGAGATGAAAGACCCTCATAAGTGGTTTAAGTTGGACGCTTCGGAGCCATTCGATGCTTCGCGGGTGGTACTTTACCACGGTACGAGCTATGGACGCTCAGTGGGAAATGCTGCCATGTATACCCACCTGACAGGCCGAGATGGAGTCCGCCGCTACGTGACCACCAAGGCCGAGAAAGTGGCGACCTATGACGCGGCTACGAAAATGTTGACGGCTCAATTTACCCAATTCCCCACCACGAACAACCGCTCGTACAAACTGTATGTTCAATACACCACCTCGACCGGACAAGTGATTACCAAGGTGACCCACGGTGGATTGTCGGGCATTGAGAATAATGCCATCTCTATCGTATCCGATGGCGGTTCCACGGTGGTTTACTACCTGGATGTGCCCCAAACGTATGGAGCAAACAACCTTTTTGAAAGCTCCATCGCGGTGATGAGCAGTAGCGGAAAGCACCAAGCACAAGTCATTTCGCAGTTCCGCGACGTGGCTGCGCACGACGACTTCTAATCCCATCCGTATATGATGAACAACGAGGAGGCGAGCCGTGGGCTCGACCTCCTCGTTTTCGTTGCGAGCGATGCGTTTGTTGCATTTTCCAAACCTTAGGTGCGCGAGTTTACCGTTTTTTTGCGTTTCTTTGGCTGCGGTCTTGTTTCGTGTGGCGAAACCGACCCTTTCGCAGATACCTTACTAATAGCAATAAGAACCTATGATGAACGAAGAAAAGAACGAGAAAAACGTAGGCTTGCCCGAAAACGCCTTTCGGGAACTCAAGCCGGGCGAGAAGTACGAACCGCTGATGAAACCTCAACACACCTATCCGGAAGTCAACGCATGGTCGGTGTCCTGGGGCATTGCCATGGCCGTGTTGTTTTCGGCTGCAGCCGCCTATCTGGGGCTGAAGGTGGGTCAGGTGTTCGAAGCTGCCATTCCCATTGCCATTATTGCCGTGGGCGTGTCGGGAGCGGCCAAGCGCAAGAATGCCTTGGGCGAGAACGTCATTATCCAATCCATCGGAGCCTGCTCGGGCGTCATCGTGGCCGGCGCCATCTTCACCCTGCCTGCGCTCTACATTCTGCAAGCCAAGTATCCCGAGATGACTGTCACCTTTATGCAGGTCTTTGTCAGCTCGTTGCTTGGGGGTGTGCTGGGCATTCTTTTCCTCATTCCTTTCCGAAAATACTTTGTCAGCGATACGCACGGCAAATATCCCTTCCCCGAAGCCACGGCCACCACGCAGGTACTCGTATCGGGCGAGAAAGGTGGCAGCCAAGCCAAACCGCTCTTGCTGGCCGGACTGGTGGGCGGACTTTACGACTTCGTGGTAGCCACCTTCGGATTGTGGCGAGAAACCTTTACCACACGTGTGGTGGGAGCCGGCGAACTCTTGGCCGAGAAGGCCAAACTGGTGTTCAAGGTCAACACCGGAGCTGCCGTGCTGGGGCTGGGCTATATCATCGGTCTGAAGTATGCCGCCATCATCTGTGCAGGCTCGCTCACCGTGTGGTGGATCATCATTCCGGGCATGTCGGCCTTGTGGGGCGACTCGGTGCTGAACCAATGGAATCCGGAACTGACCCAAACCGTGGGTTCGATGAGTCCCGAACAGATTTTCAAATACTACGCCAAGAGCATCGGAATCGGGGGCATCGCCATGGCCGGTGTCATAGGCATCATTCGCTCATGGGGCATCATCAAGAGCGCGGCAGGCTTGGCCAAGCAAGAGATGGGAGGTAAGAGCCAAACGGGGGGCGAAACCATTCGCACCCAGCGCGACCTGCCCATGAAGTTCATCCTCTTTGGTTCCGTTTTCACTCTGCTGACGGTACTGCTCTTTTTCTACTTCGACGTGATGGGAGGCAACCTGCTGCACACGGCTGTGGCCCTGCTGCTGGTGGCCGGCATCGCCTTCCTCTTCACCACCGTGGCAGCCAATGCCATTGCCATTGTAGGAACCAACCCCGTTTCGGGCATGACATTGATGACGCTCATCCTGGCCTCGGTGGTCATGGTGGCCGTAGGGCTGAAAGGTCCTTCGGGCATGGTGGCCGCGCTGGTCATGGGAGGTGTGGTGTGTACGGCCTTGTCGATGGCCGGCGGATTCATCACTGACCTGAAGATAGGCTACTGGCTGGGCACCACTCCGGCCAAGCAAGAAACGTGGAAATTCCTCGGCACACTGGTGTCGGCAGCCACCGTGGGCGGTGTGATGATTGTGCTCAACAAAACCTACGGTTTCACCAGCGGTGCGCTGGCAGCCCCCCAAGCCAATGCCATGGCAGCGGTCATCGAGCCCTTGATGAGCGGTGTGGGCGCGCCGTGGCTCCTCTACGGCATCGGTGCCGTCTTGGCCATCGTGCTCACTTACTTCGGCATTCCCGCCTTGGCCTTTGCTTTGGGCATGTTCATCCCCTTGGAGCTGAACATCCCTCTCTTGGTGGGTGGAGCCGTACATTGGTTTGTCACCACCCGTAGCACCGACGCCACCGTCAATGCTGAGCGTGGCGAACGGGGCACTTTGCTTGCCTCGGGCTTCATTGCCGGAGGTGCTTTGATGGGTGTGGTCAGTGCCGCCATGCGCTTCGGCGGGGTCAATCTGGTCAACGATGCCTGGTTGCAAAACACCTTGTCCGAAGTCCTGGCTCTGGTAGCCTACTCCCTGCTGGTGCTCTACTTCGTGCGTTCGGCCATGAAGGCTTCTAAGTAAAGAAATGAACCTCCAAGCCCAAAGCTCTACCCATAGTAGACTTTGGGCTTTTTCTATGAATGCACGACCGCCTAAGTCGGATGTTCCACCTCTCAACCTACGAATATGACCCCACACCTCCTCCTTCGCCTCCTTGGCTGTCTACTCCTTGCCCTGCAATGGACAGTGGCCGAGGCACAATCCTTGCCCGAAGGGGCCGAGGGCGAAAACCCCGTGGCCAAGCTGGCACGCACCTACCTGGGGCGTGGCTATGCCGCCCATACGCTGGACCGGGATAGGGTGGAGCGGTTGGTGATGCGTAGCGATTCGGTGGACTGCACCACCTTGGTCGAGATGGTACTGGCCGAAGCCCTCTGCCCGTCTCGCCCCGATTCGGCCCTGCTCATGCTGCGCTATCGCGACGGACGCTTGGACGGCTATGCCTCGCGCTTGCACTACATAGCCGATTGGGCAGAGAATGCCGTGCGCCACGGCCTGCTCATCGACGTGACAGCCCTTCACAGTCCATCCACTGCGAAGCTGAACCTCTTCTTCATGACTCGGCACTACACGCTCTATCCCGCCTTGCAACGCTCGCCCGACGATCGCCGCCTCATGGCCGAGCGCGAGCGTGCGCTCACGGGGCAAACGGTGCATGTGCTGGGTCGCGACAGCCTGATGCGGGGCGTTCCGTCCTGGATTCGCCCGGGCGATGTCATTGCTTTGATGACCGACCGCCCCGGGCTGGATGTGAGTCATATGGGCATTGCCGTGATGCACCGAGGACGCATCCACCTGCTGCACGCCTCCCTGACGGCCGGCAAGGTCATTGTCGACCCACTGCCCTTGGACAAGATGGTGGCCGATGGCCGACGTCGATGGACGGGCATACGGGTGTTTCGCGCCCGATTGCCGTGGCAGGGCTGCCCACAAACTCGTTGAAGGCTTGACAATTTGGGGCGAACCAGGAATATTTGCAACCGAGCTCAATCCTTAAACACACAATAATATGAAAAAGATCCTCCTATTGCTGTTGGCTGCTGTGACCATCTACCTGGGGCTGACACTGATTCCTCCCTTCCTGTCCGATCTGATGAATGAAAGTCAGCAAGCCGAGTCCTCCACTACGTCCGAGGTGAATTCCGAGAGTGAGCAAGTCGAATCATCGTGTCAACAATCTGAGTCGTCTGCCCTACCCGAAATGAAGTTCTGGGGCATCCCCTTTGGAAGTAATCGCCAAGAGGTGGAGCGGGAGCTGAAGAAGAAAGGCGGTCGGTTTAGGGGGACCGAATACGGACTCGACCTGTGGACGGTGGAGTCGCCCTTTGCCGGATATCCGGTGGAAGCACTGGTTGTTGGCTACACGCCCGATGGACGGCTCTCGAGCGGAAGGGTTACACTTCAGCCGTGGAGAGAGAGGGGTGTGCTCGAGCGTTACGAACAGCTCAAGGAGCAGCTGACCACCAAGTATGGAAAGCCGACGAAAGTAGTCGATAAATACAACAATCCCGATGATAAAGACTATCTTGATAAGTTCGACGCTTTGGAGTTGGATAAATATCAGTTGGCAGCTCTTTGGGAAGTGGGCAAGGAGAAGGAAAGACTTGCAATCAGACTTTGGATCGATTCGGATTGCACCATATTCATCGAATACACCCACAAAGGACTTTACGCTGCGAACGAACAGCAGAACCTGGACGACCTCTAAACCCTCGGGCCAGGAGGAAGAACCCTTCTCCCCCGGCGAAGCGGTGATAGCACCGCGACAAACACCATAGCCTTTGGGCGCAAAGTATGGGCACTTAACGAGTAAAGTGCCTATGCTTTGCGCCCAAAGTGTTTATACTTGGCTTCCAAGATGTGCGTGTGGGCATCCAACGTGTTTATGCCAGGCATCTCGGGTGTGCGTGCCGGGCAGGATGGGGGCGTAGGCCGAAGGGGGCGAACGTGGGCGGTGGGCTTAGGCTCGCTCTTCGAGCAGCTGGGCGAGGGTTTGTGCCAGCCGTTCTTGTGCTTGGGCAAAATCCACCTCGCCTCCCAGCTCCGTGGCCAGGGAGGTGACCCCTTTGTCTATGAATCCGCAGGGGTTGATGTAGGAAAAGTAGCGCAGATCGGTATTGATGTTGAAGGCCAGGCCGTGCATGGTGACGAATCGACTGCTGCGCACACCGATGGCACAGATCTTGCGAACTCTTGCGCCATGCGGGTCGAGCCACACACCGGTGGCTCCCTCCAGGCGATCGGCCACGATGCCGTAGGAGGCACAGACGCGAATCACGGCCTCTTCGAGCAGATGCACATATTCTTTGAGCCCCAAGCGAAAGTCTTCCAGGTTGAGGATGGGGTAGCACACCAGCTGTCCCGGCCCGTGGTAGGTGATGTCGCCCCCGCGGTCGATGTGGAAGAGGTCGGCTCCCACGGCACGCAGTCGCTCGGGGTCGAGCAGCATGTTTTCGGCCTTGCCGCTGCGTCCCAAGGTGTAGACGTGCGGATGTCGGCACACCACGATGCGATTGGCATAGGCCTCGCCGTGGGTCTTGGCGTGAATCACTTGGTCGAACCACTCGGTTTGCCGCTCCCAACTCTCTGCATAGGGCACCGTGCCCCAGTCGATCACTTCTGTTTTCATGCGAGCAAAGGTAGGAAACAGCCGTCGAATGGGCAATACCGCCGGGCTATCGGTAGGGGTGAGATTTTTTGTTCGGGGGCGATGAGCGGTGGTGTCTTGTGTCCGAAGGCTGTGTTCGCTGCGGAGGATGTGAATAGGTGAGCAGAAAAACCTTACTTTTGTCTGCAAACTTACCGAAGATGTTGCCGCCGAAGTCATCGTACGAAGAGTTCGAAGCGTTGTTCAAACAGTTTCACACACGCCTCTTCTATGCCGCCTTGGATTGGGTCGACGACCCCGAGGCGGCCAAGGATGTAGTGAGCGAGGTCTTTGGTGACCTTTGGAAGCACTACGACCGCTTGCGGCAAGAACCCCTGGAGGGCTATTTATTCAGGGCTGTGAAGAATCGTAGCATCAACCATCTGAAACGTCAGGAATGCGAAAGGCGGCACTGCCACACCTTTTGGAAGGAACGAATCCGCTGGATCGACAACGATGCACGGCTACACGAACGACGACTAAGGTTGATAGAACGCACGCTCGAGACCTTGCCCCCGCAAACCCGATTCATCTTTGAACAATGTCATTTCGAAGGAAACACCTACGCTCGGCTGGCCGAATCGATGGGGGTGAGTAGCAGCACGGTGCACAAACATATGTCGCGTGCTTTCGCAGCCTTTCGCAAAGCTTTTGCCGAACAAGGTGAGCAGGGCCAGGAACGGGGGTGACCGCTTGCCCCGATGATTTGTTATATAGAAACGAATGTAGTACGCATGAAGAAACAAGAAGACATCCAACCCACCACCGACAAGACTCATCCCGACGAGGCCTACCTGCAATGGGCTTCCATGGTTAAGCGGCGCAAGGCTACGCCCGCTCCCGATGTGGAACAATGCTGGGCCGACTTTGCCCGCAAGCATCGGCCACGCCCCGCACGAGTCTACCCCCGCTGGTGGCTGGGAGCGGCTGCCTGCTTGGGAGCAGGACTCATGTTTTTGGCACTGAAACTCCTTGATGGTCGTGCCCGGCATGGAGAGTGGGAGCAGCAGACGGTGGTGGCCATGCGGCACGACGACCGTCCTCAGCAGGTGCTGTGGCGAACGGAGAATCGCTACTACGACCTCTCGTCTCAAGATTCTCTTTCCTTACTGCCGCCCGGGGGCTTTGTGTCGGCGTCTGCACCTTTGACGATGGGCGATAGTCGCGCCCACACCGCCCACCGCAGCCAGCGACTTACCACGCCTCGGGGAATGGATTTTCGCATCATTCTGCCCGATAGCTCGGAGGTGTGGCTCAATGCCGAGAGCAGCATCGAGTTTCCCGAAACATTCTCGGGTCCCATTAGACAGGTGGTGCTGCAAGGCGAAGCATTCTTCAAGGTGGCACGCAACGAGCAAAAACCTTTTGTGGTGACCTCGCCGCAGCTGCAAGTCAAGGTGTTGGGCACGAGTTTCAACTTCAAGAGCTACGCCTCACAACAGGCACGTGTGTCGTTGGTCGAAGGAGCGGTGGAAGTGATGCAGGCCGACGGAAAGCCTACACAGATGACCCTCCGACCGGGCGAGTCGGCTTGTGTGGACGAGCAAGGCTCCTTGCGACGCGAAAGGGTGGACACCTATGGAGTGACGCAATGGACCAAAGGATATTTCTACTTCGACAACGTGCCGTTGGTGGACATCCTTCAAGAGCTGGGACGTTGGTACAACCTGGGTGTGGTGTTCAAGAACGCGGAGCAGATGGACTACTCGCTGCACTTCAGTGCTTCGCGTCACGAAGGCATTGAGCAAGCCGTGGATCACCTGAATCGACTGCGCAAGGTGCGTGTAGTCATCGAAGGGCACAACTTGGTGGTGTATTGAAGCCAAAGGCCGGGTGTGGACGGAACATGAACGGATGACTTTCCTCGGAGGTGGATGTGCGGATGGAAGCAACCGCGGTTGGGTGATTGTTTGTCTGCATCACATGCTTTGTTCCTTTGTAGATAGGTAAGTTTCAATTCGTCTTTCCTCTCCTGAAACTTTTCTCGCAAAAAAATACGGTTGTGGGGGTGACCGTTTATCGGAATGGGCTGTTTTCTTAATAGACGTTTAATGTTAACCGTTTAATCCTAAAAAAACAAAACCATGCTATCCTTATTACGAGAGAGGGGGGCGGCCTGCTGCAAGGCTTTGATGCTGCTCTTTTGTTTGTGTATGCCGCTCACGGTCGCGGCACAAAAGCCCGATGCCGGTGCAGGCGAACGGGGAAAATCCATCACCTATAATTGTCAAGGCGAACGTTTGTCCGTTGCTTTGCAACAAATCGAACGCTTGTCGGGCTATTACAAATTGCAATTCACCTACGAAGATGTGGAACCCCACCGGGTGAGCGTGAAGCTCAACGCTGTCGGGATGGTCGAGGCCATGCGTGCTTTGTTGAAGAACACGGGCTTGGATTACGAAGTAAACGGCCGTTTCGTACAAGTGTTCCTGCCTCGAAAAGCGAATGGAAAGAGCGTGAATATCGAAGGCTCGGTGGTCGATGCACAGGGCAATCCCCTTGAGGGAGCGGCCGTGTTCAACCGCACCGAGAGTAGCGGAGTGACCTGCGATTTGGATGGCCGGTTCGAGCTCAAACCCGAGGGCGATGTGGTGACACTGACCTTCTCCTACCTGGGTAAGAAGTCGGCCACACGCAAGGCCAAGCGAGGCGAAACCTTGCGCATCGTCCTTGAGGACGACGAAACCATGCTGACCGACGTGGTGGTGACGGGCTACCAACAGATTGACCGCCGACACCTGACCAGTGCCGTCAGCACCGTGAAGATGGAAGACCTCATGGTGCCCGGTATGACCAATTTGGCACAGATGCTCGAAGGAAAGATTCCCGACATGGCCGTAAGCACCAACAGCGGTGAGCTCAATGCCACACCACGCTTGCGCATTCGTGGTACGTCGACCATCATAGGCAATCGCGAACCGCTTTGGGTGGTGGATGGAATCATCGTGAACGACCCTGTCAACCTATCGCCCGATGTGCTGAACGATCCCGATTATGTGAATCGCATCGGCAACGCCATCTCCGGACTCAACCCGCAGGACATTGAGCGGCTCGACGTACTCAAAGATGCCGCTGCCACGGCTCTCTACGGAACCCGAGCAGCCAATGGAGTCATCGTGGTGACCACCAAAAAAGGTCGTGCGGGCAAACCCCAGGTGAGCTATTCGATGACCGGTACTTTGCGTTTGCGCCCCGCTTACAGCGATCGCCGCATCGACCTGATGAACTCCAAGGAGCGCATCCTCTTTTCCAAAGACCTGGTGCAGCTACACTACATCTATCCGCAAGATATGCCGTTGGTGGGCTACGAATATGCCTTGAGCCGTTTGTACAAAGGAGAATACAGCCCTGAAGAGTTTCAGGCACAAGTGGCTCGGATGCAAACGATGAACACCGACTGGTTTGACCTGCTTACCTCCAACTCTGTCTCGCACGACCACAATGCCAATATCTCGGGTGGGTCGGAGAAAGTGCGCTATTACGTATCGTTGGGGCATTCCAATGAATCGGACGTCATCAAGGACAGCAAAAACAAACGCTATACGGCCGTGGCCAAGGTGGATCTCACATTGAGCGATCGCACTCAGTTGAGCTTCAACGTGAATGGCTATCAAAGCACACGTCACTATCCGCAGGCAAGCATCAATCCCATAGACTATGCCTACAATGCCAGCCGTGCCATACCTGCCTATGAGTCCGATGGTAAGTATGCTTTTTACAGGAAGAACACGGGCACACGCTCTCGATTCATGAACTTCAACATCCTCAACGAGCTGGACAACAGTTACCAGTTGCAAACCGTATCGGGCTTTACGGCCACGGCCAATTTGAGGTATCAGGCCACCGATTGGCTGAATATACACGCCGTTCTGTCGGGATTCTCTTCGGCTGCGGGCCTGGAAGGGCATTGGGGCGACAAGACCTTTTATGTGGCTCGCCTGCGCGATAGCGAGTATGGACAAGCCCCTCCGACTCATAGCTCCCTGCTCCCCTATGGCGGAGAGTTGAGCACCCAAACCACCCGTAACACAGGCTACACAACCCGATTGCAGTTCAATCTGCAACAGCGACTGGGCGAGAAACATCTGCTGGCTGTGTCGTTGGGAGGCGAAGCCAACTCCAACCGCTACGAGGCGCAAGCCCGTACCGAGCGCGGCTACTTCCAAGACCGAGGCAAGAAGTTCATCTCGGACATCTCCGATGAGTTTACCGAATACACCAAGTGGCTGCGTTCCAATGTGCCTACGCTCACCGATACGCAAACCAATCTGCTTTCGGCCTATCTCACCGCTTCGTACACTTACGACGATTTCCTCACACTCAACGCCAACACTCGCTACGACGGAGCCAATAAGTTCGGCAGTCGCAGCAATGAGAAAATGTTGCCCGTATGGTCGGTTTCGGGTATGGTAGACCTGATGCGCTTCATCTCCCCTTCGAAGCGCGAATGCCCGCTCGATCAACTCAGCTTCAAGGCCTCCTATGGCGAGCAAGGCAATATGCTCGATGGCCAAACTTCGGAACTGGTGATCCGTAAGGGAACGATGAGTCATTACTACAACGAGCTGACTTCCTCGGTAGTGGCTTTTGCCAACCCCGACTTGCGATGGGAGAAAACCAGGTCGATGAACCTGGGATTGGAGGGTAGTTTGTGGAAAAACCGCCTCATGTTCGGGCTGGAATACTACTACAAACGCACCACCGATGCTTTTATGAACAAACCCATCTCGGACGTCAACGGATACACCTCCTATGTGGTCAACTCGGGAATCATTGTCAACAAGGGCTATAACCTCAGCCTCACAGCCATTCCCGTGCGGCATGCCGGTTGGTTCTGGAGCTTGTCGGGCACGCTTTCCAAGAGCATGAACGCCATGAAAACCAATCCCGGTATGGAGGTGTACGAACTCGGTTCGTTTCTCAACGGCACGGCCGTAGTCGAAGGGCAACCCATCGGCACTTTCTGGTCCTATCGTTTCAAGGGTCTTAATCCCGAAAACGGAGGTCCGATGATCGACGACCAAAGCGAGCAGAAAGACGAGTTGCGCCACCTGAATAAGTTCGACACATACACCCGAGTACTTACTCCCTCGGGAGTGCGCGAACCCAGCCTCACCGGTAGTCTTTCGCATACGATTTCCTACAAGAACTGGCGTTTGAATGCAAGTTTCTATTACAGCCTCGGTGCCAAAACGCGCTTGTTCCGCATCTTCAAGAATTTCGTGGGCGGCTACTCCTCGGAGCTGAATATGAATCGCGACCTGCTGCGAGCCTGGAAGAAGCCCGGCGACGAGCTGACCACCCATATCCCCGCCGTGATGGGCAAACTCTCACCCGGCTATGACGACTATGCCGACCATTGGAGTCACCGCTCGTCCTATACGGGTGCTCCGCTTTCGGCCAACTATTGGGAGATGTACGACTACTCTACGGCCCGTGTGGTGAGTGCCGACTTCCTGAAGTTATCCCACCTTTCACTCACCTACGAGCTGCCCGCACGCTTGTTGCAACCCATGCAGCTCAGTCGGTTGGCCATCACCTTGGGGGCCACCAATCTCTTCACCTTGGCTCATCGAGACTTGAAGGGACAAACACCCACGCAGAGCGGCTTCAACGAAGTGCAGCTGGGCGATACGCCTACCTACACGATGGGGCTGGTGTTGAATTTCTAACTTGAGTAAACTTTACGACCGATGAAAATAATGACATACATCCGGATGGCTGCCCTGGCCATGCTGGCCGCAAGCTGTTCCGACTTTTTGGAAGAACGTTCGCAAGATACCTATTACGTATCCTCTTACAAAGACTTGGACGAACTCTTGATAGGCGACTGCTACTTGCCCGTTTACCAAGCCTCGCCATTGGCCGAGACTTCGGACATGGGCTACTTCATACACTACCTGGCCGACGAAATCGAGGAGCAAAACGGCAGTTTGTATTCGTGGGCACGCAACGACAAAGAAACCATTTACGGCTATTACACCTGGCAACAGCGGGTGGGCGAAACACACAATCATGTGGGATTTCGCAAGGAAAACGGCACATGGACCGAGACCTATCGCCTCATCAACGTGGCCAATAACATCATCGACGCCGTGGATAAGGTGGCACAAGCCTCCGATGACGAACGTCGAGGCGTGCGCCGAGTGCGGGGCGAGGCCCATTTCTTGAGGGCGGCCTACTACTTTTGGCTGGTCAACCTCTATGCCAAACCCTATGCCGAGCAAACCGCAGCCACCGATCCGGGTGTGCCCGTCAAGACGGTGGCCAAGGTCAACGATGTCATCTATCGGCGCAACACGGTCAAGGAGGTATACGAACAAATCGTCGGCGATCTGCGGCAAGCCGAGCAAGACCTGACCGATATGCCTCGTTCTGCTTCGCTCTACCGTGCCGACATTGTGGCGGTGCAATTCCTTTTGGCTCGTGTCTACCTCTATATGCAGCAATGGCAACAAGCGGCGGCTTATGCACGCAAGGTGATGGAGGCTTCGCCTCGTTTGGTGGATTTGAACACTTACAAAGGAGCGTTTCTCACCAAAAGCTCGGTGGAGAATCTCTTCTCCATGGGTGGAGCGGAGATTCCTGCTTCGATGTGCAACATTTACCAAAGTTTCCGTGTGAGTCACGACCTCTACGATGCCTATGCCGAGAACGATCTGCGCAAGAAGTGCTTTTGGTGGACATACAAAGATTTCGTGGGCTACACCAAGCTGGAGGTGACGGCCACCAGCGACCGAGAGCCCGACAGCAAGTACTATTATCAAGACTGCTTCTACTATCCCATCCTCAAGCAGCGGTCGCCCGTGTCCGATAAGTTTCTCTATCGCACTGCCGAGGCCTATCTCAACTTGGCCGAGGCCGAAGCCTTGCAAGGCAACGAAGCCGAAGCTCGCCGGGTGCTCAACGAGCTGCGCAGGCATCGCTATGCTTCGGCCGACTTCCAAGAAGAGACGGCTTCGGGGCAAGCCTTGGTGCAGTCCATCCGCAAGGAACGTCGCTTGGAGTTGGCTTTGGAAGGACATCGTTGGTTCGACCTACGTCGTTACAGCGTTTGTCCTCGCTATCCCGAGTCCAAAGAGATTGTGCACGAGTATACCTATTACGAGGATGATACCGAGGAGAAAGAGCGTCATCGCTTTGTGCTCAAGGCTTTCGATCCGGCTTACACCTTGCCCATACCGCAGGAAGTGATAGGCTTCAATACGGGTATGGTCAACAACGAGCGTCCCGTGCGCGAACACACCGTGGTGCCACTTTGAAGAATCCCCATTCCATTATTCAAAAACTAAGATACCGATATGAAACGACTATCCCTATCATACCTTTTGCTGCTTGCTCTGTTGGCAGCTGCCTGCCACCGAGAAGAAATGTTGGTGGCCGAGCCCGATGCGGTGCTCGATGGCTTTTTGCCCCATCCCGAAGCCACCGATGCCGAGTCCAAGCTGCGTCGCGACTTTTACAAGGAGCACGGAAGTTTTCTGCTTTTCAGCGATACCCTGGTTCATCGCTCGCTGGGACGTTCGTCCCAAGGCAAAGAAGTGTTCTTTACCGAGCTTATAGACATAGCCTATACCGTGGGAGCCGACTCGCCGGCCAGTAGCAGCTACACCTTTACCTACCTGCCCAATCGAGAGGCTCGACAATGGGCCGTGCGTCTGCTCAAGGAAGAGGTGTTGCCCCATTTGGGTGCACAGCTTCGTCCTTTCTCGTGGCTTTGCGTGGACTCCATCAAACAAACTTACTATGGCGATGCCATGATGGCCAAGGTGGCCTCGGGTGAACGCTGCGTGGCCATTGCCATGAGTGGAGTGGAGAAGATGGATGCTGCAAAACGAAAAGCCTACGCCGGTGAACTTATGGCCGAGATTCTGAGTGGAGCCATGCTGACCAAAGCCGAAACCGAAGCCTTCTTCGAACCTTGCCGTGACAAATACGACCAACTGGACTTTGGCTACTTCTCTGCCCCCGATGCGACGCTCTATTCCTACTCCATCGGATTCTTGTCCAAGAAGAAACGAGCCGATGGTGAGGACTGGGGCTCGTTCTGTCCCTCGCGCGAGCAAGATTTGGTGGCCTATCTCAAACTACTTTTTGCCCATACCGACGAGCAGCTCAACGAGCGTTTTGCCGATTATCCGTTGGTGAAGCAAAAGTGTGCCATCCTGCGCAACTTGGTGCAGAAAATGGGATTTATCTCCTAACCGACCATGCTTAAATTCATTGAAATGAAACAAAGATTCATGCTACTTTTGGCCTCACTCTGCTGGGGATTGGCCGCCCTGGCGCAAACCGAATTCAGACACCTCTCGCTGGTCGAAGCCTTGACCCTTGCCCAACAAGAACAGAAGCCGGTGTTTGTAGACTTTTACACCGATTGGTGCGGACCCTGTAAGATGATGATGCGTGAGGTGTTTCCGCAAAAAGACTTGGGACACTACCTCAACTCCCGCTTCATCTGCATCAAACTCAATGCCGAGAAGGAAGGCAAAGACGCCGCCCGGCAGTACGGAGTGAATGCCTATCCCACCCTGATGGTTATTGCTCCCGATGGCAAGGAGGTGATGAAACGGGTGGGCATGGCCGATGCCGGCAACCTCATGGCCGAGATCGAACGGGCGATCAACCCCGATATGAGTCCCCGGCGCATGGCCGAGCGTTATGCGGCAGGCGAGCGAACGGCAGCTCTCATTCAGGGCTATGCCGCCTATCTGTCGGACGAGCCCGGGGTGGATCGCCGTCAAGCTCGTGCCAATGCCCAACGCATGGTGTTCGATTACTTCGAGTCGTTGTCTACCGAACAAAGGCTTGCTCCCGAACATACGTTTGTCTACACCGACTATTTGAGCCGTCTCACCGATGCTCCCGCCCGTTTCATGGTGGGTCATGCCGCCGAGTTTCCCGCCCAAACACGCCCGGTGGTCGACAGTCTTGTTGCGCGCATACACAAGGATGAGGCTTTCTATTACCTCCTTCTTATGATACCCTACGAAACCGAAAGCTATGAGGCTTTCAAGCAAAGTGTGGACAAACTGCACCTCAACCGCGAAGGCTGGTACACGCCTTTCTTTGAACTCATCGAGACACAAGTCGGTGGCAATCTTGAGAACTATATGGGTGTATGCGAGCGGGTTTACGACTTGCTCGACGAAGAGCAACGTCTCAACCTCATCGCTGCCCAAGCATCGGTCATGCGTAAGGCACCTCGAGCCATCAAGCAGCGGGCTGCGCGCTTCATCCGTGCGCGTTTGGAGCATATGACCCTCAGTCAGCTGGGCAATGTGGTTTATCCGCTGGCCATTCTCGAAGGCCCCGATGCGTGAATAGAGGCTTGACGCGGAACCGATGAAGAAACCGGCTATCCTTTCTGTTGGGGGAGGATGGCCGGTTTTTTCTGTGCTGTCTTTCGGCTGCGCGACCTTTGGGAAGAGGTCTTGGGTGGCGTCGGCTGCCTTGCTTGGAGCCGGGGTAGGGGGCGCGAATCTTTCGGCATGCGGCCTTGGGTGGCTGCTGCTGTTTGGCTTGGAGCCGGGGAGGAGGGTTATAGGGCTTCTTGTACGAGGGTCTTCATGCCTTTTATCTTCTCGCCTTGCACCCGGGTGAGGAGTTGCTTCACTCGGTTGCGGCGCACGGTGACAAAGGCGTGGTGGTCGTATAGGTCGATGGCTCCCACGTCTTCGCGCTCCAGCCCTCCCTTTTTGTGGATGAAGCCGGCAATGTCGCCACGGCTCAGCTTTTCCTTCTTGCCTCGGCCTATGTAGAGGGTGGTCCACTCGGGGCGAGGGGGATGGGTGGGGGTGTCGGGCAGGCGGTGTGTGGGCAGATGGGTGTCGATGTAGGGAGGCAGCGGCTCGTCGGCATGGCGCAGGATGTAGGAGGTGCCGGTGGCTTGCCAGCGGGCGGTGCGGCCGTTGCGGTGGGTATATGCCTCGTGGGTGGTGGGTAGGTGATAGTGGATGATGTGCTCCACCCCGGGGATGTCGAGGCCGCGTGCGGCCAAATCGGTGGATAGCAGTACAGGGCTACTGCCGTGGCGAAACTTATAGAGGGCGCGTTCGCGCTGCGGTTGCTCCATGCCGCCATGGAATCGCTCGGTGGGGAAGCCTCGCTCGGCCAGCAGGCGGTGCAGTCGGTCCACCGATTCGCGGTGGTTGCAGAACACCATGGAGCGTCCCTCGCCCAGCGAGCAGAGTAGTCGGTAGAGGGTGTCGGCCTTGTCTTTCTCGGGGGAGACGACCTGCATGAGTTGCAGGCGTGCCGAGGCCGAGGTTTCGTTGGCCGTGGGTGCAAGGTGGTTGAGGCGGTGGCAGTGACCCAGGTTGACAAACAGAGGAATCTCTTCGGCTTCGGTGGCCGACACCAACACGCGGCGCACGTCCGGGGGCAGCAGCTCCATGAGGCGTGCCATCTGTTCGTGAAAGCCCAGCTCGAGGGCTTTGTCAAACTCGTCGATGACGAACGTATGCAGGTGGTCGACCTTGAGGTTGCCTCGCTCCAGGTGGTCGAGCAGTCGGCCGGGTGTGCCTATGACCAGGGCGGGTTGGGTGGTGAGCAGTCGTTGTTTTTCTTGACTTGTGGCGTGTCCTCCATAGCAGCAACAAGCTGTCCACGGGGTCTTCATGCGGCGAAACACCTCGTCTATCTGGAGGGCCAGCTCGCGCGAAGGGGCAACGACAAGGGCTTGCACGTGGGGGGCTTCGGCGGTGGGTTGCAGCGACTCGAGCAGGGGCAGCAGGAAGGCCAGGGTTTTGCCTGTCCCGGTGGGGGCAAGCAGCACCAGGTCGCGCTTGTCGTGCCGACCGGCTTCCAAGGCCTGCATTTGCATGGGGGTGAGGCTTTGCAAGCCCAGGGCATTCAGTGCCGAGGCGGTGCGTGGGTCGAGGGTCGAGGAGGCGGGGGTGGTTGTCATGGGAGGTGGGTATAAAGAGAAATCGACCGCACAGGCGGTCGATTCTATCTGTGTACACCCTCAGAGACTCGAACTCTGGACCCACTGATTAAGAGTCAGTTGCTCTACCAACTGAGCTAAGAGTGCATGCTTGTTTTTGATTTGCGTCTGCAAAAGTAGGCCTTTTGTTTGGTTCCTCCAAATAATTGGAGGGGAAAACGCCCCTTTTTCTTCAACCTTTTGCTTCGAAGGGGCGGCCCGAGCGGTGTTTTGCCCGTTGTGCCCGGGGCGGTGTTGTTTTGTTCCGTGGACGATGTTGTCTTGTTCCGTGGGCGATGTTGTATTGTTTCGTGGGCGATGTCATGGCACGACGGGGCGAGCCGGTTTTTAGGGTCGATTGTCGGTCGGTCGTTGTTGTGCGATGGGGCTGCTTGTTACCTTTCCGCGTTCGGATGCCGTTGGGCGAGGGAGGGCACACGGAGGTATTGTGTTTGGCTTGTCGGGTGGCTGTGCGGATGGGCGTCGGTTGGGTGTCTCTTGTTCATGGTCGGAGCGATTGGGCGTGTGTTTCGGTAAAAGGTGGGCGATTGATCGGCGAGGTGCCTGCACTTTGCCGCCCAAGTGCCTGCACTTTGCCGCCGAAGTGTTTGCACTTTGTCAGCCTACTGCCCATACTTTGCCGACGAAGTGCCTACGGTTTGCTGCTCGACCGTTCGCACTTTGTCGCTTAAAACCTTTTGTTCGGTGCAAAGAGTAATGTTGTTCTCAGTGTAAAATGGAAAGAAACTTGATTTGTGGGTTTCTTGTTTCGGTAGGCGGATTTTCCTTCTTTCTTCGATGTCGGACGAATAAATCAATGAGGTTTTATGGGTATTTTGAGAGGTGAGAATAGCTATTTTTAGGTATTTCGAGCCTTTTTCAGGGGCTGTACCTTTGTGTCCGAATTCTGTGGACGTTTGAAGTAGGGTCGGTATCGCAAGTTTCGTCCTTCTTCTTAAAAAGGCTTCAACGTCCAAAACTTGGCGAAACAAGTGAGGTGTTTTTGTTGATTATTTTTGCGTTTCGCCTATACCTACCCCGAGAACTATGAACCGATTTAAAATAAGCAGTACCATGTCGTTGAGGAGAATGTATCTCTTTTTAAGCATCATCATGCTCATGGTGGGATATAGCCAAAGGGCTTTTCCACAGTCTATTCAAACAGTTAAAGTGCGAGTCGTCGAAGCCGACACCCGGGAGCCTGTGCCCGGAGCGGTGGTGCGAGCGCGCAAGGATATTTTCACCACCGATCTCTCGGGCGAATGCAACATTCCCCTGGGAGCGGCCGATACGATTGTTCTTTCGGTCAGATCGTTGGGATTCAAGGAAATCGTTGCCCGTTCCTATCCGATCAAGGGAAAGGTCGTCGTGGTGGCTTTGGCCCCGTCGGTGCATGCCTTGGAAACCGTCAACGTCGATGCTCAGCGCAGGCATACTTCCGTGCTTCAACAAACAT
>JAXFUC010000098.1:0-4547 GCA_034176395.1 Bacteroides sp. | reverse complement strand
GAGTGCCCTACACCGTGCTGCTCAACCCCAAAGGTCAAGTGGTGGCCTTCAACCTGCGTGGCGAGGAAATGTTGGAGAAGGTGACTCGCATCATGGAAGGAACCGAAAGTTATGAATAAAGAACCCCTAAAACAGATGAATATGCGCATGAAACACATCATAGCCGCTGCCCTTGCGATGATAGGGGTGGCCGCATCGGCACAACAAGAGGTGTGCCACATCCGAGGACAAGTGCTCAACGACTCGTTGCGCTACGAAGGCCGTCGGCTGACAAAGATCTACCTCAGTGGGCTTGACGAGCACGATCGTCTTTACGCCGTGGATTCGACCTTGGTGAGTGATGGTCGGTTCGAGTTCAGCCATCGGCTCAAGCAAGATGAGCCGCTGTTGATGTACTTCCTCACCGGGTTTGACAACGGACAGGTGGCTCTCTTCCTCGAGCCGGGCACGGTGGACGTGAAGATACGTCATGCAGCCTATCCGGGAGGAGCAAAGGTGGTCGGCACCGCAACCAACGATTTGTATGCCGAGTACAAGGCTTTGTCGGCTCGCTGTGTGCAGGCACAAACCGACTCTTTGAAGGCCATGGCTCAACGTCGGGGCGAAGACTGGCTCGACACACCCGAGGGTATTGCCGAACGCAGCCGTATGGGTGCGGCCGAACTCTTTGAATGCACGGCCGAGCGTTTGGAGTTCTTGGTGAAACACGCCCACTCGCCACTGGCTCCCTTGATGATGGAGAAGGAAATGGCCTATATGTTCGACAAGCGTTACACCGAACGACTGCTCAAATCCCTGCCGCCCACCTTGCACAAGCACCCCTATTACCTCTCGTTCTACAACTCGGTGCGTGCACAAGACCTGCGTGTGGGAGGCGACTTGCCCAACATCAAGATACCCTTGCGCGACGGTTCGCATGCCATGCTCAACGATTTTCGCGGCAAGTATGTGCTGCTCGATTTCTGGGCTTCTTGGTGTGCTCCCTGCTTGAAGGAGATTCCCAGCCTGATCACCCTCTACAACGAAGCCCGCGAGAAGAATGCCGACTTTGTGATTGTGAGCTTTTCTCTCGACAACAAAGAAAAAGCATGGAAAGAAGCCATCGCTGCCAAGGGCATAGACCTACCCGGTTGGGTGCATGGGTCCGATCTCTTGGGATGGGGCTCGCCTGCTGCCCGTCTCATGGGTGTAACGGCCATCCCCAAGACGGTGCTCATCGATCCCGAAGGAAAGGCCATCTCTTTCTCCTTGAGAGGCGAAGAAATGGTGCGTCGCATTCGTCAGATTCTCAACGGCGATAAATACTATTTGAGCGAGTAGGCCGCGGCTTTACGTCTGCAAGTCAGGCCACTTGCCGACCCCTGCCTATGTTCATCCGAACATGGGCAGGGGTTTTTTGCGGCATACGCGCTGCATCCGATGACCGAAGTGCCTGCACCTACCGACCGAAGTGTCTACACTTACCGACCGAAGTGCCTGCACTTACCGACCGAAGTGCCCACGCTTACCGGCTGAAGTGCCTGCACCTACCGACCGAAGTGCCTATACTCGTCGCCGAAGAGGTGAGCGATCGGAGTGTGAAGCTTCAATGAGTTGTAAATCAGTGGGAAATGAAAGGATGAGAAATGTGAGCTTTCGGTCTGCTGCGTCTTCATGGATGGCAAACTATTTTTAGGAAAACGAAAGGTTTGGGGTTGGGATATTATATTTTTGTTACATTTGCGCACACATCTAAAGTTTAATCCCTATGAAAAAATCAAAAAGAGCATGGACATCCTCCTTCGGCCGTCTGTCCGGCCGTTGGTTGTTGGCTTTGCTGGTATTAGTAGTGAATTTGTGGGCAGTGCAGGCGCAAAACGCCGGCCAACGCCGAACAGTGACCGGAACAGTCTTGGACGATTTGGATGAGCCGCTGCCCAGCGCAACGGTTCGTGTGAAAGGAGCCGATCGTGGTGTAATTACCGATATGGACGGTAAATTCAGCATCCAGCTGGAAGCAGGCGATAAGGTTCTCACAGTGTCGTTTGTGGGCTTGCGCACACAAGAGGTGCAGCTGGCCGGCGGCAAGACACATTATGTCGTTAAACTGCAGCCCGATGCCGAAGCGTTGAACGAAGTGGTGGTGACGGGTTATCAAACCATTTCCAAGGAGCGTGCCACGGGGTCGTTCTCGGTGATTACACCCAAAGCATTGAAAGGGAAATTGCAAACCAACATCGTTTCTCGCCTGGAAGGACAGGTGGCAGGCTTGGTGCAGCAGAAAGGCAAACTTTTGGTGCGTGGACTCTCCACACTCAACGGCGACACAGAACCGCTGGTGGTGGTCGATGGCATGCCTTTTGAAGGTAGCCTCGAATCCATAAACCCCTCGATCATTGAGAACGTGACGGTGCTTAAGGACGCTGCCGCTGCTTCTATTTACGGAGCACGGTCGGCCAACGGGGTGATTGTCATCACAACCAAGTCGGGTACGCGCGATGGCAAGACACGGATACAATACGATGGAAGCATTCGATTCACACCCCGTCCCGATATGGACTACCTCAACCTCGCTTCGTCGGCAGAGATGGTGCAGATGCAAGTCAAGGGATTTCCTTATACAACACCCGGTACCGACCCGCGTCGTTCGGTCAATCCGGTTTACGAATTGCTGCTGAAGAACAAGCAGGGCACACTTTCCGACGAGGCACTGGCCACAGAGTTGGCACGCTACTCGGCTTTGGACAACCGCTCTCAGCTGCGCGATTTCTACTCGCGCACCGGAGTGCTTCACCAGCACAACCTCTCCATCAGCAACGGAAACGACCGCAATCGCTACGTGGCCAGCATCGACTACGAGGGCAACCAACGCACGTCGCGTTTTGCCTCCGATCATCAGTTGGGTTTCAACCTGCGCAACACCTCCAAGTTTTTCGATTGGCTCACCGCCGATTTGGCTGTGTCGGGTAACTTCTCGCGCTCGTCTTCGGACCGAGGAGTGGGTAGTTACGAGTCCTTCTACACGGACTATCCTTCTTACTATATGCTGCGCGACGAGGCAGGCAATCCGCTCAACATCTTGCGCGACAAATCGGCCGCCGAGCTGGAACGTTTGCGTGGCATAGGTCTCAACGACGAGACTTATAGCCCCATCGTCAACCAAGGTAAGGAAACCGGCCGAACGGCTTCGGACTATTACCGCGTGCAGCTGGGCTTGGACTTCAAGTTGATGGAAGGACTCAACCTGAATTTGAAGTATCAAACCGAACGCTCCACACAGAAGAATCGCTATCTATACGACCGCAATTCGTACACCGTGCGCAGCATGATTAACAACGCGGCACAGTACGACAAAGACACGCAAGAACTGACTTTGAACGTGCCCACGGGCGGACAACTGTCCGAGCTGCGCGGCGACCATTCCTCGTACACCCTGCGTGCACAGCTCAACTTCCTCAAGGAACTGGGCGAAAAGCACTACATTACCGCCCTGGCCGGAGCCGAACGCCGTCAGGTCAAGACCTCGAGCACTCAGTCATATTATATGGGTTACGACGATAATAGCCTTGGATTCAAGATCTTCGATCCGACAAAGATCATGAATCTCACTGGCACCGAGTCGCTGGGAGGCTCGTTCGGCTGGATGTATACCGATAACAACTTGCTTCTTGCCGGGGAAGATCGCTACGTATCCTTCTATGGTAACGCGTCCTACACCTATAATCACCGCTACAACCTCACGGGTAGCATCCGTATGGACCAGTCCAATCTCTTCGGAACCGACCCCAAATACCAATATCGCCCCCTGTGGTCGGTAGGTGCAGGCTGGTATCTGAAGGAAGAAGCCTTTATGGAAAACGTTTCGTGGGTCGACCTGCTCAACCTGCGTTTTACCTACGGTATTCGCGGTAATGTACCCAAGAACGCAGGCCCGTTCCTCACACTTTATGCTCCCCAATACAGCCCCTGGGTGCCCGACTTCGGTTCCGAAATCAAGAACCCGCCCAACTCGTCTCTGCGTTGGGAAAAAACCAATACGACCAACGTCGGAGTGGACTTCCAGCTCTTCGGGCAACGTCTGCAAGGAAGCGTGGACTACTACTATAAGTATACCACCGACCTGCTGGCCTTGCGTAACGCCGATCCTACGTTGGGACACGAAAACTTGATGCTCAACTACGGACGTATGTCCAACAAAGGTGTGGAACTGACCTTGGGAGGACGTGTGGAACTTGGCCCGGTGACATGGATGCCGTCGATGACCTACAGCTATAACAAGAATAAACTGCTCAATGTCGAAGAATCATCGGTCACCGCTTTTGGCCGTACCGGCGGAAACGCATCGGTCGAAGGCTATCCCATGAGTGCCATCTTCAACTATCGTTATGCCGGCTTGCGCGAGAAAGACGGATTGCCTCTGTTCTACTCTTCACAAAACAAGGCTAAGCCCGAAGATCCCGACGCCAAGGTGAGAAGCATCACCGCCGTGGAAGATTTGGTATATGCCGGTACAGCCATTGCGCCCCATTCGGGTTCACTCACCAACCGATTCATGTATCGCAACTTCG
>JAXFUC010000097.1:0-82687 GCA_034176395.1 Bacteroides sp. | reverse complement strand
CGTGTTTCGGAGCTTGTGACCCTAAAGCTATCGGACATTTATAAAGAAGAAGGATTCATCAAGGTCGAAGGCAAGGGAAGCAAGCAACGGCTCGTTCCCATCTCGCCCCGAGCCATCCACGAAATCGAACTTTACCTATTGGACCGCCAACACATCGACATTCGACCGGGAAATGAAGACTTCTTGTTTCTGAGTCACCGCAGGGGCAAGCCGCTGTCGCGCATCATGGTGTTTCACATCATCAAAGAATTGGCCACCGAAGCCGGGATAGAGAAGAACATCAGCCCACACACCCTACGCCACTCCTTCGCCACACATCTGCTCGAGGGCGGAGCCAATTTGCGAGCCATCCAGAGCATGCTGGGACACGAATCCATCACCACCACCGAGGTCTACACCCACATCGACCGGCAGATGTTGCGCCAAGAGATCATCGAGCACCACCCCCGCAACATCAAATTCAGAGAGTCGAAACGTCGTTCCTAATCGCAAGTCCACGGCTCCATCCGCACGCCGTCCGCAGCACTCGCAGAGCCTCGACCGAACTGTAATTAGCCTGCTGAATAGCAAGTATTTACATCCCACAAACCAAGTGCCCACACTTTGCTTCCGAAGTGTAGGCACTTTCCGTCCAAAGTGTTTGCACTTTGCTCCCGAAGTGCGTACACTTCCCGACCCAGCTTCTTGCACCTGCCCCACAAACCGTCAACCGTCCCCGAATCGGGCGTTCGCAAAAGGGGTAGAACTCACCTCCAAACACTGCCCGAATGCTTGCATTTCCCCTATTCGCCCCAAGACAAAGGCATGGGAACCACAAGATTCCACCATTTGTATAGGATATTTCAAAAAAAAGAAAGACCTTTGTTTCTCTAATTCATAAACCTTTACGCAATGAACAAATTTTTCCGCTTGGCCTGCTCGGTCTGCCTCGCTGCCTTGGCAGTGGGCTGTCAACAAACCGACAAGTATGCCTACGAAACAGTCGAAGGCGACCCCCTTCAAACACGAATCTACACCTTGGAGAATGGTCTGAAGGTGTACCTGAGCGTCAACAAAGAAACTCCCCGCATCCAAACCTACATTGCCGTGCGTGTGGGAGGCAAGAACGACCCGGCCGAAACAACCGGACTGGCCCACTACTTCGAGCACCTCATGTTCAAGGGCACCAAACAATTCGGAACACAGAACTACGAACTTGAAAAGCCGTTGCTGGACGAAATAGAACGTCAGTTCGAGATCTATCGCAACACAACCGACGAAGCCCAGCGCGCTGCCATTTACCACATCATCGACAGCCTCTCCTACGAAGCCTCGAAATATGCCATCCCCAACGAGTATGACAAGCTGATGACAGCCATCGGAGCCACCGGCACCAACGCCTATACCGCCTACGACCAAACCGTCTACATCGAAGACATACCGGCCAATCAAGTGGAAAACTGGGCACGTATTCAAGCCGATCGCTTCGAAAACAACGTGATTCGAGGATTCCACACCGAGCTGGAAACGGTGTACGAAGAGAAGAATATGTCGCTCACCAACGACCGCCGCAAGTCGGCCGAAGCCTTGTTGGCCGCCCTCATGCCTCATCACCCCTACGGCACACAAACCGTGCTGGGAACCCAAGAGCACTTGAAGAATCCATCGATCACCAACATCAAGAACTATCACCAAACGTGGTACGTACCCAATAATATGGCCATTTGTATGTCGGGTGACTTCAATCCCGACGAGGTCATTCAAACACTCGACAAGCACTTTGGGCAGATGAAACCCAATCCCAACTTGCCCAAGCTCCAATTCACGGCCGAGCAGCCCATTGACACCCCGATCGTACGCGAAGTAGTGGGTCCCGATGCCGAATACATCGTTATGGGTTGGCGTCTGCCGGGAGCCTCCGACCGTTCGTATGAGCTGCTGCAAGTGGCCTCGGGATTGCTATACAACGGCACCGCTGGCCTTATCGACCTCGTTATAAACCAACAACAACGACTCTTGCAAAGCTATGCCTACGTTTGGGGTATGAGCGATTACTCCGTGTTCCAAATGGGCGGAGTGCCCAAACAAGGGCAATCGCTGGAGCAAGTGCGCGACATTCTGCTGGAACAAGTGGAGAAATTACGCACCGGCAACTTCGACGAACAAATGTTGCAAGCCAATGTCAACAACATGAAACTGGGCATCTTGCAAACACTCGAAACCAACGAAGGACGGGCAGAACTCTTTGTCAACAGCTTCATCAACAACATCCCCTGGGCCGAAGAGGTGAAGAGCGTCGACCGCATGTCCAAAATCACCAAGGAAGAAGTAGTTGCCTTCGCCAATGAATACCTGAAAGCAGACAACTACGCCATCGTGTACAAACGCCAAGGAAAGGATGCCAACGAGAAAAAGATAGCCAAACCGCAGATTACCCCCATTGTGGCCAATCGCGACACTTCCAGTGCTTTCTTGCGCGAGATCCAGGCTTCGACCGTGAAACCCATTGAGCCACGGTTCCTCGACTTTGAGACCGACATGAGCCAATTCAAGACTCAAGCCGGCATTCCCATACTCTACACACCCAACCTGTCGAACGACCTCTTCCAACTCACCTACCTCTTCGACATGGGCAACAATCATGACCGCACGTTGGGTCAAGCCTTCAATTACTTGCGCTACTTGGGTACGTCGCAACTCAGCCCCGAACAAGTCAAGAGCGAATTCTACCGACTGGCCTGCGAGTTCGATGTCAAGGTATCGTCCGAACGCACCTATGTCACCCTCTCGGGACTGAACGAAAACCTACCGGCTGCACTCGATCTGCTCGAAAAACTCATGGCCGACGCTCAAGTCAATCCCGAAGCCTACAAAAACCTGGTGGACGACGAACTGAAAGCCCGTGCCGATGCCAAGGCCAACCAACAACGCAACTTCGTTATGTTGATGAATTACGGCTTGTATGGCCCCAAGTCGCCGGCTACCAACCTGCTGTCCGAACAGGAACTGCGTGCCTTGAATCCCCAAACCTTGGTGGATCGCATTCACGAACAGTTGACATATCCCCACCGAATCCTTTACTACGGACCTTATAAGCAAGAACAATTGCTGAGCACCCTGGAGCAATATCACAAGACACCTGCAGAACTGCGCCAACTGCCGCAAGAACAAGACTTCGCCTACCTGCCTACGGACAAACCGCGTGTCATCCTGGCTCCCTATACGGCCAACCAAATCCAAATGACCCAGGTGTCCAACCTCAATGCGGCATTCGACCCCGCCATCGAGCCGATGCGCCAACTCTACAACGAGTACTTCGGGGGCGGTATGAACTCCATTGTCTTCCAAGAGATGCGCGAGACCCGTGCCTTGGCCTACTCCTCATGGGCAGGTATGGTGGGACCCTCCTACAAGAAGTATCCCTACATCCTACGCACACACATCGCCACACAAAACGATAAGATGATGGATGCCATCACTGCGTTCGGGGAAATCATGAACAATATGCCTCAGTCCGAAGCTGCATTCCGCTTGGCACAGGAGGGCATCGTGAGCCGCCTACGTACCGAGCGCATCATCAAAGGCGACATCCTTTGGAGCTACATCGACGCCCAAGACCTGGGTGTGGATACCGACCAACGTAAGGAGCTGTACCAACAAGTTCAGAAACTTACACTCCAAGACGTGAAAGCCTTCCAAGAGCAATGGGTGAAAGGCCGCACCTATACCTATTGCATCTTAGGCGACAAGAAATCATTGGACTTGGAGAGTCTGAAGAAGATAGCCCCCATCGAAGAAGTGACTACCGAACAAATCTTCGGTTACTGATAATCGTAAACCAACCCTTTAAAATCAACTTCTCAACAAATGAAAATTGCTATTGTAGGTGTAAGTGGAGCCGTCGGCCAGGAGCTGCTGCGAGTGCTCGATGAGCGTAACTTCCCGATTGATGAACTCTTGTTGTTCGGTTCTTCCCGCAGTGCCGGCAGTCGCTACACCTTTCGCGGTCAGTCCATTGAGGTCAAACTCTTGCAACACCAGGACGACGACTTCAAAGGCGTGGATATTGCGTTCACCTCGGCCGGAGCCGGAACATCCAAGGAATTTGCATCGGTCATTACCCGACATGGAGCCATTATGATCGACAATTCCAGCGCCTTCCGCATGGACGAAGATGTGCCTTTGGTGGTTCCCGAGGTCAATGCCTCGGACGCCTTGAACAGGCCACGCAACATCATAGCCAACCCCAACTGCACCACGATTCAGCTGGTGGTGGCACTCCAAGCCATTGAGCGCATCTCGCACATCAAGACCGTTCACGTGTCGACCTACCAAGCAGCCAGCGGTGCCGGCGCGGCAGCCATGGACGAACTCTACGAGCAATACCGCCAAGTGCTGGCCGGCGAGCCGGTGAAGGTCGAGAAGTTTGCCTACCAACTGGCCTTCAATCTCATCCCACAGATAGACGTTTTCACCGAAAACGGCTACACCAAGGAAGAGATGAAGATGTACAACGAAACCCGGAAGATTATGCATTCGGACGTACGTGTAAGTGCCACCTGCGTGCGAGTGCCTGCCCTACGAGCCCATTCGGAAAGCATTTGGGTGGAAACCGAACGCCCCGTCAGCGTTGAGGAAGCACGCCAAGCGTTTGCAGCAGCCGAGGGTGTGGTGCTACAAGACAATCCCGAGCAAAAGGATTACCCCATGCCACTCTTCCTTTCGGGCAAGGATCCCGTCTATGTGGGCCGTATCCGCAAGGATCTATCCAACGAATACGGACTTACTTTCTGGACGGTGAGCGACCAAATCAAAAAAGGCGCAGCCTTGAACGCTGTACAGATAGCCGAGTATTTGTTGAAACAACGCTAACCACTCGGACGCAGCCACGGGCGAAACCACCCACATCGTCGCTGCGCATCCCCGACACCCCCTAAAGGAGGAGCGAGCACCCACCCGGTGGGCTCGCTGCTCCTTTTGTTTTCTTCCAGCTATGAAACACACATTTACCGCAGTCACACTCGGCCTTCTGGTTTGCATCGCCATCGGATGTTCCCCGACTTGGCAAGATGAAGACGAGCAACCCACTCATGACCAAGACACAACCCACCTCCTACCTTGGGAGGGCGACCTTGAGAAGTTTCTCATCCTCCCTCACCGAGGATTGACGCTCAACGACCCCACCCCTCAACGCAACAACACAGCCTGCCTCTACTTTGCCTCCACACGGCAAGTATCCACGCGCTGGAGCTTCAAGGTGTGCATGGCTTTTGTCCCTTCTTCGCGCAATCACGCCCGATTCTATCTCACCTCTTCCCGGATTCCCGGCGACGACACCCAAGGCCACTACCTCCTGCTGGGCGGTCAGCAAGGACGGATCATGCTGTGCCGACAAACGAGAGCCGAGGCCGATTTGCTCATCGAAAGCAGGCCTCTACTCCATGGAGATGGGAACGACACCGTGGAAATTGCCGTGGAGCACACTGCCGATGGTAGATGGATGCTCCACACCCGCCTGCCACACGAGCCCCAGCCCACGAAAGAAGGCAGCGCAACGGACGAAAGTCCATCCTCCGAAAGCCGTTATTGCGGCATCGTCTGTGCCTATACGCCCACTCGCAACAAAGCCTTGAGCTTTCACCAAGTGAAGGTGCATCCCCTGCCCGAGGCAAACACTCCGGCCGACACGCCCTCACCCTCATCGCCCGAGGACTTACCTTCCACTCCGAGCAGTCCCCAAGGCGAGGTGCGTGGCAACCTGCTCTTCAACGAAATCATGTTTCACCCGGCTCCCGATGGGGCCGAATACATCGAGATCTACAACCCGGCCTCCACCGAGCTGACCGTCTCCACACTCTATCTCTATTGGATGCGAAGCGGCGGCGAGGTGTATAAACGCATAGCCCTGCACAGCCCCGAACGCAAGCTGACGTTTCCTGCCCAAGGCTGCCTTTGCTTCACAGCCGAGGCCGAGACATTGGTGCGCAAGCACGGTGCACCCCCTACTTCCATGGTTCACATCCCCACACTTCCGGCTTTGAACAACGAAGGCGGATTCCTGGCTCTTTCGGTCTCTCAGTATGCAACACCCGGACTTCTCTACGACAAATGCCGCTTCGACAACACCATGCACAGCGATTCTCCCTCCGTGCTCCAAGGTGTTGCCTTGGAAAAGACATCACCCCAACTGTCCTCCATTAACCGCCATTGGAAGTCATCCTCACATCCCACGGGCGGCACACCCGGGCGAGTGGCAACCCAAGGTCGGCCATGAAGGGAGCTATGCAAACGGAGCAGCCCTCGACCCCGTTCGGGAGCGACCATTCGAGTGCCCACACTTGGCCGGCAAAGTGCCTACACTTAGCAACCGAAGTGCGGACACTTTGCCGGCTAAGTGTAGGCACTTCGTAAACCATGTGTCCACGCTCCGCTTGTCGAACCTTCGCACTCCGCATCCCATTCGCTCCGTTTTGCCCTTTCTCACTCAAAAAGACGAGGCAAACATGCCACGTTCCGCCGAAAAAATCTACCTTTGAAACTGTGGGAATCAACTCCCATTCAACCAACCATCTAAAAACACTTCGCTATGAACGAATTTGCACAACGTTTGGAAACCCTTCGCAACCAGTTTCCCACACACGGCATACAAGCACTCATCATCCCCTCCACCGACCCTCATATGAGCGAATACGTGGCGTCTCGATGGAAGTCGCGTCGCCGAGTATCGGGCTTCACCGGCTCGGCCGGTACGGTGGTCATTTGGTCGGAAGGTGCCGGACTTTGGACCGACTCACGTTACTTTCTCCAAGCCGAACAAGAGCTATCGGGCAGCGGTATAGCCCTGTTTCGTGAAGGCTTGCCCCAAACTCCGAGCATAGTCTCCCAACTGGGACAAGTCCTACCGCCCGGAAGCAGTGTGGGCATCGACCCCACCGTCTTCTCCATTGCCCAAGCCCAAGGGCTGGAGCACGAACTCGCTGCTCACAGGCTGCAGCTGAAACCCATCTCCGACCCCATGGATGCCGTGTGGAGCGACCGTCCCTCGCTGCCGCGGAACGAAATCTTTGTGCACGAAGAGCGGTATGCCGGTAAGAGCTGTACCGACAAGCTGGCCGAGATTCGCAGTCGCATGCAGGCCTCGGGCACGCAAGCCTTGCTCGTGGCCGCCCTCGACGAAGTGGCTTGGACGCTGAACCTACGAGGCAGCGATGTGGCTTGCAACCCCGTATTCGTGGGCTATCTGCTCATTACTTGGCAAAAGGCCGTACTCTTCGTAGAGGCCGGCAAGCTGAATGCCGCAGCCACTTCCTACCTCCATACCCACGGGGTAACGACACAGCCCTACGACTCCATCCAGACCTACCTAAGCTGTCTGCCCGAAGAAAGTATATTGCTCGATCCGCAGAAGACCAACTATGCCATCGTCAAAGCCCTGCGACCGGGCTGTGTGCCTCGCTACGAAGCCTCGCCGGTGGCCCTGCTCAAGGCCGTGCGCAACGAGATGGAGACGGCCGGCATCAGGGAAGCCATGCGGCGCGACGGGGTGGCTCTGGTGCGATTCCTTCGCTGGCTAGAAACGGCTGTTCCCTCGGGTCGGGAGAGCGAACTTAGCATCGCCGAACGACTGCGAGACTTCCGTGCCGAGCACCCCATGTTCGTAGGCGAGAGCTTCTCCACCATTGCCGGCTATGCCGACCATGCTGCCATCGTGCATTATTCGGCCACGCCCGACAGCAATTACCTCTTACAGCCCAAAGGCTTTCTGCTTCTCGACTCGGGTGCCCAATATCCCGACGGTACCACCGACATTACACGAACCATCGCTTTGGGGCCGCTCACGGAAGAAGAGCGCACCGACTATACGTTGGTTCTGAAGGGACACATCGCCTTGTCCACCGCTCGCTTCCCGGCAGGCACGCGCGGAGCGCAGCTCGACGTATTGGCACGCCTGCCACTGTGGATGAACGGCATGAACTATCTTCACGGAACGGGGCATGGCGTTGGGCACTTCCTGAACGTACACGAAGGGCCTCAAAGCATACGCATGAACGAAAACCCCACCGTTCTTCTGCCCGGCATGGTCACATCCAACGAACCCGGGGTGTACAAATCGGGCAGCCACGGCATTCGCATCGAGAACCTCGTCCTCACCACACCGGTGCAAGACGGCATGTTTGGCCCATACCTCGGATTTGAAACCTTGACACTCTGCCCCATCTGCACCAAGGGGCTCCGCACTGAATTACTGTCCTCGGAGGAGAAAGCGTGGCTCAACAACTATCATCAAACGGTGTACGACCGTCTGGCTCCCCTGCTCAACACCGACGAGCAGGCTTGGCTGCGCACGGCAACCACCGCCATCTAACCAAAAAAATCACAAACAATCATTCACAACCATGGCAATTATTCGATCAGTAAGAGGTTTCACCCCCCAAATGGGCGAGAACTGTTTCCTCGCCGACAACGCAGCCATCATAGGCGATGTGGTAATGGGGCGCGATTGTAGCATCTGGTTCAGCACCGTTATCCGAGGCGATGTAAACAGCATACGCATGGGCAATGGCGTGAACATACAAGACGGAAGCGTGCTTCACACCCTGTACCAAAAGTCCACCATCGAGATAGGCAACTACGTATCCGTGGGTCACAACGTCACCATCCACGGCGCAACCATCCGCGACTACGCCCTCATCGGCATGGGTTCCACCCTGCTCGACCACGTGGTGGTAGGCGAAGGAGCCATCGTAGCAGCCGGTTCGCTGGTGCTGAGCAACACCGTGATAGAACCCGGCAGCATATGGGGAGGGGTTCCGGCCAAGTTCATCAAAAAGGTAGACCCCGAGCAATCCAAAGAGATGAACGAGAAGATAGCCCACAACTACCTCATGTATGCCGGCTGGTATAAGGAAGGCGAGTGAAGCAAAGATCCTTGCCAATGGCATCGCCCTCCCATCGTCGGCAGGCTGAAAACAAATCGGGGGTATGGACGCTGTCCATACCCCCGATGCTATTTATCGGTTCTCACAGTCAGGGAACATAAAGCATACCTTCGGAGAAGGGTTTGCGGAAGGTGTCACGGCTGGTGTATCCCACCTCCAAGGCTTGACCCATATAGTTTTCGAAATAGACCACTCGCAGCTTATGCCACCCGGCCTCGAGTGCCACCACTCCTTCGGCACGGCGGGCACTGTGGCCTCCGTCGTTGTCGACCACTTTCTGATTGTCTATATAGAGCAAACTACCATCGTCCGAATACGTATAGAAACGATACACACCACGGCGATCTATCTTGATGAGTGCCTCGAACTCGTAGGCGAAGTGGTCTTGTGCCGGGGCATGGGCAATGGAGATGGCCGGCATGACACCCTGCGAAACACGCTTCATTCCGGGAATATCACTGCTGTGCTTGCACGTGCCTTCGTAGTAGGTGTAGGCCACTCCCTTTTCTCGAGGCGAAGCCTTGATGGCCGGCAAATAGGCCATTTCTTCCTCGTCCTTGGAAGTCAAGGCCGATGGGTAGTAAAAGGTATGCTCTTTGGCTTTCTCGGTGCGAATCCAAGTGTCGAAGCGTTGCTCGCCTTCGTACAGCTCGATGACACGGCCACCACGATCGAACAGGCCGTAAGCATCCCATCCGCTGGTTCGTCCGTAGGCCAACGCCACACCTTGTTCCAAGCCAATGAAGTCGTTACCGTGGTCGTGTCCCACGAACATACCCATGACATCACCGCGGTCGACAAAGGAAGACAGCAAGCCCGAGTTAAGCTCCGAAGCTCCCACCCCTTCGTCCTTGAACGAACCGAAATAGCCTTCTCGGGCAATCACGTGACGGTATTCGGGCAGGGGGATATGGAAGAAAGCGAGCGAGGGCAAGGGCTTTCCGCCGTTGGCCTCGGCAAATCGGCGGCTTTGGTCGCGATACCAAGCAATCTGCTCAAAGCGTATCCAGTCGTATTCCCCATGGGTATTGGCCGGTAGGTAGTCGTTGGAGTCGATGCAGTAGAGCACGGCTTCCACCTTGCCCTTCCCGTCCGAACCATAGATGGGCAGGGCCGTATTGCCGCAGCCCTTAATATCTACCGGCCCTTTATCGCCCACATAGTAGGGCGATTGCATGACAATATCGAAGATTTGTTCTCGCGTGAGATACTCGGCATCATGGTTGCCCAAGGTGACGGTAAAGGGTGTACGTTCTTCTTCAAAGATACGCATGATGCTGCGCCACCCTTCTTCGGCCGGATCGTGCGTAATGACATCGCCCGTAAGCACGGCCAACGCCGGCTTCTCGGCCTGCAAAACAGCCCGTAGGGTGGCTTCGGTACGAGCGCATTTGTCCGAACCCGGCATCCAATGCAGGTCGGTGAACTGAACAATTTTAAAGCGTCCGTCTCGAAAAGATAGGACGGGTTGTGCGGCTTCCAACGCCCAGGTGCACGCCAGCAGCCAAAGGATAAGAACTGATTTCTTCATGCTTCGTTTGTATTTTGTTCCTCAACAATCAATGAATTTCAAACTCGTCCACCAGGATGCGCGAAGGCCGCCCCTCGTGGTAATAGCCCGGTGGGCAGTTGCCGGCATTTTGCAAGGTTACTCGCACATGGGAAGCCGTGCACGCGGGGAACCGCATCAGGATGGGGAATCGGGTGGCTTCATCGCTCACGTATTCGTAGCTGAGCGACTCGGTGCCCACGGTTCGGAAGTCTTGTCCGTCCTCGGACACAGCCACCGAAACGCTCTTCGGAGGCCAAGCCTCGTTCCACGGTCTCCAAAGTGTTCCGCATTCCAAGCGAGAAATCGTGGTTTTATTGCGCAAAGCGAAGGTCAGCACCACGCTATCACCCTCCAAAGACGTCCATCGGTGCATGGTGAGCGGAGATGCCATACGGCCATCGGTGAGGCGTTCGGTATGCTCGGCCGTCGGTGTGCATTGGGGGCTTATACCCGTGAGCAGGCTCACCACAAAATGAGCGTTTTGCACATCGGCCAAGGGCTTTCCATCCTTCTCGGCCCAAGCGTAGATGGTTGCCGAGGCAGGTAGGGCGATGGGGGTCGTATAGAGAGATTCTTTGCCATCGAAGGTAGGTTCGTTCATGTCGTAGCGCACCAATGCTTTGGGAGCAGGTGTACGCAACTTCACCTCGAAGGCCTGATTCTGTTCGTTCCAAGCACCTATGAACTCGACTTTATAGAACTGACGGCAGGCCGCAACGCCTCGGTGATCCATACGCTCGAAGTCCACATCCAGTCGGCGAGCAAAGTGTTCGAAGTCTTTTCGTTCGGGTTGTGTCCATTGCACCTCGGCCATGGCTTGCAGGCGGGGAAAGGTCATATAGTCGAAGTACTTCCTATCCTGAATGTACTCGCCCCATACATTGGCCTGCGTACCTATGATATACTTCTGTTCCTCTGCACTTAGTTCCAGGGGCAACGGATCGTAGGCATAAACCGTGTCCAACGGGAGGTAACCACCCATAGCCACCGGTGCTCCCTCGGGAGCTTCCTGATAGAAGTCGAAATAGCAGTGAGAACCGGGCGTCATGATGACCCGATGTTTCTGCTTGGCCGCCGCGATGCCACCGGCCTCACCACGCCAGGACATCACGGTGGCATTGGGTGCCAAGCCGCCTTCGAGTATCTCGTCCCAACCGATAATGTCTCGCCCTCGGCTGTTGACAAACCGCTCGATGCGATGGATGAACCAGCTTTGCAATTCTTCTTCGCTTGCCAATCCCTCGCGTTTCATCAAGGCTTGGCAATGTGAGCACTTCTTCCAAGCCTTCTTGGGACATTCATCGCCACCGATGTGTATGTAGTGCGAGGGGAATAGATCCATGACCTCGGTAAGCACATCTTCCAAGAACGAGAAGGTGGCCTCCTTGGGACAATAGACCTCGTCAAAGACATCGAAGTGGTCGCGCACGGTGTACGTCTTTCCCAATCCGCAGGACAAAGCCGGGTAGGTGGCCAGGGCTGCCGAAGCATGACCGGGCATTTCGATTTCGGGAATCACGGTGATGAAGTGGCGGGCGGCATGGGCCACGATCTCACGTATATCCTCCTGCGTATAGAATCCTTCGTGCGGACGGTCGTCGTAACGGCGAGGGAAGTAGACATCCGAATGGCCTATCTGCGTTCGCTCCCTACGAGCACCGACCTGCGTCAGTTCGGGATACTTCTTAATCTCCAACCGCCAACCTTGATCGTCAGTGAGGTGCAGATGCAAACGATTGAGTTTGTAGACGGCCATCAGCTCGATGAAGCGCAGTACGTCTTCCTTTGGAAGAAAGTTGCGAGCTACATCCATCATAGCACCGCGGTAGGGGAAACGTGGCGAGTCTGCGATGCTGACCTGCGGCAGGCGAATGCTTGTCAAGGCAGCATTTCCCATACGGGCTCGACACACCTCGGTGGGCATGAGCTGCAACAGGGTTTGCAGGCCGTAAAACAGCCCGGCTCCGTCGGGAGCAGACGAAAGGTCGATGCCTTCGGAGTGGATGTGCAGCCGATAGGCCTCGTGTGCCAAGGTTGTATCGGCTTGAAAGCGAATGGCCGCAGCGTCCTTATTCGGCGTGGCAACCACCTGCAAGTCGGTATGCCGCAAGGCGTGTTTCAGGTGCTCAAAGACAATGCCGAAGGCCGAGTCCTCGGTCATCCACACCCCTACCTCGCCGCTCAGCGCATATTCGCCTTGGGTGGTTGTCAGCTCGTTGGGAAGGGGTATGAGGGGAAGTGTGGGCGTTTCCTTAGGCTGCACGCTGCAAGCCGTCAGCCCAATGAGCAACCCCACGATGGAAGGGATAAGAGAGTAGATTTTCATGTACAAAATGATGGATTCGTAAGGATGAATGTCGAATCGACCTATGAACCGCGCTCACCCCGAGGGGTACGCAGTCCATGGGTGGTCGGCCTTTCGTTTCGGTGCGAACCGTGCGGTCAGTAGCGGTGTGTACCCGGGGTCACTGCGATGCGTTTCTCCTTGCCTCCGTAGCGCAGCACCAAGGTAAACGCAACGTTGGTTTCCACACTCACCTTGGGTTCGTCGCCTGCCGAACGGCGGGCATCGGCTTGTAAATTTATCAAGCCTTCGGGCCCAAAGGGATAACGTTCTATGCCGTTCTTCTCGGTGAGCTGCAAATCCCACACGATTTCATTCTTCACAAAGTCGCCACGCAGGCCAATGACAAACTCGATCAGCCCGGCAATGGGCGGCAGCCCCGTCCATCCCACGAATTCTTTGCGAGCCATGAAGCCGGGAGCCGTAGACTCGGGGGCATAGTACTCCCAAAACGTACCGGTTTGTTTATAGACCTCCAGCACCCGATTGTAATGGTTCAAAGCGATGTCGCGCGCTTGCTTGGTGTAGCCTTTTTGCATCAGTCCCGTGGCAATCATATAATTGGTGCCCGGCCACACACCGCCCTGCCAGTAGCGACCGTTTTCTTTGTACTTGGGATGATCGGCCGATAAGGACGGCACACGATGGTGTCGATTGAACGTTTGCGGGTTGTCCAGCTCCTTGACCATACGGTCCAACTGTTTTTCGTTCAAAACATCGGTAAACAAAGCCCAGTATGCTCCCACGCCTTTGGTGGTACACAGCGTACCATCGGCATAGCGATCGTATAGGAAGCCCGTCTTCTCGTCCCACATATGCTTGGCTATGTAGGTGCGAAGCATCTTGATCTCGTCCTCCAAGTCTTCGATTTCCTGCCAGCGTTCGAGGTAGAATCCCATCTCGAGCAGCAGGTTGGCGGTGAAGAGTTGTTGGAGGTTGGTGTCCAGCCACACCATATGTCCGTGGCTGTATATGGGGCTGTACTGCGGCAACACACGGGGCATATTGTCCATACCCGTGCCCCATCCGCTCGACCAGTACGTGCCGTCGGGCCACGTTCTGTTCAACCGCCACCACTTGTAATAGGCGCATAAAGCCGGGAAGATGCGGTGCAGACGATCCGTATCGCCAAACTGGTGGTAGTAAACCATCTCGCACCACGGCATGAGATTAGGGCCGGTGCTGACCGGATCGTAGCGTTCAAAGCAGTCGGCTCCATCGGCTTTGATTTCTCGGCAAATGAACCCATCGGGATGTTGCTTTGCATAGAAGTTGTCGAGTGTGCGTTGGAAGGGAAAGAAGCGACTGCCATAACGGGCAAACATGAGCATGAACGAGCTGTCCCACATGAAGATGTTGCCATTGTAGGCCGTGTCCAGATAGCCCGATACAAAGCCCGAACCCGGCTGCGGTGCACGTATGTTGCCCACGGCTATCTCCCACGCACGCCAGTACATCTCCAATTCCTTGGCGTGACCTTCCCAGATGGGAACCGGTAAAATTTTGCGTGCAGCCTCGAAATCGTTGGTCACCACCGTGTCGGGGCGAGCCACTCGGTATTCGTTTTCGGACACCAAAGGTTCTTTTACATAGGTATTCTTGTAGGGCAAGCGGTATTTTTCGTCGTTGCCACAGCTTTGTGCTTGTGCCGTTTGCAGACCGATGGCCCACCAAAGACAAGCCAAGAGGAAGGGTATTCGCGTTGATTTCATGGGATTTATCTCAATGTTGGGAAACACATTAAAGGTTCAACAATTGCTTAATCTTGTGAAAGATCTCGGTATTCTCGTAGATGCCGGTGAACAAGTCCGCACCCGGGCCGAACGCATAGACCGGCACCATGACGCCACTGTGCCCGCCGGTGGAGAATTTGCATACGATCTTACCGGCCTGAAGGTCGCCATCCACCAAGGTAAGTCCTCCTGTTTCGTGGTCGGCTGTTACCACTACGAGCGTTTCTCCCTGCTCGGCAGCCCAGCGGAAGACCGCACCCACCGTTCGGTCAAAGTCGTGCGTCTCCTCCATGAGCAGCTGCAAGTCGTTGAAATGTCCGTAATCGTCGAGCTGAGAACCTTCGATCATCATGACAAATCCTTGCGGGTTGCGATTGAGCAATTCGATGCCCTTGAGCGATGCACGGGCCAGGAGGTCGCCACGCACGGCCGGCAAGGATGTATCCACCGAGTCGACAGCCGCCAGCACACGGCCTTCGGCAATGGCGGCCACCTCGTTCCACGAGCGTGGAGTTTGATAGCCCTTGGCTCGAAGCTCTGCAAAGAGGTTGCGACCATCGGTGCGATTCTCAAATCGCTTGGCCCCCCCACCGAAGATATAGTCCACGTCGCAGTTCACATAGTCGGCCACAATGGCTTCTTCATCGTCGCGGTCGGTGTTGTGGCAGCAGAAGTCGGCCGGGGTGGCATCCCACAGTCGGCAGGTCACAGCCACACCGGTGGACTTGCCTTGTGCCTTGGCCAAGTCGAGAATGGTGGGCAGTGGCTGCCCCAGGGTGTCCACTCCCACGTAGTGATACTTGGTTTTTTGTCCCGTGGCCAAGGCTGTTCCGCCGGCTCCCGAATCGGTAATCAGCCGGTCGTGGCAATAGGTTTTCGACAGCCCCACGGCCTGTGCATGATCCAGAAACAGTTTGCCACGATTGGCCGTCCAGGCCGAGTAGACGTGCATGAGGCTCATGCCGTCGCCAATCATCAAGATGACATTCTTCACCTTCTTGCCTTGCGGGGCAGCGATGGCAGGCACATCGTAGGGAGCAGGCATGACGTAGGTTTGCTCCTTGTCCCTGCGGCTTTCTTCTTGAACGGGCTGTTTGCACCCCATCAGCAAGCCGATGAGCAACAAAGCCCCGATAGTTTTTTTCATAAGCATAAACAGTTTAGCAATACGTGCAACAAGATGGGTTTGGCAAGTGCAAACACTTCGGTCGGTAAGTGTGGGCACTTCGGCTCCCAAGTGTGGACACTTTGTAGGCAAAGTGCCTATGGTTTGAAAACCGAGTGTGGGCATGGCTCCGGTCAAGTATTCTGCCCCGGAGTCGTGCCCTCCTCCTTATTCCGGGACGATGACAGCCAACACCGGTGCGTGGTCCGAAAGCAAGGCTCCGTTTTCGTGCTCGGCTAACACGCCAAATTTAGTGACTTTCCACGTGCGACTCAAGAAAATGTAGTCTATCAGCGGGCGATTGGCGTAGGGAAGTGTTTCAAAATCGTGGTAGCTCCATGCAGGTCCATAGACCAGGGGCGAGGCCGTGCGGGCATCGACCAAACGGTGTGGGTTGCCCGAGTCGGTGAGGGCAGCGATGACCGACGAGGTGGGTTCGGCATTGAAATCGCCCGTGAGCACCACCGGGATGCCTTGACCCAGCTCGGCCGCCTTCGTCATCAGCAGCTTGACACCCTCGCTGCGAGCCGCTTGTCCCACGTGGTCGAGGTGGGTATTCATGAACAGCAGCTCGTTGCCGTTTTGCTTGTCCTTCAGTCGGGCCCAAGAGGCCATGCGTTCGCACGCCCCGTCCCATCCTTTAGAACCGGACACATCGGGTGTTTCGCTCAACCAGAAATGCCCCGAGCTCAAGAGCTCGAAGCGGTCTTTGCGAAACCACAAGGCGGCATACTCCCCTTGTCGGTTTCCGTCTTCACGCCCCACACCCACCGATTCATAGTCGGTCAGGCGGCTGCGCAGGTCTTCCATCTGTCCGTGCAACACTTCCTGCGTGCCCAACAAATCGGGTTCGTAGAAATGAATGGCATTGGCCACGCGTTCTTTGCGTTTGTGCCAATTGTGCTCGCCGTCGTCGGGATTGTCGTAGCGCACATTGAACGACATCACACGCAGCGGACTCACCGCTTGGGCAGTGGCCTGGGTTTCCTTGGTGGTGCAAGCCCCCCAAAGCAGGGAGAGCAAAGCACCGTAAACGAATTTCTTCATATTCAAGAGGATATAATCTTTAACGTATAAACAATTCGGAGGTCGGAATGGGAGCCAAGTCCGCGGCCGAAGGCAGCTTCCAAGCCCATTCCAAGTGCTGGCCTTCGTAGTCTTCGAAATAGAACAGCTTGTAGGGATGATAGCCCTTCTTCAAGGCCACCATGCCGGTGGCAGGCACTGCGGCGTGCGAGCCATCGTTGTCGACCACCTTGGCGTCGCCTATGTAGAGGGCACTGCCGTCGTCGGTTCGTGTTTGAAAGGTGTACACACCATCCTCGGGCACGTGGATAAGACCGGTGAAGACGTAGCCATAGTGATCTTCACGCAAAGCCTCCTTGATGGAGGGTTCGCTCATGATGCCCTTGGCACGAAGTGTGCCTTGCTCAATCTCGGACACTCGCGCAAATTTGCCCTCGTAGTAGGCATAGGAAACCCCTTGTGTGAGGCCGCTCGCCACCGACATCGGTTCGCGCAGCACCGCCTTGGTGGCTTGCAGGCTAAGCGTGGGACTGGGGCGAAGGCCGGGTTTGAAGGCCTTGACCTTTAAGGTCAGCGTGCGGTCGATCGTCAAAGGAGAGGTGTAACGTGTGGACGCCTCGGAAGGTTCGCTTCCATCCAATGTATAGTAGATCCGGGCATCGGGCGTGGTGGTGCCCAAAGGCACAGCGACCTCGGTGAGGAAGAGGTTGAGGTCGGCCGTGGTATAGGGAATGGCCACTCCCGGCGTAAGGGTGGCCGAGTGAGGGGCGGCTGCCTCGCCCACACCCCAAGTTTCGCAAGGCCGATCGGTGAGGGTGAAGCGCAATTCGCCTCCCTCCATCAACTCGGCATAGGTGAGGTAGGTGCGGTCGATGGGACGGCCGTTCAGCTCCACCTTCTCTATATAGGTGTTGCGTGCAGGGTTATTGGCCGTGATGACCAATTGTTTTCCACCCGCCAACTTCACGGTGGCCTTCTCGAACAAAGGGCTCGTGAGCACAAATTCATTGCTACCGGGACATACCGGGTAGATGCCCAAGGCCGTGCAAATGTACCAAGCCGACATCTGCCCGCAATCCTCATTGCCCACAATGCCTTGAGGCGTGGGCTGATACATCTCGTGCAACAAACGTCGGGTCATGGCCTGGGTTTTCCAAGGTTGGGCCACGTAGCTGTAAAGGTAGGCCATGTGGTGGCTTGGCTCATTGCCATGAGCATACTGACCGATGAGGCCCGTAATGTCGGACAACTCGCCCACGGTCTGCGACCGAGTGGCAAACAGTGTGTCGAGTGCAGCGATGAAAGGTTCTCGGCCTCCGAACAACTGGGTCAATCCATACACATCGTGGGGCACGAAGAAACGATATTGCCAAGCTGTGGCTTCGGTGTAGGCACGGCCCACCTCAAAGGGATCGAACGGTGACTCCCAATTGCCATCGCTGCGTTTGCCTCGGAAGAAGCCGGTGCTGCCATCGAACACGTTCACGTAGTGTTGGGCGCGCGCCATATAACGCTCGGCCACATCGGAACGTCCCATGGTAGAGGCCATGCGGGCAATGCACCAATCATCGTAGGCAAACTCCAAAAGACACGAAACCGATTCGCGCTTGATGCTCGAAGGAATGAACCCTTGTGTGGTGTAGAAGTCGGCTCCCTTCTTGTTCTTTTCGGAAGAGGCTATCATGGCTTGCAAGGCCTGCTCGGCATCGAACGTACCGATGCCTTTGAGGTAGGCATCGGCAATGACCGAAGCCGAATGGTAGCCTATCATCGTTCCGGTTTCGCCGGCAGCAAGCGGCCAAATGGGCAATTCGCCGGTGGATTCGTACATACGCAGCAGGGAGTGAACCATGTCGTCGACCAATGCATGGTCGGTCAGCGTCATGAGTGGATGCCAAGCACGGAAGGTGTCCCAAAGGGAGAAGGTGGAATAGTGCTTCTTGCCGACAGGCAATTGTCCCACACTTCCGTCGTGCTTCAGGAACTGTCCGTTGACATCGCTCGTCACATTGGGAGTCAGCAGGCTGTGATACAAGGCTGTGTAGAAGTTGGTCAGCTCCTCACGCGTTCCGCCCTCGACCGTAATGGCACCCAGGGCCGCCTCCCAAGTTTGGCGTGCCTGCCCACGAACGGCATCAAAATCATAATCGGGGACCTCGTGCTTCAGATTCTCGCGCGCATTGTCCACACTGACGAGCGAAAGGCCTACCTTGGCTACCAAGGGAGCATCGCCGGGAGCAAACTCCAGCAACAGCTGCCTGCCATTGTCCGAAAGACGGGCCGAGGTAAAGGGATGAGAAAACGAAGCAACGAAATGTATCGGTTGATTGGCCACCCATCCGGTGGTGATGCGCATACCTTCGATTTCCCGATCGTTTACGGTTTGCAACCTAACCTCGTTGATGGTCTCGTTGTCGAGCAAGTGAGCCAAGTCCACTATCAACCCGGCGGTAGCTCCTTGAGGATAGGTGTATCGGTGCATGCCCACGTGTGTGGTGGCCGTCAGCTCGGCTCGAATCTTTTCGTCGGTCAGGGTCACGGCGTAATAACCCGCAGATGCTTCTTCCTCACGATGCGAGAAAGTTGCCGGGCTGTATGCAAACTGTCCGTCGGCTTGGCTCAAAGCCAATCGGGTGGTGGGACGAAACAAAATATCGCCCAAGTCTATGCAACCCGTGCCGCTGAGATGGGTATGTGAGAACCCAATGAGGGTGGAATCGTCGTAGTGATAGCCCGAGCAAGCATCCCAATTGCCCCGTCGGGTGTCGGGACTGAGCTGCACCGCCCCGAATGGCACCGTAGCCCCGGGATAGGTATGCCCATGAAAGCCCGTACCGATGAAAGGATCTACATAATCTATCGGTGCAAGTGGCTGCTGAGAACAGGCGGTCAATAGGAGGAGGGGGAGAAGGAGAAAGTTCAGTATCTTCATAATGTGGTTATTCAAAGCATGATTTGATCCGGGCTCCGAAACGAGCCGATGGAAATTTCGGCATAAGGCAGCACCACCCGGACTTCCGATGAAGAACCGGGCAATGCTTCACACTTATGCTTATTCTACACTGGCTTCTATCGAGAGGCAATAGGCCATCAGGCCACTATTCACTTGCGTGGTGGTAACTTCTCTAAGCACCCACGACTTGGGAGCAGCCATGAACAAGGTATAAAGGTCGTTCTTGACAGCAGTTGTCAGAACGTAGTCACGATTCTCTTTCACAGCCGTTTCCAAGTCGGCAACAAGCTCTTTTTTCACCGTACCGATGAGCACAGCCTGACGAGTGTTGACAGCCAATTCCTTCAAAGCCGGTTGCAAGGCTACTATTTGTGCTTTGCTATCAAAGCGGGCAGTTGCAAAAGGAAGCAAAATGTGAATGGGTTTGGCGGTAGTTGTTTGCATCTGTACCGGTAGGTATTTGACGTAACAATCGTCGGTCACTTTGAAGCTTTCTTCGATATTCAACTTATGATTGTACAGAATTTCGCTGCCCTGCAACAGATTTCCGGAAAAACGGTTCAAAGCATAGGCAGAGAATTTGGCTGTCTTAAACGCTACCTGCGTTGGCAGATGGCTTCCCGAGAGGTTGGTGGAGTAATTCACATCGGCACGATCAATCACTCCCAACGAACATTTTTCGCCTTTACCGAGGAAGAAGTCCACCACTCCGTTATAATTCGCCAAGGATTGCTCTTTCAACTCCGAGAGGAAATAAACCTCGACGGTCTTATTTTTGTTCCAAGCGTTTTCTTTCTCCTTTTCACCGGGTGTAGGCGGAACATCGGGTGAAGACTTTGGAGAGCAACCAACCAAGAAAGCTCCGCTCACCAACAATCCGCACAACATCTTATAACAATAAATTTTCATGTCTTACAGTATTAGTTAGTTCACCAATTCGACCACCGACACCAAGGGTGCGTGATCCGACAATTCCTTTCCATGCAAAGTACGGGGTAGTACTTCCGACGAAATCATACGCCATTTGTCCTTCGTACCCAGCACATAGTCGAGCTTAATTCCCGACTGATAAGTAGCCATATCATTGTCCAAACGCATATATTTCGTTCCCAACCTTTGGATAACCGGATTGTAAGGCCACACGTTCAAATCGCCCAACAACAAAGTCGGAAGCGTCGAACTCAACACTTTATCGGTCAGCAGCACTTCTGCTTGCTCCATTTGTCCACCGACATGATCCAAGTGAGTCACCGCAACACGAACCTGCTTCATGGAAGGCAACAGAATTTCGGTCACCAACACACCGCGCTGATCGGATGAGCCTTGCGGACGAGGCAGCTGCATAGCTTGCGCAAACATAATGGGATAACGACTCAAGATGGCATTGCCGTACAGTTCGTTTGTTGTGTAGGTGAAGTCTTTTTCAGGGAGTCTTCCGTCCTTATTACCCAAATTATAGGAGTAGCCAAACAAGCCAAACATTCCCAATTCATTGGCTAAGTCCTGCACCACATCCCGATATTTTCCCCCTACCATTTGGCGAGAGCTGCGATTTTCCACCTCATTGAGGCAGATAATGTCGGCGTTCAATCCCCTCAACAGTTCGGCATAGGGTTTTACATCAAAGTCGGGTTCGAACGAACGCACATTGAACGAAACCACTTTTAGTCTTACATTTCCATCTTGCGCCAAGCCTGCCATCGGCAGAAGCAAGGTCAATAGGAAAAAGAAGAATTTAAGGTTACCACGCTTCATATTCATAAATGGATTTAATAGCTCAAGACTTCTTGCCGGAGATCCGACAAGAAGTCTTGATGAAAATACAAGATAATTGATTAGTATCCCTTGTTCTGCTTCAAGTTCTTACTCTTTCCTACTTCTTCTGAAGGAATGGGGAACACATGGTGAACTTTGGGATCAAACTTACGAGCAGGCCAGATTTCTATCTCTTCGACCCGCACAAAGCGAGCGGCTTCTCCTTCTCCCTCAAGGACAGTACGTACACCATGCAGGGGTTTGGCATATGCTTCTTGTGCATCTCCCCATCTCACCAAGTCGAGGTGGCGGCTGGGTTGGAACTCAAATGCCAATTCGCAGCGGCGTTCGTTCTTGAGTTGAGCTTTCGTAGCTTGGCTGTTTTCGGGTAGACCGGCACGTTTACGAATTTGGTTGAGCAGCGCCTTGGCTTCGGCGTTACCCTCACCCTTCGTCCAAATAAGGGCTTCGGCCTTCATCAACAACACATCGGCATAACGCATCAGCACTGTACCCAGGCGATTACTCTGGTTGTTTCCGCTCGTACTCACCGTACGGCCAATGGCGTCGGCAGGCTCAAAGGGCGACATAAACTTACGAAACGTCATTCCCGAGGTACTGGAAACTTCGGCCGGATTCACCGCAAAATGGATGTCACGACCCACGAATTGGATGTGTTCGTTGGGAAACAAGATAGTTGCCGCACGACGCGCATCGCCTTCCTCAAAGGCCTTGTACAACTCAAGCGTGGGTTGGAAGAATCCCCAAGTATTGTAAATGCCATAACCACCGTTTTGGAACGACATGCCGTGGAACTTAGGTCCTTCGATAGCATTGCCCAGCAGCGAGAACAAGTATTCTTCTGAGAAGTTGTTTTCCTCGCGGAACAACTGTGCGAAGTTGGGATACAGGCCACGTTTATCAGCTCCGGTCAGGTTGATAACTTTATCGCAAAACTCCACTACGGTTTCGTAGTAGCGAGCGTCGTACTGGGCTGCATACAGCGCAGCACGGGCGGCAAAGGCCCAAGCAGCAGCTTTATGCGGGCGTCCGTATTCGCTATCGGGTTGCTGAGATAGGTAGGGCAGCAATTCACCGGCTTTACGCAGGTCGTCGATAATCATGTCGTAGTTGGTCAAGACCGAAGCCGGACGAGGCTGATCAATGTCTTCAGCAGGCGTATTCTCTGTCACTATGGGGATACCTCCATTGGGACCGTTATCTCCATAGAAAGGTGCAATCCACAAATAAGCGAATCCACGATAGAAGTGTGCTTGTCCCAGTGCACGATTCTTCAACTCCGACGAGATTCTGGCTTCAGGAACGGCACGAAACACCTCGTTGGTTTTCAGAATGAGCTGGTACATCTCCGGCCATGTTTTGCGTACGTCACGACCGTTGGAAGCCGACATTTGGAAATTCTTGATTTGGTCTCCTTGTGCTTGAGTACGGCCTGTAACCATGTTATCGCTGCAGTTTTCGAACCACATCGTACCGCGACCGGTTACTCCTTCTACGTAAGTGAAGGCTCCGAAAGCATTCAATTGCTTTTCAATATCGGCTTCCGTTGTTCCGAAAACCGTGGGGCCATAGGGCTCAAATTCCAAGAAATCGTTGCAGCCAACCAGTGTTGCTCCTGCCAAGCATAGCGACAGAGCCATTGTGCTATATTTCTTTATCATAGTGTCTGTTTTTAATCGTTTTACTTAGAAGCTAAAGTTCAAACCGAAACTCCAGGTGCGAGCCATGGGATACACACCTCCATCCAGTCCGTAGTTGCCCACTTCAGGGTCGAAACCACTATACTTGGTCATGGTAAGCAAGTTTTCACCGCTCAGATAGAAACGAAGGGTGCTGGTAGGCATGCCCAGTTTCAGCATAGCGGTTTTAGGCAAAGTATAACCCAAGGTCACATTCTTCAAGCGCAGATAGCTTCCATTTTCCAAAAAGAAGTCCGAAGCATTGGTGTAGTTTCCGTTGGGGTCTTTAGCCAGTGCCAACCGAGGAATACCCGAGTTCTTATTATAGTCCCAAGCCTCAAGCAGGTCGCTCAGCATATTATGGTTTTGCATACGACCAGTCAGTCCCATTTGCTTGAAACCATTATATATGGATGTTTTGGCCACACCTTGGAAGAGAACACTGAGGTCGAAACCTTTCCATGCCGCGTTACCACCGAATCCGTAGGTGATTTGGGGTAAGAAGCTACCCAAGTATTGCTTGTCTTCATCGTTGATTTGACCATCGTTATTGGTATCTACATACTTCAGGTCACCGGGACGAGCGTGAGGTTGAATAAGATTGGAAATTCCTGTTTCGGGATTCTTCCACTTGTAGTTATTCACCTCTTCTTCCGTTTGGAAGATGCCATCGGTTTTCAGCAAATAATAAGAATACCAAGGTTGATTGATGGCCGAACGCAAGGGTTGCACACTGTTGATCGTGTTTCCGTGTGCCATATATTCGCGCTGTCCCATGCTTTTCACCTCGTTGTGCACGGTGGCCAAGTTTCCATGAAGTGCAAAGGTCCAATCTCCAACTTTGCGAGTGTAGTTGGCACTGAACTCCCAACCACGGTTTACGACTTCACCCACATTGCCATACGGTTCTTCACTGATACCGGCTACCGAGGGGATAGCCAATTTTTCAATCAAATCACGCGTAACCTTATTATAGTAATCCACGGTCAACGTAAGCGAGTTGTTGAACAGTCCCAAATCAAGTCCAAGACCTGTCTGTTCGGTGGTTTCCCACTTCAGATTCCGAGTGCTTATGGTTTTAGCGTAAACACCGTCTTGTATTACAACGTCGAGGTTCTTTCCATAAATCACCGGCCAAGAGATCACACCCATGGGAGCGTTCCACGAATAGCGAGGCACCATGGAAACGTTTCCGATACGTCCCCAGCTGGCACGCAACTTCAGCAAATTCACGTGTTCCTTCAAGTTTCCGAAGAATGGTTCGGATGAAATCTTCCAAGATCCCGACAAGGCAGGGAAGAAGCCCGAATTATTGTCTTTGTACAGTTTTGAAGTGGCATCGCGACGCAAACTGGCCGTAAGGAAGTAGCGATCGTCAAATGAATAGCCGGCGCGCACAAAGGCTGAGATCATAGACTCTTCCCACACTGTTTCGTCGGGTTTTGTATCGCTCCAGTTACCTGCCTCGCTGAAGATGTGAGAGTAACGGTTGAACTCCGTGTCGTACTGAGAGGTAAAAATCTTGTCCCATTGATACTTGTCATATTTCATGGTGTATCCCGCCATCAAGCTCAGGTGATGTTTGTCCACAGCTTGGGCATACGAAGCGGTAGTTTCCCATATCCAGTTGTTGGCCACGCTGCGTCCGATATTGCGTTCGTTCTTCGGATTGGGGCGGCCGGGTTCTTCTATTTTGTAAATGAACTCTTCCACGCGATCTTGAGTAAGGCCGGCCGTAAAGTCGGACTTAATAGTCAGCGCACTGATGGGCTTTACTTCCAACGATGTGGTAGAATATATCGTGGATGAAGGACGTTTTTGATCCAAACGACGAAGCATGGCCAAGGGGTTGCGCAATTCGCCGTAACCGCTGATACCTTTTGCCGCAGCCCAGCGAGGCACAGTGCCATGGTAGAGCGGCTCACGGCTCACACCGTCGTACATCAGATTTCCGGCCTCATCATAATCGTATACCGACGCCGAGCGAGGGAAGAAGATGGCACTGGCCAAGACTCCTTCGTGTCCGCCACGAATATCTCCTTGTCCGTTCGAGTGTTGGAATACTCCACGTTGACTCAACTTAACGGCCTTGCTAAGTTGGAAATCTATCTGCATTCGTGCACCGAGCTTATTGCTGTAAGTATTCTCGATAATACCTTGATCTTTATCGTACGACAACGACGCGAAAGCCTTGATGGCATCGCTACCGCCCGACAATGACACAGCATAGTGGTCCAACTGACCGGTACGGAACACTTCGTCGATCCAATCGGTGCGTGTCACTGCTCCGTAGGCATACCGAGTCGGATCGGCTACCACAGGAAGATCACCCCCGTAGGCTTTAATTGCGTCGGCCCACACCTTATTGTATTGTTCCGATGTCAGTGCGGTGGGTAGTTTCCAAGCAGACTTGATGCTCTTGGAAAGATTAAAGCTAACCTTCACCTTACCCGATTGTGCTTGCTTGGTAGTTACAATCACTACACCGCCCGATCCTACGCTTGCACCGTAGATAGCGGCCGAGGCTGCATCCTTGAGAATGGTGATACTTTCCACATCTTCCATATTAAAAGGAGCGTTGGGCACACCATCTACCACATAAAGCACAGCGTCACCGGTCGACGGATCACCTTCCTCACCTCTCGAACCACGGCCACGAATAGAAAGCGATTGTTTGGCCAAGGGGTCGCCACCATTTGCATTTACCATCACACCGGGCATTTGTCCTTGAATGTACGATCCAAGGTTAGCGGGGCGACTCTTCATGGCTTGGTCGACCTTCACCGTTGAAACAGAAGTTGAGAGGTCTTCCTTACGGCTCGTACCGTAACCGATCACCACCACTTCCTCCAACAATGCGTTGTCTTCCTTCAAAACCACATTGACCGTACTGCCTTTCACCGGCACCTCTTGTGGGAGGTATCCCACATAGCTCACCACGAGCACACTGTTCATTGCGGCTTTGAGTTCGAAGCGACCATCCAAATCGGTGATCACTCCTTGTGTGGCACCTTTGACCAGCACATTTGCGCCAATCACGGGTTCGCCTGCTTGGTCTTTCACTGTTCCTTTGACGGTGAGTTGCTGAGCGCAAACACCTGCCGAGAAGAACAAGCCCACCAATAAGGCCAGAATCGTTTGACAGATTCTAAGATTAACTTCTTTCATGCACTAAAAATTTAAGTTCATAATCATTATCTACATGCTCCTCACAGCACGGATGCAGCAAGAAGCCCTTGTATTCATTCACACGGTTCGTCGAGCAGAGCCGAAGCTCCCAACATACTGATATCGGGATTCTGCGACACGAGCACTTTCACATCGCGCAACATGGCCGGATAGGGGAAGTCGGACATAGCCTCCCACATCGCTTTTTCGTAAAGCGAAAAAACCGAAGAGATGCCACCTCCCACCACAATGGCTTGTGGGTCATAGGCAAAGAGCAGGGCCTTGAACAACTGTCCGAGATGTGCTCCAAAGCTGCGCCACAAGGCTTGCGCCTCGGCATCGCCTTCGCTCGCACGCCGGGCCACTTCTTTGGCCGGCACGCCACAGCTCTTCGTAAAGAAAGGGGTACTGCAGTAGGCCTCAAAGTCCGCATCGAGATAGGGCAAAGCCCCTACTTCGCCCGCACCGGTATGCCTACCGCCATACAGACGGTCGTCAATGATGATGCCGGCACCTACCCCGGTTCCGAGGGTGATACCTACCATATTATTATAGGGAATGCCAAGACCGAATTTCTTTTCGCCCAGGGCAAAGCAATTGGAATCGTTGTTCACAGCCACCGGAACGGAGAAGGCCGCTTCCAGCCGCGCCTTCAGATGCACTTCTTTCCACGAAGGGATATTGTTCACGTTGTAAACAATACCGTGCCGAGCATCCACCACCGAAGGAACACCGATGCCGATGCCCTCGACCGAAGTGCCTTTCATCATCTCCTCAATGAGTTGCAACAACTGTTGCATCACTTTTTCTTCGCTTTCACCGGAGGGGCAGGCCACAGACTTACGGTTTATCACCACTCCGCCGTCCACTTGCCCAATCCGTATGTTCGTTCCGCCCAAATCAATGGCTAACCTCATGGTATATTGCGTCTTTATTGGTATGACAGGTTTTAACTTTGAGGCAAAGATATGTAAACTCTTTTAAGAGAATATTCGGAATTGCGTATTCTTGCATGCTTTTTGCGAAAAACTCTCGCCCTATGTTCCTTCTTTTTCCGGACCTGCTGTGAGTGGTTCTTGTACAAAATGTGTACTTTCGCCGCCATCATTCATTGTGCACAAGCCTATGCTCATTCTTCTCTCCTGCGCCAAGACCATGAGCACCGACTTCTCGGTGCAAGTACCCACCGTCAGCACTCCTCGCTTCGAGCAAGACGCCCGTGAGATAGCCTTTCACATGGCGCAGTGCTCTATCGACGAATTAGAACGTCTTTTGCGCATCAACGCTTCGATAGCCACCGATGTTCATCGAGCCTATCAGCTGTTTCACTCGCCCGACTCGCCCACGTTGCCCGCCTTGCTGGCCTACACCGGCATCGTATTCAAGCGGCTGAATCCCCACGACTTCGACAGCCACGATTTTGACTACGCACAAGAGCACCTGCGACTCACTTCGTTCTGCTACGGGCTTTTACGCCCACTCGATGGAATCAAAACCTATCGGCTGGAGGGAGATGCCAAACTCGACGGCTTGAACCGGGACACCATCTTCGGCTACTGGCGCAACAAACTGACCGATGTGTTCATTGCCGACATTCGTCGTTGCGGCGGCACGCTTTGCAACCTGGCCAGCGACGAAATGCGCCGACTATTCGATTGGGAGCGTGTGGAACGCGAAGTGTCCGTCATCACCCCCGAGTTTAAAGTGCAGAAGGGCGATAAGCTCAAAACCATCGTCATCTACACCAAGATGTGTCGCGGAGAGATGGCTCGCTTCATCCTCAAGAATCGCCTGACCTCCGTCCAAGACCTGCAAGCCTTCCGCTGGGAGGGATTCGGCTTCGACCCCGAACGCTCGAGCGCCCACCACCCGCTATTCGTGGGATGAGCAGCCCACCCGCCGCATTTCGATTTCCTTTTTGTCTACATTTGTCCCACGTTTCACCCACTCAATGCCCATGCCTATGACCCTCCGAACTTGGAAAGAAGCCATTGCCAACCTCAAAGCCCTCTTGGGCTACGTGCGCGACGTCCTTGGCGGACGCTACAAAGACTATTCTGCCGTCAAACTCCTCTTGGCCATTGCAGCACTGATCTACGTTTTCAGCCCGGTCGATGTGCTTCCCGACGTCGTCCCCGTATTGGGATGGATAGACGATGCCACCGTACTGGGATGGGCCACCAAGCAGCTCATGAACGAGCTTTCCAAGTATCGTCGCCATCGGGAAGCGGCTTCCTTTTCACCCTCGGCTCGGTGAGTTTCCGACACTCGGCCGCCCACCCACTTCGCCTTCGCTCGCCACGGAGCGACAAAACACAAACACGCGGGCAGCGAAGTGCAAACACTTGGGGCGCGAAGTGTAGGCACTTAGGTTGCAAAGTGTAGGCACTTGGGGCACAAAGTGTGGGCACTTAGGTTGCAAAGTGCGGATAGTCGCCCCGACGAATGTACCGAAAGCAGAAACGAGCCATGTCTTCTTCACGCTTCCGGCCTCCATGCACACCGAGCGAGCACGAGCACGATGGCCGGCCGGTCATCCACTCGTGGAACGGCAGAAAGCCATAGGCAGATGATGCCAATCGTACAGAATTATTCCTACCTTTGCTCCTATTCTAACACAACAAGCGATAATGAGGGTACTGATTGTAAACACCTCCCAATGCAGAGGAGGGGCAGCCGTAGCGGCCGGCCGTCTGCTGAATGCGCTGAACAAGCATGGTGTGAAAGCACAAATGCTGGTGCGCAACAAGCAGACCTCCGACTTGTGTGTGAGTACCCTTCCTCCCTCCCGCCTGGACGGCTTGCGCTTCCTTTGGGAACGATTGGTCATTTGGGCACGAAACGGATTCTCGCGCCGCCGGCTCTTTGCCGTGTCCATTGCCAATACGGGGCGAGACATCACACGACAGCCCGAGTTTCAAGCGGCCGACATCATTCACCTACATTGGGTCAACCACGGCATGCTGTCGCTGACCGACCTGCGTCGCATCCTCGACTCGGGCAAGCCCGTGGTGTGGACTCTGCACGATATGTGGCCCATCACAGGCATCTGCCACCATGCCGGCCCTTGCACCGCCTACCGATCGGAGTGCCATCATTGCCCCATGCTGGGCAGCCAAGGTGGTAGGCACGACCTATCGCAATGCGTGTTCGAGCGCAAACGCGCTGTCTACGCCCACGGTTCCATCGCTTGGGTGGCATGCAGCCGGTGGCTGATGGAGCGCGCCCGTGCCTCGGCCTTGCCCCACGAGCAAGCCACGGTCGTATCCATCCCCAATCCCATAGATACACTTCGCTTTCGCCCACAAGACCGGGCCCGGGCCCGTGCCACCTTGGGGCTACCGCCCGACGCCCCACTCATCCTCTTCGGCTCGGTCAAAACCACCGACCCGCGCAAGGGATTCGAACACCTCATACAAGCCTGCCGACTGTTGGAGCAACACCCCTTCCACACACGGCCTCAACTGGTCATCTTCGGGCAAGGTACTCGGCAGCTCCTCCCCCTGATGCCTCTGCCCACGCACGCCCTGCCCTACATCGATTCCGAGCAGGCACTCATCGACCTCTACAATGCGGTCGACGTCTTCGTCACCCCCTCGCTCGAGGAGAATCTGCCCAATATGATTATGGAAGCCATGAGTTGCGGCCTGCCTTGCGTGGGCTTCGACACCGGTGGCATCCCCGAAATGATAGACCATCTGCAAAACGGCTACGTGGCCACCTACGCCTCGTCCGACGACTTGGCCGAAGGCATTGCGTGGGTGCTGACCCACGACAACCGGGCAAGGCTTGGTCAAGAGGCCGTGAGCAAAGTCAAGCGGTGCTACTCCGAGCAAGCGGTGGCTCGCGCCTACATCCAATTGTACCGACAAATAGCCCCACACCATGCACCCTAAGTTCGAACCGCTGTTCTCCATCATCACCGTGTGCTACAACGCAGCCTCCACCATCGAAGACACATTGCAAAGCGTCGTGGCACAAACCTACCATAGGGTGGAGTACATCATCATAGACGGCAAGTCCACCGACGATACGCTTTCCATCGTCCACCGCTATGCCAATCGGGTACACACCCTGGTGAGCGAGCCCGACAAAGGGCTGTACGACGCCATGAACAAGGGTTTGAGCCGAGCCACGGGCAACTATGTGTGTTTTCTCAACGCAGGCGACTGCTTTCACCAAGCCGACACCCTGCATCGCATCGCCACAGCCATCGACCGCAACGGCTTCATGCCCGACGTGGTCTACGGACATACGGCCATCGTGGACAGCCACCGACACTTCTTGCGCATGCGCCACCTCTCACCTCCCCGACACCTGACTTGGCGCAGCTTCGAGCAAGGCATGTCGGTGTGTCATCAGGCCTTTTTCGCCCGTAGGGAGCTATGCCCACCCTACGATTTGTCCTATCGCTTCTCGGCCGACTTCGATTGGTGCATCCGTGTGCTCAAACAGTCGGCAACAACGCTGCACACACAACTCACCCTCATCGACTATCTCGACGAGGGACTGACGGGGCAGAACCGAAAAGCGTCACTCAAGGAACGCTTCCGCATCATGGTGCACCATTACGGCATCTGCCGCACGGTGGTTCATCACCTCTGGTTTGCCACAGCCCGCTTGCTGGGAGGCAGGCGAGGCAGACAGCACCCCCCGACGGTTTAATCGCCTCCGCAGCGAACAAGGGGGCCGGGTCTTCCGACCATGTTTTCGCAGGTTTTGACACCGAAAGCCTGAAAATTCCATTACTTTTGTCGCGGATTTGGTGACGGTGGGTCGCTTCGCGGCCCGTCGTGAAAAGGGAATCCGGTTCAAGTCCGGAACAGTGCCCGCTACTGTGAGTCTTCGCATGTCCCATCCACATCTTTTGCCACTGTTCGCTTGCGAATGGGAAGGCGGATTGGGAAGAAGACAAGTCAGGAAACCTGCCAAAACCGAGCTGCGATGCCGTGCTTCCGGGAATAGGAGCCTCATTGCCAAAAATTCCTTCGGTGTAATCATTCGTTGGACATTTATCCCCTTCGATGTCGGGTGGGTAGCGTTGCGCAGCAGCGTTTCCGCTCTTGGCTTTCGGCCGTTCATGTAGAGCCTTTCGGGCTTGAGAACCGCTGTTGCACACGGTTCTGTTCGGCCAAGCATACCACTCGCTGCACCCGGGAATCACCCCCTTGCCGACTGTTTAGTAACTATAAACCATTAACACAAAAAGAATCATGAAAAGAATCTGGATGGTCGCTGCCTGCGCAGCGATGACAGGAAGTATGGTTGCTCAGCAACATACACACATGACCGACAGCTTGCATCGCTTGGAAGAAGTGGAAATTGTAGCCTCGCCCGTACTGCCCGGAGGACTGCTCAACCAGCAAGCAAGGGTAGGCATCTTGGGTAGTGGCAGCGTGCTGGACTTGCCCTATTCGCAAATGAGCCTCACTCGAAAAACCATCGAATTGTTCAACGATGCCACAGCTTCGCTCGGTAGCGTCTTGCAGCAAAATCCGTCGATACGTATCAGCAGCAGCTCGCCCATGTACTCCGACTTCAGTATGCGCGGCATCAACATGAACGGAAACCATATGATGCTCAACGGAGTGCCCAGCCTTTTCTATCAGTTCAACACGCCTCCGGCACACATGATAGAGCGCATCGAAATCACATCGGGCCCCAATGCGGGCATCAACGGCGTAAGCATGTCGAACAACGGAACCGACTCGGGTGCAACGCCTGCCCCCGGAACAATCAATGTGGTCAGCAAGCGAGCCGAAGACACGCCCATCAACAGCTACAAAGCCCTCTTCAGCGGACGCGGCAATATGGCCGTTTTCACCGACTTCGGACGAAGATGGGGCAAGCAAAAGCAATGGGGCGTGCGCATCAATGGCGAATACATGGATGGCGAACTGGCCCTCAAAGGCACGGAAAAGAACGAGAAAAACATCTTTGTGAACGTGGATCACCGTGGCAAGAACAGTACTACCAACGTATTGGTGGGCCTATTTGAACTGCGCGTCAACGAAGGCCAACGCTGGTTTACCTTCGGTGGCAGTGGAGCAACCTTGCCCAAAGCACCCACAAGCGGCCTGGGATACGACTTCAAAGAAACAACCAAGCATATGAAAGGCAACCTACTGACGCTGAATCACGAGCATAAACTGGGACGCCATCTCACCGCATTCTTCAACCTGGGACATAACCACCGCAGCGGAACCAAGTACAACTCGCAAGCCAACCTCCGCTTCAACGATGAGGGAGCGTTTGAATCCAGCAACAAATCCAACGCTCAAAACGAAGCCGGCAACAACTTCTACACGCAGGTGGGCATCAGAGGCAACCTGCAAACCGGCTGTTTCAACCACACCCTCTCGCTGGCCGCCGATTACTCGCGAGCCACCTACGACAACAAAAGCAATGCCGGAGCAGCCGGTAAGATCGGAGGCGACCTATACAAAGGCGTGGTGCACGGCGAGGGATTCTACCCACTGCCCCGGATGCTCGACGCACAGCGAGCATGGAAAGAAAAGAACGTGGGCATCACCGCCCTGTACTCGGTGAGTTTCAAGGACAAGGTGAGCCTGCTGTTGGGAGCCTCGCAGAAGAACGAAGATTTTCACAACTACACTGCCAAGCAGGACTTCAAGAATCACAACATCCTGCCCACGTTCGGACTGACCGTAAGACCCTTGCGCAGTTTGTCCCTATATTACGGCCACACGGAGAGTTTCTCTCGCGGAGCTTATGTATCGGATTCGAAGTACATCAACAAGGGCGAAACACTGGCACCTTCTCGCAGTAAACAAGACGAAGTGGGCATCAAATGGGAGAACAAAGCGGTGGTAGCCACTTTGAGCTTCTTCGACATCAAGCAAACCAATTACATCGACGTGACCGAAGCGGCCGGATTAAGACGCGCAGCCGATGGATTGAACCGTCACAGAGGAGCCGAGCTGACGGCTACCGGCCACCCCTTCGCAGGCCTTTCGTTCACCGGTGGTTTGCTGTACTTGGATGCCAAACGAGAAAAGACCAAAGACGGAGCGGCCGATGGCAAGTTTGTCAACGGAGCAGCCAAGTTCAGCGGTGCGCTGGGTGTGGAATACTTGACTCGTGCCAATATAGGATTCGTGGCTCGTGGAACCGTCAGTGGCCAATCATTCATTGACAGCAAGCACGCAGACGGCAAAACCGAAATTCCGGCTTACGGCACACTTGACGCAGGGGTGAACTACTCATTCCGCACCGGATTTGGACGCATGAAGCTGAATGCCATGTGCTACAACGTGACCAACAAAAGCTATTGGCACGGCAGAGGCGGGTCTACTACCTTTGGACTGTCCATGCCTCGCACGTTTGCATTCTCGGCCCAACTCGATTTTTAACCTTGTAGAACAGCGACAGGCGAGTCGTCGACCGCAAACGGCATAAAGGACAAACCACCCGACCACCCATCGGCTGGGTGGTGTCCCTTTGTCTCAGAGGTATTCACGGCCCCCATAGCGGTCGGGCTTCATCTGTCCACACATTCGTATTTATACTCAATTATACTATGGCTAAACTACTTTTAGATCTGTTGAACGGGCTGATGAACACCTTCCCTCTGTTCACTTCGCTGGCCATCACCTTGGGGTTGGTGTTGCTCTGCTCCAAGTCCATCAAGACACATACCGGCATCTACTACGGCATCTTCTCCATCCCCACCGTCTTGGCCTTGGTTCATTACGTGGGTAAGCTCACCGGCACACTGGATCTGTACCCGATACCTGTCATCGGAGATGTGGTGCGCACCTATACGTATATGCTCCCCTTGGGGCTGCCTCTGCTACTCATCATCATGTTTACCGGAGCCTTCAAGCCCCGTAGCTATATGGCAAAGAAACTTCAACCCATCAGACAGGAGTTGTCGATTCTCTCGGGTTTCCCCGTTCTCACCCATATGTTGTTCAAGCTAACCTATACGTTTCCCCACTCGTTTGCCAAGCTTTTCATCCTTCCCGACCCACTGCCCGAAGGCCGAATCTTTGCAGAAACCGGTTACCAAATAGGTATCTTCATGTCCATCCTTTATCTATTGCTGTGGGTTACATCCTTCACCGCCGTACGAAAGAAGCTGGGCGGGCTACGTTGGAAAAAGGTGCAACGATGGGCCTACCTGCTCTATGGGTTGATATATGTCCACTCCATCTTGCTGAATTTAGGTTGGATATTCGGTGGACGCACGCCCGTAGCAAGCTATGACCGAAGACCCGAGTGGACAATAGCAATCATTTCGATGACGATCCTTTATGCTTTGTATCTCGTACTCAAGGTCAGAAAGCATCGGTCTTCCCAACCCGACCGATTCAGTGCCTACTTCTAATCGAGCGACACGGAGACAAACCTAAGAAAAGAAGCAGAAGTCGGCATCGGGACGCCCTTTACCGATCTCGCTTTACTCAGACCTGACAGAACAAAACGAGGTGTTGCTCCCAATGGAGCAACACCTCGTTTGCTTATCCTCACCCCATGCCTCTCTCATTCGGAAGCCGAGGTTCTGTTTCGATGCTTATTTCTTCTCCTTGAGCAAATCGCGGATTTCAGTCAGCAGCAATTCTTCCTTCGTAGGCTCGGGAGCCGGTGCAGGTGCTTCTTCCTTTTTCTTGGAAAGGCTCATAATCAGCTTCACAAAAAGGAAGATACAGAAAGCCACGATCAAGAAGTCGAAAAGACTCTGTAAGAACATACCGTAGTTCAGCGTCACAGCTTCAACCGCTTCCGTGGTTTCGGTAGCCGGCACACCTTCTTTGAGTACACACTTCAAATCCGAGAAGTTAACACCTCCTATCAGAAGGCCTACGGGCGGCATGATAACATCGGCCACCAACGACGACACAATTTTACCGAAAGCGCCGCCGATGATAACACCCACGGCCATATCTACTACATTTCCTTTGAGAGCAAACTCCTTAAAGTCTTTCAACAACGTACTTTTTCCCATCTTTTCATTAAATTAAAGTGATTTTGGTGTACAAACATAGAAACAAAAGTGTACTTTTGCAACGCATTGAGAGATAAAATGCAAATCAGTGAATGCAAATAACTGATTCAATAGTATAATTCACTCAAAAGTCTAAAACAAAATGATTAAAGTAGGTATTAACGGATTCGGCCGCATCGGACGCTTTGTTTTCCGTGCTGCAATGAAGAGAAACGACATCCAAATCGTAGGTATCAATGACCTTTGCCCGGTGGACTACCTGGCATACATGCTTAAATATGACACCATGCACGGCCAATTCGACGGAACTATCGAAGCCGATGTAGAAAACAGCAAACTCATTGTTAACGGACAATCCATCCGCATCACAGCCGAGAAGAACCCTGCAGACTTGAAGTGGGACGCCGTAGGTGCCGAATACGTAGTGGAATCTACCGGTCTGTTCCTCAGCAAAGACAAAGCCCAAGCACACATCGATGCCGGTGCAAAGTATGTAGTTATGTCGGCACCTTCAAAGGACGACACTCCGATGTTCGTATGCGGAGTAAACGAGAAGTCTTACGTGAAGGGCACACAATTTGTATCTAACGCTTCATGTACAACCAACTGTCTTGCTCCCATCGCAAAGGTACTGAACGACAAATGGGGCATCACCGACGGTTTGATGACCACTGTACACTCTACCACTGCAACTCAAAAGACCGTAGACGGCCCGTCTATGAAGGACTGGAGAGGTGGTCGTGCCGCTGCCGGTAACATCATCCCCTCGTCAACAGGTGCTGCCAAGGCCGTGGGTAAGGTAATCCCCGCCCTCAATGGCAAGCTCACAGGTATGTCAATGCGTGTTCCTACCTTGGATGTATCGGTTGTCGACCTGACTGTGAACCTGGCCAAACCCGCCACTTACGCCGAGATTTGCGCAGCCATGAAGGAAGCTTCGGAAGGCGAGCTCAAGGGAGTACTGGGCTACACCGAAGACCAAGTGGTTTCATCTGACTTCCTTGGCGATCCTCGCACCTCTATCTTCGACGCGAAGGCAGGTATTGCGCTGACCGATACATTCGTGAAAGTGGTTTCTTGGTACGACAACGAAATCGGTTACTCTAACAAGGTTCTCGACCTGATTGCCCACATGGCATCTGTGAACGCTTAATCCATAGAGAGCGACATACGAACAATCTCGAAACGGAAAGGCCGTCGGTGAAAACCGATGGCCTTTTTCTTTCCAATCGGTAATTCTATTTCTACCACCCGGCAATCTTTCACCCTCCGACCGAGACTCTTTCTTTCTCCGATCAACGTTTCTCCTTCTGCCGACCGAAGGTTTTCCATCCGCCCACCGATAGGCATTCTTTTCCCAATCATCATCCCCTTTTCTTCCATTTGCATTATTTAACGTTGCAAAACAAACAATCATTACCCAAACCAGTATCTTCGTGTCATAAATATACCAAATACAAACTCTTATAAACTTTTCAACCTTATGGACGCTCAAAAAGTAGACAACTTCATGTTGATGTCGGGCAAATACTTTCCCGAGGAACAGCTTCCCTTCATTCGCGAACATTTGTTGCAGCTCGACGACAATAAGGCGGGCATGCTCGCTGCGGGTCAATTCAAGGATCCCACCACTGCCCTCCTCATCTCGGTGTTTGCAGGCTCATTGGGCATTGACCGCTTCTACATCGGCGACACCGGTTTGGGCATCGGCAAACTCCTCACCTGCGGTGGATTCGGTATTTGGGCGCTCGTAGATCTCTTCCTCATCATGGGTGCCACTCGCGAAAAGAACCTCCAACGTCTCCAGCAGCTGGTGGGATGACCCGAGCACGACTGTATACCCTTGCCGGCATTGCTTGCCTAATGGGGTATGGATGGTTGTTTTATAACATAACACAAGCAACAAGGGGAGGGTTCTCCCCTTGTTTGTTTCGTGCCATCACCGGTTTTCCCTGCCCGGCTTGCGGTAGCACACGCTCCATCGTCGCCGTTCTAAGGGGCGAAATGCAAGAGGCTTTATTGCTCAATCCACTGGGATTTCTCGGCATTGCTTTATTGATTGTCATTCCCTTGTGGCTCATTTCCGACCTTGTCAGAGGGTCGGACAGTTTGTTACGTTTCTACCTAAAGGCCGAAGCCTTTGTGCGACGCAAGCCCGTGGCCTTGACCTTGCTTGCCCTCCTCTTGGCCAATTGGCTTTGGAATCTCACTAAACTCTAAGCATCCTTTCATTCATGAACACTCACCGCTTTGACAACGAGTTGGAGCAAGCCTCCGGCGTCTACCTCATGTCTTTGGCCGTAGCCTTGGTAGGTTTACCGCTTCCCATTGTCAACCTTTTGGCCACGGTGGGCTTTGCCTTTGCCGTCCGCAAGAGCCGCTCTTCCTTCGTGCGCTGGCATTGCCTGCAAGCCTTGGTTTCGCAAGTGCCTTTGTTTGTCACCAACACCGTTCTATTCTGGTGGACCATAGCACTCTTCCTGGGCAAAACGCCCCTCACCTCCTTCTACTTTGCCTATTTATTCACCATCATCTTGTTCAACGTACTCGAACTTTTTGCCACCGTCTACGCCGCCATCCGTGTGCGCCAAGGGAAGCACATTAAGTTCTTCGCCTGCGGAGCATTGATCGACCTTGTATATAAGCCCATCGACTCATGAAAAAGTTTCTACTCGAAAGCCTGCTGTCCATTCTTCTCTTCCTGGGCACCCTCATCTGCTTTGCCGGCATCGACTGGTTGGGACTGTTCCTGCCCCACCTCCATTTCTTGGAAACAGAGATGGGTCGAACTTATACCGAATTCTACCTCTACGGACGCACCCTCGTCACCGATGAGGAGATACAAGATCCATTGAACAAGACACTGACCGCCCTTTGCGAAGCCAATGGTCTCGACGCATCGACCTACTGCCTGCACATTGTCAAGGACGAAGAAGTCAACGCCTTTGCCTTGCCCGGCAAGCACATCATTGTCCACACCGGACTGATCCAAGCCGGACAAACCGTCGAGGAAGTGGCCGGAGTCATCGCCCACGAGATGGGACATATCGAGAAGGGGCATATCCTTCGAACCTTGATAAGTCAGCTGGGTAGCACAGCCATCCTACTCACCTTGGGCGACAACCCGGCCACCGAAACCATCGGTTCCATGATCTCTACGCTCTCGACCAATGCTTACAGCAGAGAGATGGAGCGAGAAGCCGACCTCGCCGCCGTACACTTCATGACCCAAGCCGGGCTGGATGCCAAGCACCTGGCCAACTTCATGGAGCGGATGAACGAAAGCGAATGGCAGCAATGGTATCCCGAATGGGCCAGCACACACCCCGACTCGGACAAGCGAGCCAGAGACATCCGCCAAGCCTGCCCCAAGAAATTGCCGAGAGAAGCAGCCATCGAGTTCACCGAGGACGAATGGAAAGCCATCCAAGCCCACCTCGCTCCACCCACGGACGAGACGAGCCATCGGATCGAAGAAAAAGAGACAGTCGAAGAAATAGTCGTGGTCGAAGAATAAACCGGCAACAGCCGACCAACGTTGTTTTCAGGGCTACCAAACCGGGTGTCTACGCTCGACAAACAAAGTGCCCACACTTAGCGTGCAAAGTGCCTACACTTGGTCGGCAAAGTGCCCACACTTTGTTCATGAAGTGTCTACACTTTGTTCGCCAACTGCCAGCAGCCACCGCACCAAGCCCTCGCAACACAGCCAACAAGCCTCAATCTTTGCTAAAAGAGGACGCAAATAGCCGCATGCGTTCTCTTTTTTCGCATATTTGCAACTACAAATCCTTAAAAAACACGACTATGAGCTTTAAGAAACGAACCCTGCTCACGTTAATCACCCTTAGCACAATGACAGCATTGCAAGCACAAAACCCTCTGTTGGGAACCTTTGACACCCCCCACCACACCGCGCCGTTCCACCTCATCAAGAACGAACACTACGAAGAGGCCATCCTCGAAGGCATCAAGCAACAGCAAGCCGAGATAGACGCCATCATCGCAAACCCCGAAGCCCCCACCTTTGAAAACACCATCGTGGCCTTGGAGTACTCGGGTCGACTGCTCGACCGTGCCACCGGCGTATTCTTCAACCTCCAAAGCGCCGAGACCAACGACCAGATGCAGGACATCGCCCGCAAACTCACCCCTGCCTTGAGCGCGCACGGCAACAACATCAGCCTCAACCCCGACTTGTTCCGCCGCGTAAAGGCCGTCTATGAGCAATGCGACCGCAGCAAGCTCACCCCCGAGCAACAACAACTCTTGGAGAACACCTACAAGAGCTTCAGCCGCCAAGGTGCCGACTTGTCCGAGACCGACCGTCAGAAGTACCGCGAATTGAGCGAAAAGCTCAGCCTCCTATCGCTCAATTTCGGCGATAATAACCTCAAAGAAACAAACGCCTATCTACTGAACATCACGGACAAAGCACGGCTCGAGGGCATACCCGAAACGGCTTTGGAGGCCGCTGCCGAAACTGCCCGCGAAAAGGGCAAGGAGGGATGGGCCTTCACCTTGCAAGCTCCCAGCTATATGCCCGTGATGATGTATGCCAAGGATCGAGAACTTCGCAAAGAACTCTACACCGCTTACAACACACGCAGTACCAAGGGAAGCACCTCCAACCTGGACATTGTCAAAGAGATTGTCAACACCCGAATGGAGATCGCTCAGCTGCTGGGCTACAAAAGCTACGCCGACTATGTCTTGGTGGAACGCATGGCCAAAGAAGGACCGGCCGTTTACAAGCTCTTGAATCAACTCATCGAAGCCTATATGCCCACAGCCCAGAAAGAGCTGGCCGAGGTTAGAAACCTGGCCCGCGAGCTGGAGGGAGGAGACTTTGAAGTTATGCCTTGGGACTGGAGCTACTATTCGCAGAAGCTGAAGGACAAGAAATACAGCATCGACGATGAGTTGCTGCGCCCCTACTTCGAACTCGGCAAGGTGGTCGACGGTGTGTTCGGACTGGCCACACGTCTGTATGGCATCACCTTTAAGAAGAACAGCGACATCCCCGTTTATCACAAGGATGTGACCGCCTACGAAGTGCTGGACAAAGATGGCAAGTTCCTGGCCGTGCTCTACACCGACTTCCACCCACGAGCAGGCAAGCGTGCAGGTGCTTGGATGTCCGAGTTTAAGGGTCAATGGAAAGACCCCAAAACGGGAGAAGACAGCCGGCCGCACGTAACCATTGTGATGAACTTCACCAAGCCCACCGCACAGAAACCCGCCCTGCTCACGTTCGACGAAGTAGACACTTTCTTGCATGAATTCGGTCATGCCTTGCACGGCATCTTTGCCGCCACCACCTATCCCTCGATGAGTGGCACGGGGGTTTACAGAGACTTCGTGGAGCTGCCTTCCCAATTCATGGAGAACTATGGCACGGAAAAGGAATTTCTCCACACCTTTGCCCGTCACTACCAAACCGGCGAGCTTATCCCCGACGAATTGATACAACGCATCATCGACTCGGCCAACTTCAACGTGGCCTACTCTTGCCTGCGCCAAGTTAGCTTCGGTCTGCTCGACATGGCTTGGTACACACGCCAAGAACCGTTCGAAGGCGATGTGGTGGCCTACGAGAATCAGGCTTGGAAGGATGCCCTTCTACTGCCCGTAGTGGAAGGCAGCTGCATGAGTGCCTCCTTCGGTCACATCTTCTCGGGGGGCTATGCAGCCGGTTATTACAGCTACAAATGGGCCGAAGTGCTCGATGCCGACGCCTTTGCCCTCTTCCAAGAGAAAGGTATATTCAATCGCGAAGTAGCCGATTTGTTCCGTACCCACGTCCTCTCGCAAGGCGGCACACGCCATCCCATGCTGCTCTACAAGGCCTTCCGTGGACAAGAACCGAGCATCGATGCCTTGCTCAAACGCAACGGCATCCGCCCCTAACCGCACCGACCGCCTATGCGTATGCTAAGAACCTTTTGTACATACAGCCTGCCCATCCTGCTTTGGGTGTTGGCAGGCTGTAACAACAGCGACGACGTGGAAGCCATCTTTACGCAGAAAACGTGGAAACTCACCCTCATCGCCGCGGATGGTCAGTCTACTTGGGCTCCGCTGTGGAACGAGGAATCGCAAAGACAAAGCGATTTGGACGCCCTGCGCAACAATCTGCAATCGTTCACACTTCGCTTCACCGGCCTGGTGCAAGACCGACAGATTTCGGGCAACCTCGAGGGACAACTCCATAACCGGTCGTTCACCGGCACATGGACAGCCCATGCCACGCAACGCAACTTTTCGGCCCGCCTGAGCGACGACAGCGAATCGGGCAACCTGGCCCAAGCCTTCAAACGCGGACTCTCCAAAGCCTATGCCTACGAGGGCGACGACGAGAATCTCTACATTCTCTATCGTGAGGAAGCCGGCAGCACGGTCACCTTTCGCCTCTTCTTCAAGCGAATCAACTAACCCACACACCCTCCCATCATGGAACTCGAAAAGAAACAGCTTGAACTCGACAAACGCTATGTGCGCATGGCCGGCATTTGGGCCGAAAACTCCTATTGCCAACGCCGCAAAGTGGGCGCACTCATCGTAAAGGACAAGATGATTATCTCCGATGGCTACAACGGCACACCCTCGGGATTCGAAAACGTGTGCGAGGACGAAAACAACCTTACCAAGCCCTACGTACTGCACGCTGAAGCTAATGCCATCACCAAAATAGCCCGTTCCAACAACAGTAGCGACGGAGCAACCATGTATGTCACAGCCTCGCCTTGCATCGAATGTGCCAAACTCATCATCCAAGCAGGCATAAAGCGAGTAGTCTACTCCGAGCACTATCGGCTGGAAGACGGCATCGAATTACTTCGTAGGGCAGGCATCGAAGTGGCCTTTGTGCCTGCCGAATAAACGCTCCATCTTTTCACTTCCGTTTCGTTCACCTTTTCTCACCCTCCGAGCCATGTATAGAAAGAAACCTTCTTTCCGCTTCACACCACTCATCATCGCCGTCAGCATCGTGGCGGGTATCCTCATCGGCACATTCTATGCCAAGCACTTCTCGAGCAGCCGTTTGGGCATCATCGGCACATCGTCCAACAAATTGAATTCGTTACTCCGAATCATCGACGACCAATACGTGGACACGGTTCGGATGAATCAACTCATCGAGGACGCCATGCCCCAAGTCTTGGCCCAGCTGGACCCCCACTCCGTCTACATACCTGCCCAAGATGCCGAAGAGGTCAACTCGGAACTCGAAGGCAGTTTCAGCGGTATCGGCGTACAATTCACCATTCAAGACGACACCATTCACATAAACAGCGTGGTCAAGGGTGGGCCGTCCGAAAAGGTGGGTCTGCTGCCCGGCGATCGCATTGTGACCGTGAACGACAGCCTGTTTGTGGGCAAAAAGGTTACGAATCAGCTAGCATTGAAAACCCTGAAAGGGCCGAAAGGGAGCGAAATAACCTTGGGCATCAAGCGACAAGGAGAAGCCCAGCTGATGAAGTTCAAAATTACCCGAGGCGATGTGCCCCAAACCAGCGTCGAAGCAGCCTATGCCATCGACGAAAAGATAGGCTACATCAAAATCAGCAAGTTTGCACGTACCACCTACGAAGAAATGCTCAACGCCCTGGCCCATCTATCCCACCAAGGCTGCAAGGAGTTCATCATCGACCTGCGCGAGAACACCGGCGGTTATATGGAAGCGGCCATACGGATGGTCAACGAGTTCCTTCCCGAGGGAAAACTCATCGTCTATATGCAGGGACGCAAATATCCACGCGTGGATGAGTTTGCCAACGGAACGGGAAGTTTCCAACACACGCCACTGGTGGTTTTGATAGACGAAGGCTCGGCATCCTCCAGCGAGATCTTTACCGGAGCCATCCAGGACAACGACCGCGGAACGGTTATCGGCCGAAGATCCTTTGGCAAAGGATTGGTGCAACAGCCCATCGAATTCAGTGACGGTTCGGCCATTCGCCTCACCGTGGGTCGTTACTACACACCCTCGGGGCGCAGCATTCAGCGTCCCTACAAGAATGGTAAGGACGAGAACTATGATTTGGATCTGTACACCCGCTACACCCATGGCGAATTCTTCTCGGAAGACAGCATCAAACAAAACAAAGAGGAAATTTATCACACCTCTCTGGGACGTCCGGTCTATGGCGGTGGCGGCATCATGCCCGACATCTTCGTGCCCCAAGATACTACCGGAATGAGCTCGTACCTGACGGCTGTCATCAAGCAACGCCTACCTTTGCAATTTGCCTTCCAATACACCGATCGCAATCGCTCCAAACTCAGCGACTACACCACGGCTCGCGAGTTGGTGGCTTTCCTCAAACGGCAGGGTGTGCTCGAACAGTTCATACGCTATGCCGATGGCAAGGGTGTGAAACGGCGAAACATTCTCATTCAAAAGTCTCAGCAATGGCTCGAGAAGAATTTGTACGGAGGCATCGTTTACAATATACTGGGGCTGGAAGAGTACCTCAAATACTTCAATGAGACTGACGCCACCGTGCTCAAAGCCATTGAAGTGCTGCACAAGGGAGAAAGCTTCCCGAAAGCTCCCTCTTCGTCGGCAGCAGCCTCGGAACAAACAACCACCAACGCATCGAACGCTACTTCCCATGGAACAGAAAAAAAGGCTGCGTAGCCTGATGCGCGCCGAGAAAGCCAAGTACACGGCCAACGATTTGCAAGCTCTGTCGACCGAGGTGCTGGATGCCTTGGAGTCGTGTCCGGAGTTCGTACAAGCTCGAACCGTATTGCTCTATCACTCCCTGCCCGATGAAGTCTACACACATACGCTCATCGAACGCTATGCATCGTCCAAACGCATCGTTCTGCCACGTGTGATGGGTGACGACCTCAGCCTGCACCTATACACCGGCAAGAACGACCTGCAGCGAGGTTCCTATGGCATTGACGAACCCGTGGGAGAAGTCTTCGATTCCTACGATGAAATCGAACTGGCCATCATCCCGGGTATGGCATTCGACCGCCAAGGAAACCGATTGGGACGTGGAAAGGGTTATTACGACCGACTTCTGCCACGGCTGAAAGCCTTCAAGATGGGCCTTTGTTTCCCCTTTCAGTATGTGGACAATGTGCCCACAGAGGCTACCGATATGGCCATGGACAAGGTTGTTTCGGGTCAAGATTGACCGCAAAGCCGGCCGAATGTATTCGGCTTGACTCAAATGAAGATAGGAGGTTTTTGACCGTATGGCAAGAGCCCATCGATCGAGAAGAAGAACCCTTGCGCCTGAATGTCGTACCGTAAGGTGGCAGGAAGGTTATCAATGAAACACGATGTTCGTAATCACCGTGGCTCCCACCAAGCGATTCAGCTCGGTCGCCAAGGCTGCACGCCGCATCATGAGTTCGTTTCTCAGCACCGAAGAGCTAAGCGATACGTGCAGCACCTGATTATAAATGTAAATCCGGGTCGTGTATTTGGCGGCCGCACCCAGTAGTTTAGGCCAAGCATCTATCAATCGTTGCTCGTTCAAGGGCGTTTCCAATCCGTTCTGACGCAGGAAGAGACGCACCACGTCGCCCACCGCTTCGGCGTTTCGTCGCTTCATCTTTCCTCGCCCTCCTTTTGCATTTCGTTTACGAATCCATTGTCCACGGCAAAGAGTTTATAGTTGCCCGCCACCTTGTGTACGATGCGGTCGAGATGCTCACGATTGGTGTCGGTGATGAAAATCTGCCCGAACTCATCGCCGGCCACCACTTTGACAATTTGCTCCACACGGGCTGCATCGAGCTTGTCGAACAGGTCGTCGAGCAGCAGAATGGGACACTTATTGCCCGTTCGTTTCAAGAAGTCGAATTGAGCCAGCTTCAGTGCCACCAGATAGGTTTTATTCTGTCCCTGCGAGCCCTCCTTACGTATGGGATACCCACTCAGCAACATGGTCAGGTCGTCTTTGTGTATCCCTTTCAAGGAATAGCCCATCACCCGATCGCGCTCCCTGCTCTGCCTCAATGTGTCCAGCAATGCCCCGTCTTGCGCATGCGAGAGGTAGGTCAGCTCCACCTGTTCCTTGTCCTGCGAGATGAAAGCATAGAACGAGCGAAACAACGGCACGAACTCCTCGATGAACGCCGCCCGCTTGCGATAGATGACTGCCCCCGAACGAGCCATCATCTCTTCCCACACTTCGAAGAGCGAATCGTCCACACGGCTTTCGCTTTTGAGCAAGGTGTTGCGCTGGGCCATCGCCTTGTTGTAGCGCATGAGGGCATCGAGGTATTCACGGTCATACTGCGCAATGACCGTATCCATCAACCGCCGTCGCTCTTCGCTGCCACCGGCTATCAATTCTGCATCGGCCGGCGAAACCATAACAAGGGGAACAAACCCGATGTGGTCGGCCAGTCGTTCATACTCCTTTTTGTTGCGTTTGAATTGTTTGCGTGTGCGACGCTTCATGCCGCAATAGACCTCCTCGGGCGTACCGTCCGAATTTTCGTAGAAGCCCTGAATCATAAAGAAATCCCGGTCGTGCCGAATGTTCTGCGAGTCGATGGGGTTGCCTGCACTCTTGCAAAACGAAAGATAATAGATGGCATCGAGCAGGTTGGTCTTCCCCATTCCGTTTGCTCCGAAGAAGCAGTTGAGCTTGGAAGAGAAGGTCAGTTCGACCTGCTCTATGTTCTTGTAATCGACAATGGAAAGCCGGTTCAATATCATAGGACAAAGGATGAAGACAGACACAAAAGTAAGAAGAAAATCCAGGTTTTGGGAGCCGAAGCCAAAAAAGAGGGCAGTAAATTTCGTAGAAAACCATATAAAACATACTTTTGCAAGTCACTTAGATCGGTAGTACACTGCATAACATCAAACAATAACCATATGACAACACAGAAAAGACAGAACGACATGCCCGATGTGGACGAAGTACTCGGCCGTTCGGAAGCCTTCTTGCTGAAGTATAAAAACGTACTCCTCGGCGGATTGGCAGCCATCATCCTTGCCGTTGCGGGAACAGTGCTTTACAAGCAATACTATGCCGCTCCACGAGCAGAAAAGGCCGAAGCCGCTCTCTTCAAAGGACAAACCTACTTCGACCAAGAGAATTACGAGCTGGCTCTTAACGGCGACAGCCTGGGCTACACCGGGTTCCTGAAAGTGGCAGCCGAGTTTAGCGGTACCGATGCAGGCAATTTGGCCAATGCCTATGCCGGACTTTGCTACGCACATTTGGGCGACAACGAAAATGCCATCAAGATGCTGACAGCCTTCGACGGAAACGATCAAATGGTGTCGCCCGCCATCTTGGGAGCCACCGGCAATTGCTACGCACGCTTGGGGCAGCTCGACAAGGCTGCATCCACCCTGCTTTCGGCCGCCGACAAAGCCGACAACAACACGCTTAGCCCCATCTTTCTGATGCAAGCCGCAGACATCTTCCTCAGCCAAGGCAAGGCCGATGAGGCGTTGAAGGCCTACACCAAGGTGAAAGAAAAGTACTTCCAGTCGTTCCAAGCCATGGACATCGACAAGTACATCGAGAAAGCCCAGCTGATGAAAAACTAAATACGGCACGCTCATAGCAAACACATGACTTGGCCGGTTGATTCGCACGAAGCCCTATTTCTTCACCAATCAACCGGCCAATTTCTTTTCGTCGTCCGTCCGAATTCGGTGCTCGACCGACAATTTCCCCGACGAACGCACATCCACCACCCGACCCTGGTGCGGAAGGCATAAACACCCACTTTACAAAGTGCTTGCACTTGCCGACCAAAGTGCCTACACTTATCGACCAAAGTGTTTGCACTCACCCGACAAAGTATTCCCGGGCAATCGGACAACCGTTTGCATTGAGTAGGCTCCTACACCGAGCGGCTCGCGGCAACGCCGCCGATTTCACCGAGGAGTCACCCGCGCACACAGTATTAACCCTCAATTCACTCTCTCCAATCATGGCAACCGCCTATCACAACCTATCCGAATATGACTTCAGTTCCGTACCCGACGCCTCCGGCATGCGCTTTGGCATCGTGGTTTCCGAATGGAACTTCAACATCACCGGTGCGCTGCTCCAAGGAGCCATCGACACCCTGAAACGACACGGAGCACAAGATGCCAATATCTGCGTGCACACCGTTCCCGGCAGCTTTGAACTGACTTTTGCCGCCGGCCGCATGCAGCGATTGGGGCAAGTGGATGCCATCATCGCCATAGGCTGCGTGGTGCGAGGCGACACACCGCACTTCGATTACGTCTGCCAAGGAGCCACCCAGGGACTGACCTCTTTGAACATCCCCGGCTCCATTCCCGTAATTTACGGACTGATAACCACCAACGACATGCAACAAGCAGAGGATAGAGCCGGTGGAAAGCTGGGCAACAAAGGCGACGAATGCGCCGTCACAGCGATAAAAATGGTCGATTTTGCTTGGAAGTTCAAAGATTAGACTTATCTTTGCACCGCAAACAGCAAGCGAAAGCCGGCCGAATGCATGGGCAAATACCAGAGTGGCCAAATGGGGCAGACTGTAAATCTGCTGGCTTACGCCTTCGGTGGTTCGAATCCATCTTTGCCCACAAAGAGCGAAGCACAAAGATATAATTGCGGAAGTAGCTCAGTTGATAGAGCATTAGCCTTCCAAGCTGAGGGTCGCGGGTTTGAGCCCCGTCTTCCGCTCTTAGGTAAGCCCGACAACCGTCGGGCTTACTTCTTTTTCTACCCTTTCATCGATCACACCCCCTATTGGGGTACACTCCCTCGCTTGAGCTTCATTTCCACCCCGTCTCCGTTCCTCATCTCATGTTGTAACTGTTTTGTAACAGAAATGTAAGAGCAACGTAATACCTTCGTCACACCTTTGCAGCAGCTAAAGAAAAAGAAGCCGCAAGCATGAAAACAACATTAGGCCTCGTGGCCGCAACCTTGCTCTTTGCCACCACGCTGCATGCACAGCGCATCAAGGGCTCGGACACCGTTCTTCCTCTCTCTCAGCTGGCTGCCGAACGATTCATGAAGCTCCACCCCGACCGCCATACGACCGTCACGGGCGGGGGAAGCGGAGTGGGCATCTCGGCCCTCCTCACCGGCAACACGGAAATTGCACAGGCATCGCGCCGCATCAAGTTCGATGAAAAACAAAAGCTCAAGGCTGCCGGCAAGGAAGCCGTGGAAGTCATCGTGGCCTACGACGCACTGGCCGTGGTGGTTCACCCATCCAACCCCGTCAAGCGCCTCACCCGCCGACAGCTCGAAGGAATCTTCATGGGTCGCATCAAGAACTGGAAAGAGGTGGGTGGCCACGATTTGAAAATCATCCCCTATGCCCGAGAAACCTCGTCGGGGACATACGAGTTGTTCCGCGAAAACGTATTGAAACACAAAAACTATATGAGCGGCATCATGAGTATGCCGGCTACCGGAGCCATTGTCCAATCGGTGGGACAGACCCCCGGAGCCATCGGTTACATAGGTTTGGCCTATCTCACGCCCAAGCTAAAGTCCATCGACATTTCCTACGACGAAGGAGTCACCTATGTGGCCCCTACTTTCGAAAATGCTCGCCGCAAATCATACCCCATCGTCAGACCGCTATACTTCTACTACGAAGCGGCCGACGCTCCCAAGGTGCGCGACTTCATCGACTATCTCCTCTCTCCCGTGGGACAGAAGTTGGTGGAAGAGACCGGATTTGTAGCAGTCCAAGACCAATAACCCCCGTCAATCAACATCCATGAGACGTTATTTCGAAAAAGGAATCGAAGGCCTTCTGAGACTGAGTGGGGCCATCAGCGGCATCACCATTCTGCTCATCATCATCTTCCTCTTCAAAGAAGGGATGGGATTGTTTCAAGAACCGGCCGTAGAAAAAGGCTACGCACTGTATGTAAACAGTCAAAACCCCATCCAAGACCTCAGTGTGGCCGACATCAAACGCATCTTCGACGAAGAGATCACCAATTGGGAAGCAGTGGGAGGAGCTTCTCTTCCCATCCAAGTGTTTCGCTTCGGCGACATCTTCGAGGAATACTCCGAGACGGAAATGGGCGAAGACTACGAGCTACTGCCCCAACGTTTAGCCGAGAAGTTCAGCGGGCAACCGGGCATCATAGCCTATCTGCCCAAGAAATATGCACCCACGGACGTGCCCGGCATACGTATGCTGCCCGAAAAATCCATCGCTCCCACCGATTTCTTCATGGGTCGGGACTGGATGCCCACGGCTGTTCCCTCACCGTTGTTCGGCCTGCTACCCTTGATACTGGGCACACTGCTGGTCAGCATCACGGCCATCCTCATTGCACTGCCTTTGGGGTTGGGGGTGTCCATCTATTTGGCCGAATTGGCCGATGAGCGCACTCGCCGCTGGATGAAGCCCGTCATCGAACTCTTGGCAGGTATCCCCTCGGTGGTCTATGGCTTCTTCGGCTTGGTGGTTCTTGTGCCCTTGGTGCAAAAAACGCTCAATCTCCCCGTGGGAGAAACGGGGTTTACGGGCAGCCTCATCTTGGCCTTGATGGCCTTGCCCACCATCATCACCCTGGCCGAAGACGCCATGCGCAACACGCCGCGTGCCATGCGCGAGGCCAGCCTGGCCTTGGGTGCCACCCAATGGCAGACTATATATAAAGTGGTGATTCCGTATGCCGCTTCCGGCATTTCGGCGGCTGTGGTGCTGGGCATAGGACGCGCCATCGGCGAAACCATGGCCGTGCTCATGGTGACGGGCAATGCCGCCGTGTTACCCACCTCTATTTTTGAACCGCTGCGCACCATCCCCGCCACCATTGCGGCCGAGTTGGGCGAAGCACCTGCGGGGGGCGCACACTATCATTCGCTGTTCCTACTGGGTTGCATCTTGTTCCTCATTACACTGACCATCAGTATATCGGCCGAGATAATCTCACGCAAGCAAAACAACAAACAGATCTAACGCATTATGATCAACAAGAAAACACAAGAGCGCATCGCCTTCTTCATCCTCCGACTGCTGGGACTACTGGTGGTGGGCATGCTGTTCTGGATACTGGGTTTCATCACCTATAACGGCATAGGTGTCATCAGTTGGGAGTTTCTCACCACAGCCCCCACCGACGGAATGACCGCAGGCGGCATCCTACCTGCCATTGTGGGCACCTGTTGCCTCATTGTGGGAAGCATGATCTTTGCCTTTCCCATCGGAGTGATGTCGGCCATTTACACCAATGAGTACGCAGGAAACGGAAAGATTGTGGGCTTCATTCGCATCATGACCAACAATCTCAGCAGCATTCCCTCCATCGTCTTCGGGCTTTTCGGTATGGCACTTTTTGTCAACACCATGGGGTTTGGCGACTCCATTCTCGCAGGATCACTGACCTTGGGACTCTTGGTGCTGCCGGTTGTCATTCGTGCTACGGAGGAGGCTCTCCGCGCAGTACCATCCAGCTATCGGTCGGGTAGCCTGGCATTGGGAGCCAGCAAATGGCAAACCATTTGGCACGTTGTGCTTCCGGCAGCCTTCCCCAACATACTCACGGGTCTGATACTGTCCATCGGGCGCGTATCGGGCGAAACCGCACCCATCCTATTCACCGTAGCAGCCTACTTCTTGCCACAACTCCCCACCGGAGTGTTCGACCAAGTGATGGCCTTGCCCTATCACCTCTACGTGATAGCAACGAGCGGTGTCGACCTAGAAACATCACGACCCATTGCCTATGGCACCGCCTTGGTGCTGATAGCACTCGTTTTCTCGATGAATCTCATAGCCACCTATATGCGCCATCGCTTTGGCAATAAGTCCAAAGCACACTAACAACAACTGCCTTATGATTGAAGCCAAAAACGTGCATTTTTACTACGAAGACTTCCATGCCTTGAAAGGTATCGACATGAAGATGGAAGCCAATACGGTAACAGCTTTCATCGGCCCCTCAGGGTGCGGAAAGTCGACCTTCCTACGCTTGTTCAACCGCATGAACGACCTCATCGATCACACACGCCTGACGGGGCAGTGTCTGCTCGAAGGAAAGGACATCTACGACGGAACGCTTCCCGTGGACGACCTGCGCAAGAAGGTGGGGATGGTTTTTCAGAAATCCAACCCATTTCCCAAATCCATCTTCGAGAATGTGGCCTACGGACTGCGCGTAAACGATATGGGCAACAAGGCATTCATAGAACAACGGGTCGAGGAGTCTTTGCGGGCAACGGCTTTGTGGGAAGAGGTCAAGGACAAACTCAAGCAATCGGCCTTCGGTTTGTCGGGCGGACAACAACAGCGACTCTGCATTGCCCGCGCCTTGGCTGTAGCACCCAAAGTACTCTTGATGGACGAACCCACCTCGGCACTCGACCCGCTGTCGACCGCCAAGATCGAAGAGCTGATTCACGAACTCAAGAAACAATACACCATCGTCATTGTGACCCACAACATGCAGCAAGCGGCCCGCGTGAGCGATTTCACCGGATTTTTCATGCACGGCGAATTGGTGGAGTTCAGCGAAACCAAGAGCATGTTCATCAATCCTCAAAAGACCGAGACACAAAATTACATCACCGGCCGTTTTGGCTAAGTACACTTCCCAACATTTACCTCCAATGAAACACACCGAAAAAGAATTGCTTGCCCTGCGCGAAAGCCTCAACGAGATGTGGAACCTCGTGATGTCACAGCTCGAAAAGTCGAGAACCGCCCTACTGACCTCGGACTCGGAACTGGCCAGAGAGGTGACCTTTAGAGAAAAACGCGTCGATGCCTATGAACTGAAATTGGACAGCGACTGCGAAAACTTCATAGCCCTCTATGCCCCTGTGGCCATTGACCTGCGCATGGTGCTCTCCATTATGAAAATCGGCCAAACGCTGGAACGAATCGGGGATTTTGCCGATGGCATCGCACGCTTTGTGGTCGACGACTTGGGCAAAGGTTTGCCACCTTCACTCTACGAAGACTTGAAACTCGAAACCATGTTCGACGTATTGTTGAGTATGCTTTCGGACGCCTTTGCCACCTTGGAGTCGGAAAACACGAAGCTTTCGGGCAAGATCTTCGCACGCGACGAAGAAGTCGACATCATTTACCGAAACTCGGTCGAAGTCATGAGTCGCTTCATGGAAAGCAACCATGCCCTCATTCCCAACGCTCTGCGCCTATTCCTCATCGTACGAAAGCTGGAGCGCATAGGAGACCATTGCAACAACATTGTCGAGGAAATCGTATTCTATGTGGACGCCAAGGTTCTGAAGCATAGTCCCAAAGGTTAGTATTATAAGTTTTTTTCACTACATTTGTCGCACAGGGCACTTCGCCCGGCGACAATTTTCGCTTATGAAACAGTACATACTCATTGTAGACGACGACCCCGGGATTGGAGAGATTTTAGCATTCAATCTTAGAAACGAAGGCTACGAGGTGGAGTATGCTTCCTCCGCCGAGACAGCCCTGCAAATGCTCGCCCCTCGGCACGCTCTCATCCTGCTCGATGTCATGATGGGCGGAATGTCGGGTTACAAGATGGCCGAACATCTGCGATCGGAGGGAAACGCCGTTCCCATCATCTTCCTAACGGCCAAGAACACCGAAAACGATCTTCTCACGGCATTCTCGGTGGGCGCGGACGACTTCCTTTCGAAGCCATTTTCTATCAAAGCACTGCTGGCGAGAGTAAAAGCAGTGCTCAAACGCACCGCCTCAATCGGCTCAATCGGCGGAGCGCCCACACTCGGCACGGTACTCTCCTACGGTTCGATGGACATCGACCTCGAGTCCATGGAACTACATATAAACAAAGAGTCTATTCCGCTTACGAAGACCGAATTCAAACTTCTTTTGTTCCTGGCGCAACAACCCCATCGTGTCTTTTCTCGCGAAGAAATCATCGAGCAGGTTTGGAGTGAAACTCCTTACATCACCCTACGCAGTGTGGATGTGCATATCACACGCCTACGCAAGAAATTGGGAGAACACGCCTCGGTCATCGTTAACAAAGCCGGGTACGGATATAGGTTCGACACCTCCGCACTATGAACACAAGATACACTCGTCGCCTTTTTCTCACCGTGGTAGCCATCTTTGCGTTGTTTACCATCGGCGTAATTCTTTTCGAGAATGCACAAGAGAAACGCATGCTGCGCGAGGCACATTCCGATAAGCTTGAGGCCTATGCCGATATGCTGCACGCCTATTCGCTCGACGAGAATCTCTGCGACTCAACGAACCTGAAACAAGCACTTGCCTTACTCCCTCCCCATCTTCGAGTCACGTTAATCGATTCCTCGGGTCACGTTCTGTTCGACAACACCCTCGACACCATCTCGGGCTTGTCCAATCACGGCCTACGTCCCGAAATACAAGAAGCGCGCACCTACGGCAGTGGCAATGCCCTCCGCATTTCCGATTCCAATGGTCTGGAGTACCTGTATTACGCCAAAAAGTTTGGCAACCATTACATCCGAGTGGCTCTGCCACACAATCCAACCACCCGGGGTGCCTTCACTTCCGACAATCTGTTCCTCTACTTCGTCTCCGCCTTGTTCATCTTCATGTTGGTGCTGGTACACCGCATAGCCAATCGCTACGGACGCTCCATCGCCCGCCTACGAGACTTTGCCACATCGTCACCCCAAGAAACGGTTGAGGATGTCCAATTCCCCGACGACGAATTGGGGGAAGTGGGTCGCCGCATCGCCGAGAACTACCGCAGCTTGCACATTCAACGCAGGGAGCTGGCACAAGAACGAGAGCGACTGCTACAACACGTACAAAGTTCCGAAGAGGGAATATGTTTCTTCGATTCCGCTCGCAAAGTAGAATTCTTCAATGGGCTCTTCGTGCGCCATCTGCACACACTCAGTGACGAAACCGATGTTTCTCCCGACACCATTTTTCGGAATCCACTGTTCACAGGGGCCGAGATCTTCCTCAACGAGGGCAAAGAGTCCTATTACGAACAACTCATACATCACCAAGGAAAGGTATTCTCTCTGCGGGTCAATCGTTTTGAAGACCGACGTTTCGAACTTGTGATCAACGACGTGACCCGACTCGAAAAAACCCGTCGCATCAAACAAGAACTGACCGAAAACATCGCACACGAGTTGCGAACCCCCGTCACCGCCATCCGTGGCTACCTGGAAACACTCATCGGTCAGCCCACACTCGACGGCTCGCAACAAGCCTATTTCCTCAATCGAGCCTACGAACGAAGCCTCAATCTGTCGGCACTCATCGACGATATTTCTTTGATTGGCAAGATAGAAACCGGTGCTTCGGCTTTCACACGCGAATCCATCGCACTCGAAGACATTCTACACGAGGTTCAAAAAGATCTATCCGAACGGATGGAGGCCAAACACATCCGATTCGGATGGGATTTACCGCCCCGCTTATCCGTTCAAGGCAATGCTCGATTGCTTTATGCCATCTTTAGCAATCTCACCGACAATGCCATTCGGTATGCAGGCGAACAGGTCGACATCCGCCTGCGATTGTATCACGAGGACAGCAGCCACTACCACTTCACCTTTTACGATACAGGCGTGGGCATCCCCGAAGAACAACATCTCAACCGCCTCTTCGAGCGATTCTATCGGGTGAACGAAGGGCGCACCCGCGAAACCGGAGGAACCGGACTGGGCTTGTCCATTGTCAAAAATGCCATCGCTTTTCATCGTGGAAGCATCACCGCTCGTAACCGCAAAGGCGGAGGGCTGGAATTCCTATTCCAACTCCATAAATAGCACTTCGGCATCCTCGGCCGACGAGTCTTTGTGCTCATCGCCATCAACTCTCGAATTTAGCTTCCGAACTTCGGAACAACGGTTTTTCGAGTATCCACGAGGAGTAAAACAAGAGTCGATCACTTGCAAACAACAAAAATATGCTTTATAACATATCGCCCTGTTTTTCTCTTATTATCAGCGAAGTAAAAGAGGAAAAGGCAACCGCAACCTATGCAACACTCGTTAAAAAACACGAACGAGTGCATTGACTATCAGATGAAAAAACTTATTTTTGAAGCGTTTTTCCTACGAATTCTTCTTTAAGAAACCCTATACAACTCAGAAATGAAGTTCATCTACCTAATGAAGACGGGACTGGCGATAGCCGCATTGGCTATGGGCGTTCAAGCCTTTGGGCAAGACCTCATCGCACGCCAAGCACCCATCGACAAAAAGCTCAAGGCCATCGATTCGCTTGCATTGCAAAAGCAAATCCGCCAAATGGAGCAAGCAGAAAATCCCGGATTAGACCTCTACCCCAATTGGAACAACGAATACGTACACGCCTATGGACGTGACGTTGTTGTGCCCGAAACCTTTCAAATCGACCTTACAGGCTTTTGCATGCCGACTCCCAGTCGCCGCATCACCTCGCCTTTTGGGCCTCGTTGGCGCAGAATGCACAATGGAATAGACCTCAAAGTGAACGTGGGGGACACCATTGTATCGGCTTTCGACGGCAAGGTGCGCATAGTGAAGAACGAGCGAAGAGGGTATGGTAAGTACGTGGTGATACGTCACGACAACGGTTTGGAAACGGTATACGGACACTTATCCAAACAACTTGTCGAAGAGAACCAACTGGTAAAAGCCGGTGAGGTCATCGGCTTAGGAGGCAATACCGGGCGTTCAACCGGCTCGCATCTCCACTTTGAAACACGTTTCCTCGGGATAGCCATCAACCCGGCTTTACTGTTTGACTTCCCACGACAAGACATCGTGGCCGATACCTATACATTCAACCGAAGCAAGAGTCAAGGACGCTACAACATAGCCGGCTCGCACGACGATGATGAAGACGAAGCACCCGCCATCCGCTACCACAAGGTTAAGAGAGGAGAAACCCTCACTCGCATTGCCAAGGTTCGGGGCGTATCGCTCAGTCGCTTGTGCAAGCTCAACGGTCTGAAGCAGAATAGCAAGCTCAGAGTCGGACAAGTGTTGCGCTGCTCCTAAGCACGCAGCCCGATGGCTTCGGATGGCTACCGCGGTCGGTATGCACACCTCTTTTGATGGCGCAAAACGGTACACAAACTTCTTTCAACCGTTTTGCGCCCTCTTTGTTTACTCGGTGCACATGTTTTTTGCTACCTTTGTGCACTTAATATAGGAACATCACAATGAAAGATACCCGCCAACAGTTTGAAAGCGCGGTGGCTCTGTGTCGAAACCTCTTTGCCAAAAAGTTGCACGACTACGGTTCTGCCTGGCGAATTCTACGGCCACAGTCGGTCACCGATCAAATCTTCATCAAGGCCAATCGCATTCGCAGCATCGAAACCAAAGGCACTTCCAAAATCGACGAAGGAGTGCGGGATGAGTTCATCGCCATTGTCAACTACGGAATCATTGGACTCATCCAGCTGAAACTGGGGTATTCCGAATCCGCCGACCTTACAGCCGAGGAGGCTTTGCGCCTCTACGACGAGCACATTCGAGAAGCCTTGGAATTGATGTTGGCCAAGAATCACGACTACGACGAGGCCTGGCGCAGTATGCGCATCGCATCCTACACAGATTTGATCCTTATGAAACTCCACCGCACCAAGCAGATCGAGAGTTTGGCCGGTGCGACCTTGGTTTCCGAAGGCATTGATGCTAACTATCTGGACATGGTCAACTACGCTGTTTTTGCCCTCATAAAACTCGAGTTTGAAGACTAAACACAGACATATCATACTTCTTACTGCGGTCAATAGTTGCCGTTTCCTACTGGCGGGGGTATTTATATTTTCCGGATTCGTCAAAGTCATCGACCCTCTGGGAGTTCAATACAAAATCGAAGAATACCTCACCGCTTTCGGGCTCAGTGCATGGAGTCTTGCCCCCATCCCTCTGTTCACGGCTCTCGCCCTATCGGTTCTCGAATTTGTGGCAGGCATCTTCCTGCTACTGGGTATTCGTCGCATCACGGCTTCGGTCACGGCACTCGGCTTGATGACCTTTATGACCTTGCTCTCGCTCTACACCTACTCAACCGGAGCGGTGGCCGATTGCGGCTGCTTTGGCGACGCGCTCAAGCTCAGTCCCAGCCAAACATTCTTCAAGAACCTCCTCTTGCTACCGGCCGCCTACGTTGTATTTAGAAAGCGACGCTTGATCATTCGCTTCTTCACCCCTGCGACCGAATGGATTTTGTCGCCCTATACCATCTTCTTCGCAGTGGTTCTTTCTCTTTTTTGCCTACGCTATCTACCTCTCATCGACTTTAGGCCTTACCACATCGGTGTGAACATCCCCAATGCCATGTCCATACCTCCCGGCAAGAAGCCCACAGTCTACGAGACGCATTTCATCCTCGAGAAAGATGGCAAGCAAGCCACCTTCTCGCTCGACAACTACCCCGATAGCACTTGGACCTTCGTCACTTCGCGAACCGCAGTCAAAGAGCCGGGATACGAACCTCCCATTCAAGACTTTTCCATCACCTTGCTTTCGAGCGGTGAGGACATCACCGACGAGGTGCTGACCCACACCGGTTACTCCTTTCTGCTCATAGCCCACCGCATCGAGGAAGCCAACGACAGCAACATAGACCTTATCAACGAGATTTATGATTACAGCGTAGACCACGGCTATCCGTTCTATGCCATCACCTCATCGCCCGATAGTTTGATTGCTCAATGGCAAGAACAGACCGGGGCGGAGTATCCGTTTGCCTACGCCGACGATACCACATTGAAAACCATCATCCGTTCCAATCCGGGCTTGGTGTTACTGAAAAACGGCACGATACTCAACAAATGGAGCGAGAAGCAACTGCCCAACGAATACCAACTCTCTGCCCCGTTGGATCAACTGCCTTTGGGCAAAGTGCATAGCGTGGACAATCGACAAGCCATCTACATGGCATGCGCGTGGTATGTCCTGCCGCTACTGCTGATTTTGGCGGTCGACCTCCTCTTCATCAGGCGGCGGCGAAAGGCGAAAGATTCGCCTCCCTCGGCCAAAACTTCCGAAGTCGCCCCATCGACCCACTGATTTGAACACACAATCACAAATAAACTAACACACGAACCATTAACACAAACGAACATGAGAAAGAACATTGTTGCAGGAAACTGGAAAATGAACAAAACCCTTCAAGAAGGTATTCAGCTGGCCAAAGAACTGAACGAAGCATTGCGCAACGAACAACCCGCTTGCGATGTGATTATCTGTACCCCCTTCATTCATTTGGCATCCGTAACTCCATTGGTCGATGCCACCAAGATAGGTGTGGGTGCCGAGAACTGCGCCGACCAAGCTTCGGGTGCTTACACCGGTGAGGTATCGGCTTCGATGGTAGCTTCCACCGGTGCACGATACGTCATTCTCGGCCACTCCGAACGTCGCGCCTACTATGGCGAAACGATCGAAATCTTGGAAGAGAAGGTGAAGCTGGCATTGGCCAACAACCTTTCGCCCATATTCTGCATCGGCGAGGTGCTCGAAGAACGTGAAGCCAACAAACAAAACGAAGTGGTGGCCGCTCAGCTGGCTTCGGTATTCTCACTCTCTGCCGAGGATTTTTCGAAAGTAATCCTTGCCTACGAACCCGTTTGGGCCATTGGCACCGGCAAGACTGCCACCCCTGAGCAAGCACAAGAGATTCATGCTTTCATCCGCTCGCTCGTGGCTCAAAAGTACGGACAAGCCGTAGCCGACAACACCTCCATCCTTTACGGAGGCAGTGCCAAGCCTTCGAACGCCAAAGAACTCTTTGCCAACCCCGACGTGGACGGCGGACTCATCGGCGGTGCTGCTCTGAACGTGGCCGACTTCAAAGGCATCATCGACGCCTTCAAGGCTTAACTCATTCTACCTCCATCCTTCGCACCCTTTGTGCGAAGCGATGGGGGTTGTTTTTCTCCATTCATTCACCTCTCTCCATTTGCTCCCATGAAAAGAATCTTGTTGCTACTTGCTTTGACCATGACCGGAACAGCTCTATCGGCTCAAGACATTGTGCACAGCCTCGAACAAGACGTTCCCGGACAAGGCCGTGTACGCATCTTCCAAGACGAAGCCATTGCCAATCTGTTGGGGAAACGCAGCATTGCCTCCACCGGCAGCCGCGGTGTCATGACCAAAACAGCGGGCTATCGCATACAAGCCTATGCCGGCAACAACACCCGCCAAGCCAAAAACGCAGCGCAAGAAGTGGGCAATCGTGTGCGCACGCACTTTCCCGAACTTGCCGTTTATACCTCGTTCACACCTCCTCGATGGTTGTGTCGCGTGGGAGATTTCCGCAGCATCGAAGAGGCCAACGCCGTGATGCGCCGCATGCGCTCCACAGGTATGTTCAAAGAAGTTTCCATCGTGCGCGACCAAATCAATGTGTCCTATTGATGACACCCCCTGCTTACATCACTCATCACCCTATATTCTATTCTCCACTATGAAATCCCAAGAAGAGATCCTTTCGACCAACCTACAAGCACTCCAAACGCATTACCGCCAAACCCTTTCTTTGCTGGGCGAAGACCCCGAACGAGAAGGACTGGTGAAAACCCCCGAACGCGTGGCCAAGGCCATGCTCGAGCTGACGAAGGGTTACCGCATCGACCCCAAAGAAGTATTGCTTTCGGCCCGATTCAAGGAAGACTACCGTCAGATGGTCATTGTGAAAGACATTGATTTCTTCTCACTCTGCGAGCACCACATGCTGCCTTTCTATGGCAAAGCCCACGTGGCCTACATTCCCAACGGCTACATCACGGGCTTGAGCAAGATAGCTCGGGTGGTGAATGTCTTCTCTCACCGCCTGCAAGTGCAAGAGCGCATGACCATGCAAATAAAGGATTGCATCCAAGAAACTCTCAATCCGCTGGGTGTGATGGTGGTCATCGAAGCCAAACATATGTGCATGCAGATGCGAGGTGTGGAGAAACAGAACTCCATCACCACGACTTCCGACTTCACGGGAGCCTTCAACCAGGCCAAAACTCGGGAGGAATTCATGAATCTCATCAAACATCATTCGTTGTAGTCGGTCGCACTCCGCGGCATGACCATACGTTTAGGGGAGGCTTCTTGGAGCCTCCCCTAAACGTATATATCCGGTCGTTGCTGCCCCGCTACCTATGCTCGAATGGCAAGTCGCAAACAGGCAGCTCTTCAAGCACCCACACTTGACAACCAAAGTGTAGGCACTTAGCGACCAAACTGCCCACACTTCGGACGCTAAGTGCCTACACTTCGTCTGCCGGATATAAGCCGCCCTCAGGCGACTCACCGCCTTTAGGTCGTGATTTCGACAATCTTCGTGGGGGCACGTTCTTCGTTGCGCCTATCCACCTGCTCCACCACTCGACGCGCCAGTTGCAGGAAAGCTTGTCCGGTAATGCTTTCTTCGTTCAAAGCCACGGGCGTTCCTTGGTCGCCTCCTTCGCAAATGCTTTGCACAATGGGGATTTGTCCCAACAGCGGTACCTCCATCTCCTCGGCCAAGCGTTTGGCTCCTTCCTTGCCGAAGAGGTAGTATTTGTTCTCGGGCAGTTCGGCCGGTGTAAACCAAGCCATGTTCTCCACCAAGCCCAGCAAAGGCACATCCACCTTGTCGTTGGTAAACATATTGATGCCTTTGCGTGCATCGGCCAGGGCCACTGCCTGGGGAGTGCTCACCACCACCGCACCGGTCATGGCCAGCGTTTGCACAATGGTGAGGTGAATATCGCTTGTTCCGGGCGGCAAGTCAATGAGGAAATAGTCCAATTCGCCCCAAGCGGCATCGCCGATGAGCTGTTTCACGGCATTACTGGCCATGGCTCCACGCCACAAGGTGGCTTGATCGGGGTCGACAAAGAAACCGATGGACAACAGTTTGACCCCATACTTTTCCACCGGAACAATGAGATCTCGGCCGTCGATCTTCTCCATATAGGGTCGTGCATCTTCGACCTGAAACATCTTGGGCACCGAAGGTCCGAAAATGTCGGCATCGAGCAAGCCCACTCGGTAGCCGAGCTTGGCCAGCGACACCGCCAGGTTGGCCGCCACCGTAGACTTGCCCACGCCACCTTTGCCCGAGGATATGCCCACCACGTTCTTGACCTGAGGCAGCATTTTGCCTACTTCGGGGCGGGGAGCTTGCTTGCTCTCGGTTTGTATGCTCACTTCCACATCGGGCGAAACATAGGTGTGGATGGCCGTTTCGGCTGCACGGAGCATGGATTTCATAAAGGGATCGGTGGGTTTCTCGAAGACGAGCGAGAAGCTGACCCGCATGCCATCGATGCGGATGCTATCGGCCAACATGCCCGATTCTACGAGATTCTTACCCGTTCCGGGGTAGCGCACCGTGGCCAGTGCGTCTTCAATCAGTTTGGGATACAGTGTCATAGGTTCGTTGTTTCTTGATGAATTAAAACTCGCTCCCGGTTCACAGCCGACGATCGTTCAAAGACGAAGCGACCGACTACGAGCGGGCAGCGTCGTGCGAAGAGTTCTTTCCGCTGCGTTTACTACGATTGTAGCTGCGGTAGCTATCGTATTCAATGTCCACTTCGGGTTCGGTCAGCGCGCCGGTGTGGGGCAGTCGGAATTTGATGTATTTAATGTTCAGCCCCCGATCGAGCCATTGTTGTTCGTAATAGGTCTGTATGCCCAGCACCTTGTCCACCAAGCCCGAATGGTAGAGGTCTTCGGTCATGACATCCACCGGCAAACGATTGGTTTCTATCATACAGCGTGTGTAGGTGAAAAGAAAAGCGCTGTCGGTCTTTAGGTGAATGATGCCATCGGGGCACAAGAAGCGTCGGTAACGCTCCATGAAGTAGGTCGAGGTGAGTCGCTTCGTAGCCTTCTTCATCTGAGGATCCGAGAAGGTGAGCCAAATCTCGCTCACTTCGTTTGCTGCGAAGAAACGCTCGATAATCTCGATATTCGTGCGTAGGAAGGCCACATTGGTCAGTCCCTCCTGCAACACCTGCGTGGCACCCGTCCACATACGGGCACCCTTAATGTCGACGGCTATGAAATTCTTCTCCGGATACATCTTGCCAAGAGCCACGGCATACTCGCCTCGTCCACAACCCAGCTCCAATACGATGGGGTTGTCGTTCTTGAAGAAATCCCGATGCCAGTGTCCTTGCATCTCGAAAGGCACGTTCTCGGCCACCGAGTAAGGATATTCAAAGACGTGAGGATAGGCCGCCATGTCGGCAAACTTTGCTAATTTATTCTTTCCCATAGTTTTTGTTCGTTGGGCAAAAGTAAAGACTTTCGGCAGAAGTGGCAAGCCTTCACCGGAGAATGGAGGCTTCCTCCTATCCTCGGGGCAGGCTGTCGGCATCGAGGCAACAGTTCTTTTGCCTCCCCGACTTCGGCATCATCCGCATCAAGGCTCACCGATCGGCAAACCAAGGAGAGGTGTTCTATTTTTTGTTAATTCCCGGTTCGCACCACATCGTTTGCCGACTATCTTATGTACTTTTACCCATCGCCTCGCCGCTCCTTCGGGAGTTGCGAGGCAAACCACGAGATTCCGTACAAAGACAATGAAGAAACAAACCTTTCCGGTGCTACACCTGCACTGCGCCGGCTGTGCAGCCAACGTGGAACGTACCCTTTCCAAACTCGCCGGTGTGGAAACGGCCGCGGTCAATCTGCCCGCAGCCACCTTGACGGTGACCTATGACGAACGGATACAAACACCGCTTTCCCTGCGCCAATCGGTGGTGGCCGCCGGCTATGACCTCCTGATAAACGAAGACGACGTGGAGACACAGCAAGAGGAGGCACAGCACACCTACCGCCGCAAGCTCCAACATCGACTGCTGTGGGCATGGGGCTGTGGCATTCCCTTGATGGTGCTAGGAATGATGCACCTCCTACCCACCCTACAAGCTGCCTTGGCTGCCATCTTGCTGATGATGGCCGGAGGCGACTTCTACCTCGCGGCTTGGAAACAGCTCAAGGCTCGTCATGCCGGCATGGATGCCTTGGTGGCATTGAGTACCGCCACGGCTTTCCTATTCAGCGTGTTCAACTGGCTTGCACCAAGTTTTTGGCACGAGCACGGCATCACCCCGCATCTGTATTTCGAGACTTCGGGGATGATCATCGCTTTCGTACTTACCGGCCGCTGGATGGAGGAGCGTGCCAAAGGAAACACCACGGCCGCCATTCGTAAACTCATGGGTCTGCAACCCAAAGTGGCTCGTGTGAGGCGAGCTGGACAAGAATCCGAAATTCCCATCCACCTATTGCTACCGGGCGATGAGGTGATGGTTCGTCCCGGAGAACGCATTCCGGTGGACGGCACAATCGTAGAGGGACATTCCCAAGTGGACGAGAGTATGATCTCGGGCGAACCGCTACCGGTCGAGAAGAGCCAAGGAGACAAAGCCTTGGCAGGAACCATCAACGGGCGAGGCAGCTTCACCCTCTCGGCCACCGCGGTAGGTGCCGACACCTTGCTGGCACACATCGTACGTACGGTACAAGAGGCTCAAGGCAGCAAAGCACCCGTGCAGCGGCTGGCCGACAAGCTCATTGCCTTCTTTGTGCCCATCGTGCTGGGACTGGCCATTCTCACTTTCTTTCTATGGATTTTGATCGGAGGTGCCGAATACTTCTCGCACGCCTGGGTATCGGCCGTGTCGGTACTCGTCATAGCCTGTCCTTGCGCCTTAGGATTGGCCACACCCACGGCTCTGATGGTGGGCATCGGACGAGCGGCTCAAGAACATATCCTAATCAAAGATGCTGTGGCGCTGGAGCAAATGAGGCAAATAGACACCGTGGTACTCGATAAAACGGGGACACTCACCCATGGACATCCCGCACTGATTGCCCAACGTTGGGCCGAGGAGTCGGGCGACGAGCTACGCTCCGTTTTGCTATCGGCCGAACTGAAGTCGGAACATCCGCTGGCGGCAGCCATAGCCGGCGATTTGCAAGCCAAAGGCGTAGAGCCGCTCCCACTGGAAAGTTTCGACAGCATCACGGGGCAAGGCATTCAGGCCGTCCATGGAGGTCGCCTCTACCGAGTGGGCAGTCACCGTATGATGAGTCACGCAGGCGTACTCGTAGAGCCGTCTTGGCAAAGCTATGCAGCCGAGCAAGAGGAGCTGGGACACAGCGTGGTGTTCTTCAGCTGCGGAACCCGACTGGTCGCTGCTTTGGTGGTGGGCGACACCATCAAGCCCACTTCGCGCCAAGCCATCGAAGCGTTGAAGGCCCTACACATCGAGGTTCATATGCTAACCGGCGACAGCCATCGCACAGCCACTGCCGTGGCCCGACAGCTGGGTATAGAGCATTTTCAGGCGCAGGCCTTGCCCGAAGATAAGGGAGCATTCGTGCGCCGGCTGCAAGCCGAAGGGCATCGGGTGGCCATGGTAGGCGATGGAATAAACGATTCGCAGGCTTTGGCCTTGGCCGATGTCAGCATAGCCATGGGCAAGGGTACAGATGTGGCGATGAACGTGGCCATGGTCACCTTGATGAACTCGGATCTCTCGCTCTTGCCCAAGGCGGTGTCACTGTCCAAACAAACCGTCAAACTCATTCACCGCAACCTGTTTTGGGCTTGTATCTACAACCTCATCGGGATACCGGTGGCCGCAGGCGTGCTGTATCCCATCAATCACCTCCTGCTCGACCCCATGTTGGCCGGGGCGGCTATGGCTCTCTCGAGCGTGTCGGTGGTACTTAGCTCTCTCACATTGTCACGAAGCTGACACAACTCGGCACCCTATATGCACCGCCCTGCCTCGGACAATCTTCGTTTGTTCCGAGGCAGGGCGGTGTTTGGTGTTCAAAGACTATGGCCGGTGAGCGAAGGAAGTCAATCCTCCTGCCACATTTGCCAAGCGGCCAAGGCTTGCAGGCGAAGCATCTCGGCTCCATTGGCCACGGTGGCTCCTTGCTCCTGCCCACGTTGCAAGAAGCAGGTAACAGGCGGATTGTAAACCAGGTCGTATAGCAGGTGATGAGAGGTAATGGCCCGATAGGGCAAAGGCGGACAGCGTTCTATCTGCGGATACATCCCCAAGGGTGTGGCGTTGATCACCACCTCGTGCGCTTGCATCTGCTCGGGTGTTAGCTCTTCGTAGGTTAGGACTCCCGAAGACTTCGTGCGAGAAACCGAGGTATGGGCCATGCCCAGCATTTGCAATCCGTGGCACACGGCCCGTGCTGCCCCTCCTGTGCCCAGCACCAACGCCCGTCGATGATGGGGTTTGAGCAAGGGACGTATAGAATCGACAAAACCGATGACATCGGAATTATCGCCCACCAAGCGTAGCCCTCCTTCGGCCGTCCTTTGTATTTTGATGACGTTGACCGCACCGATGACCCGGGCTTGAGGCGTGAGTGCGTCGAGCAGCGGAATGACTTGCTGTTTATAGGGTATGGTGACATTCAACCCACGCAAGCCAGGTATGGAGGCCAGTATGTCCTGCAAATCTTCAATGCGTGGGATGGAAAAGTTGCAATAAACAGCATCCACGCCCTCGACTGCAAACTTCTCGGTGAAGAACGTCCGAGAGAACGAATGCTCCAAAGGGTAGCCAATCAAGCCGTAGGTATCCATGTGACAGACGAAAGAAAAACGCTATTTGGTAGCTACGTAGAGGGTACAGATGCCGAATGTAAGCCGTTCAAACCTCACTTCTTTGAAGCCTGCACGGTACAAGATACCCTGCATCTGCTCACCTTGCGGAAAGACGGCCATGGTATGGGGCAGGTAACGATAGGCGCTACTGTCTTTGGAAAGGAGCTTGCCCACCAAAGGAATGATGACACGCCCGTAGAAGCCAAAGAGTTGCCGCATGGGAAAACGCTCGGGCGAGGTAAGTTCCAAGATGACGAGCTGCCCTCCGGGGCGTAGCACCCTGCACATCTCGGCCAAACCTCGGTCGAGGTCTTCGAAATTGCGCACACCAAAGGCCACTGTCACTGCATCGAATCGAGAGTCGGGAAAGGACAACGCCATGCAATCCTCGCGTACAAAAGTCAACCGTTCGCCCAGTCCCGCCTGCTTGGCCTTGGCACGTGCCACGTCCATCATCCCTTCGGAGATATCCGTGCCAATCAGTTCGCCAGGTGCCAGTCTGTTGTAAGCCAGCAAAGCAAAGTCGCCCGTGCCGGTGGCCACGTCCATCATGGTGCGAGGCTTTAGCGGTTGCAACGCTGCAATCGCACGCTTACGCCAATAGCGGTCTATGCCCAAGGAGAGGGTATGGTTCAGTCGGTCGTAGGCCGGGGCGATGTTGTCAAACATTCGTTCGACCTGCTCGCCCTTCGCACCCTCTTCTCCGTAGGGTTTGATTCGTTGTTGCGGATAGTCTGCCATGGGGGTGAAGAGTTGAAGTGTAGGGAGTGGGTATGGTGGAACTCAAAAAAACAGCCGTGCATCGTCCACTCACAGCGGACGATGCACAACTGCCCGGTCGGCGCACTTAGCGCAGGTAGTTCATTACATTGGCTTCGATACGAGCGGCAATGTTGTCACTGTCTTCCTTAACGAAAGTTTCGCCGGTGATGTTCTCGTAAAGCTCCATATAGCGTTCGCTGATGCTTTGCACAATGGCCGGCGTCATCTCGGGCACTTGCTGGCCTTCCTTGCCTTGGAATCCGTTTTCCATCAGCCATTCGCGCACAAATTCTTTGGAGAGCTGTCGTTGGGGCTCGCCTTTCTCGAAACGCTCTTGGTAGCCATCGGCATAGAAGTATCGGCTGGAGTCGGGTGTGTGAATCTCGTCCATGAGATAAATGGTTCCGTTGTGTTTGCCAAACTCATACTTGGTGTCCACCAGGATGAGACCACGCTTAGCGGCTATCTCTGTGCCACGACGGAAGAGAGCCAAGGTGTATTTCTCCAAAAGCTCATATTCCTCGGGCGTGGCCAGTCCTTGGCGAAGGATTTCTTCTTTGGAGATATCTTCATCGTGCATTCCCTGCTCGGCTTTGGTGGTAGGGGTGATGATGGGCTGTGGGAAGGCTTGGTTTTCCTTCATACCATCGGGCAAACGCACGCCACATATCTCGCGAACGCCGTTCTTATAAGCCCGCCAAGCACTGCCGCAGAGGTAGCCGCGCACAATCATTTCCACCGCGAAGCCTTCGCAAAGCACGCCCACAGTGACCATGGGGTCGGGGGTAGCCAGCTTCCAGTTGGGACAGATGTCCGTGGTGGCATCGAGAAATTTGGCTGCAATTTGATTGAGCATCTGCCCTTTGTAGGGAATGCCTTCGGGCAACACCACGTCGAAAGCAGAGATTCTGTCGGTGGCAACCATCACGAGTTTGTCACCTCCTATCTTGTACACATCACGCACTTTGCCGTGATACACGTCCGTCTGTCCGGGGAAGTTGAAATCGGTTCTTGTTAATGCTTTCATAAGACTTTGAAGTATTTGGGGGTTTATTTCGGGTCGTTGAGCAACCGATCTTTGGTCGGTAAGCAGCGAGCTACTCTTGAGAACCTTTTTCTTGTTTGATTCATAACAACATCAATCTTTGTCTTTCTCAAATTTCTCGTAGGCTTCCACAATGCGGCTCACCAACTTATGGCGCACGATGTCTTTCTTGTTCAGCTCCACCACGCCTATGCCTTTGATGCCTTTCAGCACTCGTAAAGCCTGTACCAGCCCGGAGGTTTGGGACGAAGGCAGGTCGATTTGCGTCATGTCGCCGGTGATTATCATTCGCGAGTTCATGCCCATACGGGTCAAGAACATTTTGATTTGCTGCCCGGTGGTATTCTGCGCCTCATCCAAGATCACTACCGCATCGTTCAACGTACGGCCACGCATGAAGGCAAGTGGAGCGATTTGGATGATGTTTAGCTCCATGTACTCCTTCAACTTCGTAGGGGGAATCATGTCTTGCAAGGCATCGTAGAGCGGTTGTAGGTAAGGATCGATCTTCTCCTTCATGTCTCCGGGCAAGAATCCCAGCTTCTCACCGGCTTCGACGGCCGGACGGCTGAGAATGATCTTCTTGATTTCCTTATTCTTCAACGCACGCACTGCCAAGGCGATGGCCGTATAGGTCTTGCCCGAGCCGGCCGGCCCGATGGCAAACACCATATCGTTCTTCTCGAAAGCCTCCACCAATCGTTTCTGATTCTCGCTACGCGGAACGATGGGTTTGCCCGTGGTACTGAAGACAATCACGTCGCCTTGCTGTTCGCCCTGTGGGTGATTTCCTTTGACAATGTCTATGATGACTTCTTCTTTGAGGGTATTGTAGCGCGTGTAATACTTTTCAATTTTGAGCACGGTCTCCTCAAGTGCCGCCATTTCCTCCTCGTCGCCCAACACCTTGAGCACGTTGTCGCGCGCTACGATTCTAAGCTTGGGATACAAGGCTTTAAGCAGTTGGATATGATTATTGTTCACTCCGTAGAAGACTACGGGATCTATCTCTTCCAAGACAATGATTTTCTCTATCATGCGGGCGTGTACAGCGTAAACTACGGGCAAAGGTAATGAAATCTCTCTGTTTGTGGAACAAGGAGATAACATTAGTTGATGGGGGGCTTTCGAGAGCAAAGAGTAGGCCGACCATTCGTCGGTATGCTCCGTTCATCGGCGGAGTATCGGGAGAGGTGAAGCGTGATACCTCGACCACGCATGACTAATAGTTCTGTGGCATACCGAGCATTTTCTTCTCCGCTTACTCTTCACACGACCAATCCTTAGCAAGAAGATTTCTCACCTTCCTCTTGCCAAGTTCTTCCAAGGCGTGGCCCGTACAACTCAAGACACGAAACGTATCTGCCCAACTGCGAATCGTATCATTCAAATCTTGGGTAGAGATTAGGAAAGGGACGAAACCGATTGCCGCTCGTCAGCTGCATCGCAAGGATAAACTCAAGGCAGACCTCTTGCACAAGTCCTTACCGCAAGGGCCGGAGGAGTCCATCAGATGCGAAGCGGTATGTCAGGTTCGATGGGAAATAAGCTTGTCACACGAACGCTTCCGCAATCCCGCACTTTTACCAACGAGCGACACCCCGAAAGTTCTAAAGCCAACTTTCGGGGTGTGCGTCGATAGTTTTTCAACGTATAGTGCTTAATAATCGGCTTGATTAGGGTCGAAGTTTGTCCAGCCTTTGAGCCATTCATCATTGCCTGCAAATGCCCCGATGTATGCGGTTTGTTGGAATCCAGCCTTTAGCTTGGCATGCGAGAAAGCGGCTGCTTTCAGCACCTCATCGGCCAAAGGCACGCAGGCTACCGGCAGATACTTTCCGGTGGTCAGCCCCAGTTGTTCCTTGGTGGCCACTTTGTTACCGGGCTGTGCCTTAAAGAAGGTATCGGAGAAAGCCTTGTCTCCCACCGTCCAGCTGGAATTCTTATCGCTTCCCACAATACCCATATCGGTCATCCAGATGTGTTGCAGAGCAATGTCGCCTCTTTGTGCGGCCCCTTGTGCATCGCCTTTGTCGTTCTCCACAATAAGCCCCACCGGGAAGCCGATGGCTAAGGAATTGAAGCAAGAAAGGCCGGTATAACGACGCAGGTGCATGGCGGCTTGGAACTTGCCCAAGGCCGATCCGTTGTTGGGATTATAGTCGCCACCGTCGATGTATTTCCCTGCTCCCGACTCATTGACAAAGTCCTGCGCCATGGCCATCGGGCCGATAAAGGTCATATTGCTGAATACCGGTGCAGTCATGGGCGATAGATTGGTGCCATCCTTCCAATTGTCGGACTCGAAGCCGTTGGAATTGGACGTGTCGGCCAACCGAGGGTCACGAACGCTCACCCCGAACTGCACACGTCCCACATAGCCGTTGTCCGTATCGAAATCGTCGTCCCAGTTCTTATAGGACACCAAGTAAGAGCAATTCACCGTACCTCCGAACCATTCAAAAGCATCGTCGTTGGCATACGAAACTTGTACATGGTCTATCTTAGTGCCCTGTCCCACAGATCCCAGGGTCAATCCGTTGATTTCCTGATTGGCTTGGAAGGGATAACCTGCGAATTCAATACGCACGTAGCTAAGCACCCCCGAATTGTCGGCCGGATCTTGACCTCCATGCTTCGTTCGCGGGCCTCCTTCGATCTGCATCTCATTTTGATTGTTAGGTGCCTTACCGCAAATGACGATACCACCCCAGTCGCCCGGTTTACGGCTTCCTTTGGGTTGTGCCGAGGTAAATACGATGGGCAGTTGGCTTGTGCCTTGCGCCATCAGTTTTCCTCCTCGCTCCACGATGATGGCAGCCTTGCTTGCCTTGTCGCCCTTAATGACGGTTCCGGGTTCGATGGTCAGTTCTGCTCCATTGGCCACGTATACCCAGCCTTTCAGCAGATAGGTGCCTCGGGGTAAGGTTTCTTTTCCTACAAAAACAAACTCATCGTCTCCGTTACCAAGCACATTATTCTCAAATAGCACACGGTTGCAGGCATTAAGGCCTCCATCCTTGGTCCAGATGTATTCTTTCTCTGTCACGGGTTCTTCCTGCGGGTTGCCCTCGCAAGCGGTGTTTGTTGCGACCACGATAAGGCCGAGCATCAACCAACTCCAAAAACTGTTCTTTGTCATTCTTCGATTTTTCATTTGGTGTTTCATTACTTTACTCCATTTATAATAGGTCAGTAGTCTCTCATTGTCGTTGCTGCGTCCGAAGGCCGGTGGGCAATCGTGCTCGGAGCAGTTAGAACGTATAGCCGATGTGCAAACTCAATTGTCTACCCGGACGGTAGGATTTGGTCACTTCCTCCAGTTTCTTCACCTGACCCGAGTTTTGCGCAACGGTTGTGAACTGTTTGTAGAACACCCGTTCGCCCAACACATCGCGCACCGACAGTCGGCACAGCCATTTCTCGCCCCAACGTTTGGACACGCTCACATCCACCGTATTGCGCGGCATCTCGTAAGAGTCAGGGATGTTGACCGTATGTTCTCCACCCACCGTGCCCACGGTTCGTCCCACGCCGATAATGCGTTTCCCGATTCGGTTGTAAAGCACGGAGGCGTCGAGTTGCCACGTCGGGTGTTTATAGAACAAACCGCCGTTGATGAGATAGGGCGACTGCCCTTGCATGGGTCTGTTGCGCTCGGTACCGGAATCGAAAGTCACCATACTTTTGATCCAAGACCCGTTGAGCGAGAGGCTCCAGTGTGGCAGACCGATGAAGTCCAAGTCTTTTCTCAAGTCCACTTCTACCCCGGCACTGTAAGCTCGGTCGGCGTTGTGAAAAGAGTAGATAGGGGTTTCGCCTCCGGTCATCGTATAGGTCCATTCGATGGGCGAACGGAAGTTTTTGTAGAACACGGCTACCGACACCTGCTCGCCGCTACGGGGATAGAGTTCATAGCGCAGGTCGAAGTTGTCGGCATAGGCCGACTTCAAGGCCGTGTTTCCCTGCACGGAACTTCCCAATTCAAAGTCATAGAAGACCGAAGGTGAAACTTCACGGAACTCGGGACGGTTGATGGAACGACCGTAGGAAAGGCGCAGCTGTTTGCGTTCGTCCAGCCGATAAGCCACGTTTATCGAAGGAAAGAAGTCGTTGCCTTCATAGTGTAGACTTTGAGGGCTCCTCTCCACATCGCGTGTGTGGCGAATCAACGTCATCCGATTGTGCTCGAATCGCAAGCCGGCATATACATCCAGCCGCCCGATGGGCAGAAGCAAACCCAAGTAACCGGCTGCCTGCATGTTCGTACCTTCGTAGTTATTGCGCCATTTGGGCTTCTCGATCAGGTGGATTCCATCGACACCGTAATTCTTCTCCGCCAACACCTCGGACGGTATGTCTTGTCGTTCAAGTTCCGAGGGCAAGCTGTTGGGCACATTCCAGTTGTATAGGAACTCTCTGGTGGTGTACACTCGGCTGCGGTATTCTCCGTATCCACCGGTGCGCAGCGTGGGGGTCAGCGTCCAAACCTCGGGCAGTCGATGCTCATAAACCAAGCTGCCCGACCAAATGTGTTCTTTCAAGTCCGTATACTCCCTGCGAATGTCGTTGGCACGCACCAGAGCCAACGTGCCTGGATGCCCTTCGTCGCTGCGGGCGTAGCGCCTGCGGTCGGGCATTTGTCGTCCGGAGAAGGCATAACCGACACTCCACTCCAGTTTGTCGTTGCCCCAATTGTGTCGACCCGACAGCTGTCCATTGTAAGTCAGGCGGCTGCTGTAATAATATTCGGCACTCTCCATTCGGTTCTCTTGTGCGTCCCAACCCGTGCGGTATGTATAGCGTTCTTTCCCCAAGAGATTGAAGATGTTTTTCCATTCATATCTACTTTGCGAGTTGGGTACAAAGCTCAAGTTTGCCATACCTCCCAGCCGAATGTCGTGGTTGTACTGATCGTCCTTGGCTCGACGCAGGTAGTTGCTGCGGTCGTTGGTAACATCATAGGCTCCGAAGAGGGAATTTTCCATGTCAACGAACGTCTTGTAGGCATTGCTGTAATTGGCAGTAGCCATCAACCCCCACTGCTTGCCGGTGTCGGTGAGCAGGTGCCTACTGAGGTTCATGTTTATCCCCCAATCGGGCATGGGGCGTTTGTGACGCACGAGCCAGTCGTTGTTCAACCCGTTGTTCAACAGATCCACCGTACGCAGATCGGGTGCATTGGGGATTCCCGGCAAGGGATTCAATTCGTGGTGCATACCACCTCGGAGCGAACGCAGCCCGCCATCGAATCCCAAGAAGTCGGTACCGCTGCCCTTGGCATAGCCGAATGTGCGGAAATGCGCCTCGGTGTTGACTCCGCTTTGAAGGCCCAATGAAAACGAATTCTCCGTGGGTATGTCCTTGGTTTCGATCAAAACGAATCCGCCCGTAAAGTCGGCAGCATACTCGGGGGCCGGGCTCTTGACGACGATCATATTCTCCAGCTGCGAAGAGGGGATGAGGTCGAAGGAGAAAGCGCGGCTATCGGCCTCGGAGCTGGGAATGGCTCCGCCGTTCAAGCGTGCATTGTTGTATCGTTGTGAAAGGCCTCGCACCATGACAAACTTACCGTCGATGAGCGATATACCCGGGATGCGACGAATCACTTCGGAGGCGTCTCGGTCGGGGGTACGGGCTATTTGTTGCGCCGATACGCCCGACTGCGTAATCAAACTACGCCGTTGTAAACTCAGCAAAGCCATCTCGGTGTTTTTCTTGGCTTGGGCCGTCACCGTCACATCGTCCAACGTTTGCGACTCGGCTTCCAGCTTCACATCCAGCGAAGAATTCTGCCCCACGACGATGCTTCTGAACTCTTGAGACCGATAGCCCACATATTTCACCACTATATCGTATACGCCTGTCCGGATGGTCAGGGCATATCGGCCGTCCAAGTCGGCCGCTACCCCTTGGCTTCCGCCCACCACCTGCACAGTGGCACCCATCAGCGGCTCTCCGGTTTGTTTGTCAACGATTGTTCCTTTAAGAATTCCTATTTCTGCCTGCACAGTCACCGCTGCGAGCAAAAGGAGGAACAACACACTCCATGTTTTCTTCATTGTCGAATCTTACTTTTTTGTCTGCCGCAAAGATCATGCAACCGAGTTACACGAAGGATACAATCGTATTGCACTCGCATTACACTTTGGCTACAGAAACATTACAACGTAACCGACCTTCTACCTTACATTTGAGTCGGAAGACACCTGTAAGTCATACGGCCACACAGCAAAAGATACATCCTCGACACTTATGCTTATGAGGCGGAGTTTCTCCACACACTTTTCTCCAAGCAAACCACCGCTTCGTCCGACATTCATACTCACTTCTCCGAATTCATTGGAATTGCACAATTGTCACATTTTATTCCAGAAAAAGCTTGCCCCTTTCAGTGTTTTTTAGAAACTTGCAGCCCTTTTAAGAAATTTAGCTGCAAAACAATGAAAATAAGACCTTCTTTCTTTCAATTCATGAGCATCGGTTGCTTGGCCGGGTTGCTCCTTGTGACCACTACTCTGTATGGGCAAGACAGCTATCCTCCCGGCTGGCACAAGGGGTATAGTCAGGAGCTGCAAGGTGCCAATATCGAAGCTGCCATGGATTGGCTAAAGGCCCGGCAACTCAAGCCTCGCAAGACGGTGGTGGTGGGCATCATCGACTCGGGGCTTGACACAACGGCCGTGGACATCCTCCCCGCTTTGTGGACAAACCGCAAGGAGAAGGTCGACGGAAAGGACAACGACCGCAACGGATATGCAGACGATTTGCACGGCTGGAACTTCCTCGGAACAGCCGATGGGCAGTTCAACCTCGTGCGAGCCGGCACGCAAGCGTTTCGCGAGTTCAAGCGGCTCTATCCCCGATACAAGAACACACCCGACTCCGTGCGCACGGACAACGAGCAGGAACACGCCTACTACATCGAGATGAAGAAGAAAGCCGGGATTGCCGGCTATATGAAGTTGCACAACTTTACCCGCATCAAAGACATCTCTTATCGCCGCATCGACTCCGTGCTTCACGCCCTCCCCGCCCTCGACTGCGACACGCTGAAGACAAGCTCCTTGGTGGGTTTGCCCATCGATTATCCGCAGTGGGAACAGGATGTGCAAACCATCTTTGCCGACCTGCTTCGAGGCGGAGGTGAGAAGACCTGGGCACAACTGCTCAAACAGCATAACGATGCCTTGGCCTTGCAGCGCACACGCATCGAGAGCATCGAAAACGAACCCGACAAACGCTTGCTCCTGGGCGACGACCCAACCAATGCCGAAGACCGTTTCTACGGCAACCCCATCTTAGGACTGGAGGACAGCGAGCACGGCACCTTCGTGGCCGGAGTGATTGCGGCACAAGGCACGACCCACCCGCAAGCCTTGGGTTCCTTCCCTGCCGCCAAACTCATGATTCTGCGAGCCGTGCCCGATGGCGACGAATATGACAAGGATATAGCCACGGCCATCCGCTATGCTGTGGACAATGGAGCCAAGGTCATCAACATGAGCCTGGGCAAATACATCTCTCCGCAACCGCAGATGGTGACCCAAGCCATTGCCTATGCCCAGGCCAAGGACGTACTCATTGTACAAGCGGCCGGAAACGATGGTTTGAACATCGACAGCATTTCGTATTTTCCCCTCAAACACTTTGCCGACAAAGTGCCTGCACTTTGCTACCTACGTGTGGGCGCTTCGGACGCAAAGTGTGGGCGCATTGGTTTCTCCAATTACGGGGTGGAGCAAGTGGATGTCTTTGCCCCCGGTGTGGGCATCGCCTCCGTAGGTCTGGGCAATGCCTTCATGCAGTCGCAAGGCACCAGTGCCGCCGCACCCGTTGTCAGTGCTGTGGCCGCCATGCTCCGTGCCTACTTCCCCAAACTGAAGGCCGCTCAGGTGCGTAGCATCCTCATGCAGTCGGCTCGCCTCATGCCCGGCAAGCGCGTTTGCGCCTCGGGAGGCGTGATAGATGCCCTTGCCGCTGTCAAACTGGCCCTAACCTATTCGTCCAAATCATGAGAATCTTCTGTCTTTTCTACACGCTGCTGGTCGGCCTGTCGCTCACGGCTCAACCGCTGCCTCGCTGGGAGCAGGCCGAAAACGCTTCGGCCGACTCGCTCACCAAGCGGCTCGAAGGCAAAATAATCTTCCCCACTTGGGTCAAGAACACTCATCACTTCTACTACTCGGTGAAGCGCAATGGCGAGCATATGCACTACCTGGTGAATGCCGCCAATGGGCAAAAACGACTTATGATAGCCGACACCCGAACCTTTGCAAGCCGCTACGAGGCCATGACGGGAGAATCCCTCGATGCTCGCAACATACAACTCCATGGGCACCGGTTCAGAGACAACGACTTCGACAAATTCTACTTGAAACGCAAAGGCAAATGGCTCGTATGGGACATGCAAGCCAACACCCTCGAAGAAGCCGCCCCTGAGCCGGAAGGGGCGGAACCGTCGCCCACTCGCTCCAAAAGCCACACCGCCGATTCGCTCTACACCATGCTGGGAAGTGGCTATGACCTATACGTGCGCAACAATCGCACAGGACACGTTCAACGGATCACCCACGATGGAAAAGAAGATGCCTCCTACACCCAACGCAACAGTGCAGACACCTTGGTGGACAATACCAAGGGATTTTGGATAAATCATCACTACTTACTTGTGCTACAAGACATGAGCCAAGTGCAGGAGATGGGCTTGATACAATCGCTCGGAAAGAAACGTCCCACCCTGAAGACCTTCAAGATGCCCATGCCGGGCGACGTCGGTGTGAAGCAAACCCGAATCTTTTGGCACGATGCCGATGCCGACCGAAGCCACCTGCTCCCCATCGAGAAGTATCCCGACCAAGTGGTGGAACTGCTTCCCTTCCGCTCGCCTCAAGCCTTGTTTTTCACCCGCAGAAGCCGCAAGGCCGATCGCATAGATCTGTGTCGCATCAACCTGACCATGGGCACGGTGGACTGTATCCTTTCGGAAGACTGCTCGCCCCACCTCAACCTCAGCCTCTTCAACTGCCGCATTGTGGACGGTGGCAACCGAATCATTTGGTGGTCCGAGCGAACAGGGCGCGGACATTACTATCTGTATGACGGAAACGGGAAGCTGCTGAATCGCATCACCCAAGGCGAGACCCTGGTGGCCGGCAACATCGTGCGACTGGACTCGCTGCGTAAGGAGATGATCTTTGCCGCCTACGGTGGGCAGCCCGACATTGATCCCTACTATACCTTATATTATAAGGTTGGTTTGGACGGTCGCCGTCAAACCCTGCTCACCCCCGAAAACGGGAATCACGAACTCACCTTGTCGGACGACGGACGCTATGCCATCGACCGTTATTCGCGTATGGATCTGCCGCCCGTGGTCAAGGTGTTACGGATGGACCGACCCACCAAAGCCGTGGAAGTGGACCGCACTTCGCAAGCCGATGTCGAAGCGGCCGGGTGGCGAGCCCCCACCCTGCTCAAACTGAAAGCGGCCGATGGGGAAACCGACCTCTATGGATTGATGTACACCCCTTCGCACTTGGACAGCACGCAGCGTTACCCCATCATCTCGAATGTATATCCCGGCCCTCAGGACGACCAAATACCGCGCTCGTTCACCTTGGACGATAACGGCAACCAGTCCTTGGCCGAGCTTGGATTTATCGTCATCAACGTGGCTCCACGAGGCAGTTCTCCCCTACGAGGCAGAGCCTTCCACACCTTTGGCTATGGCAATCTGCGCGACTATCCATTGGCCGACGATAAGCACAGCATCGAACAATTGGCACAGCGTTATTCCTTCATCGACCTGGAAAGGGTGGGCATCTACGGCCATTCGGGCGGTGCATTTCAAACCGTGGCAGCCATGCTTACATATCCTGAGTTCTACAAAGTGGGCACGGCAGCATCGGGCAATCACGACAACAACATTTATATCCAATGGTGGGGAGAAACCTTCCACGGCCTGCAAGAGATTCGCGACGAGCAAACCGGGCAAACGAGATTCGTTTCGCAAATTCCCACCAATATGGAGTTGGCCCACCGCCTGCAAGGTCGTTTGCTCTTGATGACGGGCGATGTGGACAAAAACGTTCCTCCCTCGTCCACCTATCGGTTGGTCGATGCCCTCATAAAGGCAGGCAAGCGATTCGACTTCTTCCTACTCCCAGGCAAGGATCACAGCGTCATGTCTCCCTACTATCAAAACCTGGTTCGCTATTACTTCGTGGAGCATCTGCAAGCTCCCACCTCTCGACATATAGACATTATTCATCATCAATAACTTAATTCATAAACTATGGTAAAGCTAAACACATTTCTACTGAGCTGCTGTTGCCTGCTCTCCATAGCAGTGTCCGCACAGACAGCGTCCACACCCACCCTCGTACCGGTGCAGGTGACGATTGTCGACAGCTACGGAGCACCGCTTCCGGGGGCCACAGTTCAAGTGGTGGGCAAGGCGCAAGGCGTCATTGCCAACGAAGACGGAGTAGTCTCCATACAGGTTGCTATGAACGACCGCATAGAGTTCAAGTACCTGGGCATGAAGACTCGCACGATGACAGTAACCAAGCCTCTCAGTGGCAAAATCATGCTCGAAGACGAGAATGCCCAGCTGGATCAAGTCGTTGTCACAGGTTATCAACGCACCACCAAGAAGCGGGTCACCGGCTCGGTTAGCACCCTTACCTCCGACGAGCTCAAAGGCGCACCCACGGCCAACCTCGACATGCTGATGCAGGGCAAAGTGGCCGGTGTGAACGTGCAAGCTCTCTCGGGACGTCCAGGCGAAACAGCCAAAATCCGCATTCGGGGAACCAATACGATAAGTGGCAATGCCGCCCCGCTTTGGGTCGTGGACGGAGTACCTTTGCAACGTGACATTCCCACCGTGTCGAGCAATCAAATACGCAATGGCGACTTTAACGAAATCTTCACCAACGGTATCTCCGGAGTCAATCCCAACGACATCGAAACAGTAACTGTTCTCAAAGACGCTTCGGCCACCGCCATCTACGGTTCGCGAGCAGCCGGCGGTGTCATCGTTGTGACCACCAAACGAGGCAAAGAAGGCAAAATGAGTATCAACTACTCGACCAATCTCTCGATGATAACCACCCCCTCGCGCAACGCCAACCTCATGAATGCAGCAGAGAAACTGGCTTGGGAACAAGAACTGTGGAACGAGTTCTCGGCCCCTCGCATGGCCGCCGGCAAGCAGTATCCCGTTATAGGTGCCGTGGGAATGATACGCTCGGGCTTCGGTAAGTACGCAGGATGGACCACCGAACAACAAGATGCCGAAATTCAACGCTTGGGACAAACAAGCACCGACTGGTTCAAGGAGATCTTCCGAAACTCACTGTCACAGAGCCACTACCTATCGCTCTCAGGCGGTGGCGAGAAGAACACTTACTACGTGTCCATGGGCTATTCGCAAAACAAAGGTTTGCTCAAACGAAACGATTACGATAGATATAATGTGAATACCAAGTTGGATTTGCGTCCTCACTCACGGGTCAAGCTGAGCTTTACCGCCGATATGGCCATGCAACGCTCCACCTCTCCCTCGCTGACTGTCGACCCCTTCAAGTATGCCTACTTTGCCAATCCCTACGAAAAGCCCTACGAAACCGACGGCAATAACGGAAGCAACGGAAACTATGCACCCGACAATACGTATTATAGCCTCACGCAAGCCAACCGCTCGACCGAGCGCCTGCTTCCCCCGGGAGGTTATAATATCCTGCGCGAGATCAATGAGACCGACAGCGAATCCAAGAACCTTTCGGCCTCTCTCATTGCGAACCTCAGCATCAACCTGCTGGATAACCTCTCTTTCGAAGGCCTGGCTTCGTATGGTTATGTTACGAACTCGACCGACAATGTGAATGGCAAAAACACCTATGCCGCATGGAACGACCGTCCGTTCGACGTGCTCGACAGCCGCTCCACACGCACATACGGCTCCATCACACAGACCTCGGCCTACAATACCAATTACAACCTACGCGGTCAACTGCATTTCTTCGATACCTTTGCCGGAGACCATTACCTCAGTGCCCTTCTTGGCTCTGAAATCCGAGGACAGTACTCGAAGAGTATTTACGAGAAGAGATACGGCTACGATCCCGTGTCGGGCAACTCCTCTATGCCGGTCTATCCGCAGAATACGGCCATGGACTATGCACGCCTACTCTCCTATGCCACCATCATGGATAACTTGACCGGACAAAGCATCTACGAAGAAGCCTTCGCCTCGTTCTATATGTCCTTGGATTACGTACTGAAGCAACGTTACATCCTGAGTTTAACCGCTCGAACCGATGGCTCCAGCAACTTCGGAAGCAAAGAACAGTTCAATCCCACCGGATCATTGGGACTGTCATGGAACGTAGATCGGGAACCTTTCATGGAATCGCTTAAACCCGTCCTCAGCTCACTGTCCTTGCGTACCGCCATGGGATACACCGGCAACATCAATAAGTCCGTATATCCACAATTGGTTATGGACTATCTCAACAGCTTCCGCAAGACCGACGACGAAAGTTTCCGCATGGGCTACCTGAAGAATGCACCCAACCCCAACCTGCGTTGGGAAAAGACTCGCGACCTGAAGTTCTCGGTCGAAATGGGTTTCTTCGACGATCGTTTGATGCTGCAAACCGAACTGTACGACCGTCGCACCAGCGATGCCGTGACCGGGGTACCCGTGCCTTACACCACCGGATTCTATGAGCAAGCCTACAACACTTCGGAGCTGCAAAACCGAGGCATTGAGTTCACCCTGGGAGCCAAGGTACTCAAGACCAAAGACTGGAACCTGTCGCTGAACGCCAATTTGGCATACAACCAAAACAAACTCCTCAGCTACAACGTGACCAACCCCAGTCTGTTCAATACACACTACGTGGGGTATCCGCTGGCTCCCCTCATCAGCGGCAGAGTCAAGGGCATAGATCCGAAGATGGGTATCTATACTTACGAGGTGCGTCCGGACGTATTGCTCTCTACGGCCGAAGACCGCAACCGCTCGGAGAACTATGCCTTCTATCTGGGTACAGGTACTGCCCCCGTCAACGGTGGATATTCCGTTTCGCTCTCCTACAAGAATCTCAGCCTGAGTATGGGCGGTTCTTATTCGCTGGGTGGAAAGATCATCAACAACATCGAGTCGCCTGCCAAATATAGCGTACTCTCGGGCACCATGAGCCGCGTGGAGTCAATACCCACGGCAGAAAACGATTTGTATACCAACCACCTGAACGTAACACGCGATCGCATCAACCGTTGGAGCACCGACAACCCGCGCACCGATGGCTATCCTCGCCTCATCGACGCCTACGGCGAGTACTTGGGACTTTCCAACTACATGATCATCAACGAGTCCATCACTCGGGCTTCCATGTTGGAAAACGTGTCTTACTTCAAGTTGAATTCGCTCATGCTGAGCTACAACTTCTCGGGCGAGTGGCTCAAACGCTCCTTCGTTCGTTCGCTTGCTTTGTCATTCAGCATGAACAACCTTTTCACTATCACCAATTATTCGGGTATCGACCCCGAGACTCCGGGTGCAGTCTATCCCAGCCCGCGTACGTTCTCGTTGGGAGTTTCCGTAGGATTCTAAATCAATCAGCCTTATGAAAATAACACATATTCTATATAGCCTATGCGTAGTAGCCGTATGCAGTGCATGCAGCGACTACTTGGACATCAAGCCCCACGGACGCACCGTGCCCAAAACATCCGAAGAATTTGCAGCCCTGCTCCACACTCACCTCAATCGCATTGATTTGGGCGAAGACCCGTATTTGGTGGGTAACACCGGCCGATGGTTACTCTTGGACGCCACCTGCGGCGACGACTTCGAGACTTGCCTTACCGAAGGCACGGGAAGATCCTTGGGTGCCTATGTGGGAGATGCCATCACAGCATCGGCCGATACCTATCGCAACCTGTATGCCATCATTCGCGACTGCAACATCGTCATTAACGAAATGAAGGAGACGGGCGAGCAGGCCGATCAATTGCGCAGTGTGGCCCATGCCATCCGCGGAGCATCCTATTATCAATTGATGCGTTTTTTCTGCGAAGTTCCCTCCAAGCAGCCTCGCAACCAGCCGGGGCTACCCTTGGTAATGACCTTTGATCCCGAGGAACGCCCCCTGCGCAGCGACCTGCAAGCCACGATCGACTTCATTGAGTCCGACTTTGTCAAGGCCCTGCAACACCCCACAACAAATGCCATCTACCGTTTCAACGAAGACGTCATCAAGGGTTATCGGACACGATTCTACTTCTGGACCAAGCAGTGGGATGCTGCATTGACACTTGCACAGGAGCTGCTTCAAAAGCATCCCTTACTGCAAGGCGATGCGTATAAGAAGATGATGACATCGCCCCACGAGTTGGCCGGCAACCAGCTGTTGAAAGCCTATCGCATCATCAACAGCAGCTCCGGTGAGGGACTGTCCGACAGTCAGCAAACCATCTCCTCGCGTCCGGTCAGTGCCCGTTTTCTCAAGGCATTCTCCTCGACCGAGAGAGAGAAAGACATTCGCTATACCCTCTGGGTCAACTCCAAGCGTCGAAGTATCAAAACATTCTTCTGTGGCATGCGGGCAGCCGAATTCAAGCTCATTCAGGCCGAATGTTTGTATCATCTGGGCAAACAAAACGAAGCTTTACAAGCCATCAATGACTTGAGAGCACACCGCATCGACGGTCATACCCCCTATACCTTGGCCAATCTGCCCGCTCCTTCGAGCAAAGAAATTATCAAAACCGATGCACAAGGCGTTGCATTGACACCGCTCTTGGCACTCATTCTTCAGGAGCGACGCAAAGAACTCTTCCTGGAGGGCGATCGCTTCTTCGAGCAGAAACGCAACGGTGCTCCCGAGTACTGGACAGCCTTCAACGGTCTGAAATACGTAACTCGCTCGTATATGTACACCTTCCCCATCCCCTTAAGAGACATCGAGCTGGTGGGTCAAGGCCTCAAACAAAACCCGGGATATACAGAAACCGAAAGCAACTAACCCCTAAGATTCGGAAAACAATGAAAAAGATAATCACTCTATACGTCCTTGCC